>JAFTIA010000016.1 GCA_017457105.1 Lentisphaeria bacterium | reverse complement strand
CGCCGGCGTTGTTCAGCAGTGTGGCAAGGAGGAAGCTGGAAACCATACCGCCAGCCAGCAGCCCCACGATACCGGGCACGCCCAGCACCAGACCGGTGATCACCGGGACGATGATCGCCAGCATGGAGGGCACAACCATTTCACGCTGGGCACCGGCGGTGGAGATTTCCACGCAACGGGCATAATCCGGCTTGGCAGTACCATCCATGATGCCGGGAATGCTCTTGAACTGACGGCGCACTTCTTCCACCATGGAACCGGCAGCGCGGCCCACAGCCTTCATGGTCATGGCGCAGAAAACAAATGCCATCATCCCGCCGATGAACATACCGCAGAGCAGCAGGGGGTTCATCAGGTGCAATTCATACTGGGCAACCAGCCGCTCAATGGCAGAACCGGCGGCATTCGCCATATCTTCCGCCTTGACCAGACCCAGTTTGCCGTTCCACAGACGGGCTTCTTCCAGGAAGCTTGCCAGCAGAGCCAGAGCGGTCAGAGCCGCAGAACCGATGGCAAAACCCTTGCCGGTAGCGGCAGTGGTGTTGCCCAGAGAATCCAGAGCATCCGTGCGTTCACGGACTTCGTGGGGCAGGCCGGACATTTCAGCGTTGCCGCCGGCATTGTCCGCAATGGGACCGTAAGCATCCGTCGCCAGCGTGATACCCAGCGTGGAAAGCATACCCACGGCGGCAAAACCGATACCGTAGAGACCCATGGAGAAATTGGAGAAACCGCCCGCAAACCCGAAGGCGCAGAGAATACCGATCACGATCGTCACGACCGGCACACCGCAGGAGTACATCCCGGTGGCAAGACCGTCAATAATGGTGGTGGCAGGCCCCATGACCGCCTGGGCGGCAATACCCTGCGTGGGCTTGTATTCGTCGCTGGTGTAGTATTCAGTACCCTGACCGATGACCACACCTGCCAGCAGACCGGCAACCACAGAACCGAAGATGCCCCAGGAGATGAAGCCCATCCAGACAAGGAACGCAACAGCGACCAGGATCAGGACAGAGCTGCCGAGAGTACCGGTAAGAAGTGCGCGCAGCAGATTACGCTGGGAAGCACCTTCCTTGCACTTCACAAGACTCATACCGATGATGGAGAGAACCGTGCCGAAACCGGCAACGATCATCGGGGAAAGCACCATGCGGAGGGGATCCATTTCGGGATTTTCCACCACCACAGCAGCACCCAGAGCCGCCGTAGCAAGGATGGAGCCGCAATAGGATTCATAGAGGTCAGCACCCATACCGGCAACGTCACCAACGTTGTCGCCGACATTGTCAGCGATGGTGGCGGGGTTGCGGGGATCGTCTTCCGGGATCCCGGCTTCGACTTTACCCACAAGGTCAGCACCCACGTCAGCGGCCTTGGTGTAGAGACCGCCGCCCACACGGGCAAACACTGCCTGGGTGGAAGCACCCAGTCCAAAGGTGATCATGGTGGTGGTGATATGGCTGTACTTGGCAATGGTGGAGCAGCCCTTTTCCACGATTTCCAGCCCGCAAATGCTCAAGCCGTTGGCCATATTGCAGGGGGTGTAAATAACTTTGTCAAGAATAAGATACCACAAACAGATATCCAGCAGACCCAGACCGACTACCACCAGACCCATGACGGCACCGGAGCGGAAAGCAACCTGCAACCCGCGGTTCAGACCTTCGCTGGCCGCCTGTGCAGTACGGTTGGAGGCGGCAGTAGCAGTACGCATCCCGATGTAACCGCACAGACCGGAGAAGAACCCGCCGGTAAGAAACGCCACCGGAACAAAGGGGTTCTGGATGCCGAACACCGCCAGAACAGCAAAAATAACAAAGAGAATAGCGAAAACAACACCGACGATCCGGTACTGACGCTTCAGGTACGCCATAGCACCTTCACGCACATAACCGGCGATCTCGCACATCCGTTCATTCCCGGGAGTGGCGGCCATCATCTTCTTGTAGAAGCTCATTGCCACCAGCAGAGCCAGGATGGATGCCAGCGGGGCGGCCCACCACATGGTCGGCAGCCCCCAGAGAGATTCGCCGATAGACGGCTGGATCACATTCTTCGCCGCAGGACATTCCGCAGCGGTTGCCAGTGCGCACAGGCTCATTAGCCCGCACCAGGTCAACATTTTTTTCATGTTCTCTTTCCTTCTTTTTATTGATAGGGTTGGAAAAATTTATACTTGCCGGTAAAAACCGTACACGGGAATATTATACACCATAAATTTTGAAATTTCAAATTATTTTTCAGCAGAAAACCCCAAAAATCACGCAACCGCATGCAGGGGGAGAGAAAACTGCAGGAAGCAGCCCCGGCACCCGCGCGATCATGTGTCACTCCCGCCCTGTTTTATCACCGGCCGGGGTACAACCTGCCGATCAGAGCGGGAACGGCCACTTCCGATCGCAGGATACGGGGGCCCATGGTCACAAGTTCCGCTCCGGCATTTTTCCAGACTTCCGTTTCGTAGTCCGTAAATCCCCCCTCCGGGCCGATGGTCAGAACAGCAGGCTCCTGCAAGTCCACCGGACAGGGCGCCGCCCCCGCCGGATGCGCCGCCAGAAAACGCTTCCCCGCAACGATCCCGGGAAGAATATCTTCGGCAAAGGGCTTGAATTTATCATAATAATGAAATTCCGGAAGAACCGTATCCACCGTTTGTTCCAGTGCCAGCATGGCATCCGCCATGGCGGCCTCTTCCGAGACCTGCGGGCTGGACCAGTAACTCTTTTCCACCTTGCGGCAATGGAAAAAATAGATTTTTTTCACGCCCATAGTCACAGCGGCATGGATGATTTTGCGGAATGTCAGCGGTCGCTGCATGGCGCAGACCAGTTCCAGCGGAAGCGGCGGCGGCGGCATCCCCGCAGGCTCAAAACAGAGGCGCATTTCCTGCCCGGCTTCGTCCACCGCCAGTAAAACGGCCTTCCCCACAGGACCGTTGACCACACCGGCTTTGCACTCTCCGGAGCGTTGGGCGATTTTCAATACCTCCATAGCGTGGGTAAAACGCCGCCCACGGATCACGGCGACCCCGTCCTGAAAATCCTCTTTTTCCAGAAGCATCAAATTCATAACCAACTCCGACTCAAAGGATTTTTCCGGCAAGAACGACATTTCCGGCGGAGATCTCCACTGCATTTCCCGGTGCGGCAAAGGCGGTATCCATCCACGCAAACGCCACAGCGGAACCGCAAAGGGGTGAATAGGCCCCCCCGGTAACTCTCCCCGCCGTCGAGCCGTTGACCAGAACTTCACTTCCCGCACGGGCTCCCCGGCGGCCATCCAGTTGGATCTTTATTAGTTTGCGGTTTTCCGGCATCTTCAACAAAGCCTCTTTCCCCGCAAAACTGCGCTCCGGAAATTCCTCCAACCGGAGCAGGGGAGCAAGTCCGGCATGGATCAGCGATGTCCCCGCCGTCAACTCACTGCCGAACCGGGCAAGCCCCGCTTCGATCCGGAGAGCGTCCCACGCCCCCTGCCCCGCAGGAAGCACTGGATCGGTCTCCAGCAAAATCTCCCACATATCTTCTGCGTAATCTGCGGCAAAACAGAATTGGAAACCCGCCATTCCGGCAGTTTCCGTACGGATCAGGATACAGGGGATCTCCGCCACAACCTGAGATTTACAGCCGTCGGGAGCAGGAAGATCACCCTCCGGAACATCCAGTTCTTCCAGAACAGCACAGGCGGCAGGCCCCACAAGGTCGATTTTGCCAAGCAATTCCGACAAATCCTGCCATGTCAAATCTTCCGGCAATGCCTTTTTCAGCAGTTCCGCCGTGTTCCCCGCATGACCGAGCAAAAAGAAATCCTCTTCCGCCATGGCGCAGACAAGAAGTTCATCCTGCACCCCTCCTTGAGCGTTCAGGAGAAAATTCCTGCGGCAGCTCCCTGTTGGCTGATCCAGTACCGGCACAGCCAGAAGCGCGTCCAGCGATTCAGCCGCTCCCGCTCCGGCAATACGGATCTTGAGAGCGTGGCAATGATCCAGCACCGCCGCTTCCGTACAGGCATGTTTGTGTTCATCCGCGATCCCCTCATAATAATGCAGGGGCAAATTCCATCCGCCGCAGGGCGCCATTTTTGCCCCCCGGGTGATGTGCATTTCAAATAAAGGCGTCTGTTTGATCCCGCTTGCCATAAAAAAACCTCTGAAATTACATTGAAAAAGAAGAAATCACAACGGGGCTTCCGCCAGTTGTTCCCGGATCAGGGTAAAGAGTGCCGCAGCAGTGCGCCGCCGGACCGTTTCCCGGCCTCCCCGGAAGTGACACTCCCGGGTGACGGTTTTGCCGCAAAAGGTGACAGCGATCCACACCAGACCCACAGGTTTTTCCGGGGTGCCGCCGCCGGGTCCGGCGATCCCGGTCACCGCCCCGGCAAGGGGAACCTGCAAAATTTTTGCCGCCCCTTCCGCCATGGCGGCGGCACAGGGCTCACTGACGGCTCCGTGTTTTTCAAGAATATCCGGCGAAATCTGCAAAACATTCTTTTTCACCTCATTGCTGTACGCCACAATGCCGCCTGAAAATACAGTTGATGCCCCGGGAACAGCTGTGATCATTTCCGAAATCATCCCGCCGGTACAGGACTCCGCAAGCCCCAGCGTAAGACCTTTTGCCGCCAGCCGGGCAATACAGGAATGTGCCTGATCCTCCGCATCACAAACAGCATCCCCCCACAACGCTTCCACCCGTTTCCGGGAATCGGCAAGAACCGCTTCACTGCCGGAAAGAAAAAGCCGGGTCCCGCCGGGGATGGCGCAATAGGCACGCTCTGCAACGCACCCCGCTTCCCGCAAACGGCTTTCGATCTCAAGCTCGCCCACGCCTTCCACAAAAAGTTGAAGCGTCCGGCAGGAACCATCCCCGGCAATCCGGGGAAGCACGCAGTTTTCAAACATGGGGATCAATTCATTGGGAGGCCCCGGCAGAAGAAAAACATCCACATTCCGCCCGCCGTATGTTACAGCAAGATACAATCCGGGAGCACTGCCGTCCGCATTGGGGAGAACTTCCGCCCCTTCCGGCACGTCCGCCTGACGGAAAAGCCCTTTGGGAATGGGGCCCGCCCCATGACGGCGGCGGTACATGCGCCGCAAACCGTCTGCCAGATGATTGTCCCGCAAAAGTTTCAGCCCGAAAAATTCCGCCACCGTATCCCTTGTCACATCATCTTCCGTGGGCCCCAGCCCGCCGGAAAGGATCAGTACATCCGCCTCATGGACCGCAGATGCCAGCGCATTCACCAGTTCCAGCCGGGAATCCCCGGCGATCAATGCACGGCGGACAGGAGCGGCAATGGCCAGCAAACGCTTGCCCATCTCCGCCAGATTGGTATTCACCACCGCCCCGCGCAACAACTCGGTACCGGTGGAAATGATCGTAATATTCATAGAAATCCTATTTGAAAAAAACACCTTTTTCAAGTAAATTAATACAATCAGAGCATAAATGCAAGTTAGAGAGGAGTGTTTCTTCATGAAATTACATATCCGGCCATCCCGGATCCGGGGCGTATTTGCCGTTCCCGGCTCCAAATCCCACACCATCCGGGGGCTGATGGCGGCACTGGCGGCGGAGGGCACCAGCAAACTGACGGCACCTTTGTATTCTGCTGATACTCTTGCAGTACGCAAGGCGGCGGAAACCCTCGGGATGACCGTCCGGGAGGAAAACCGGGACTGGTACTGCACGGGAACCGGAGGAAAATATCACGCCCCGCAGGGAACCCTGCTCGATCTGGCAAATTCCGGAACGGGACTGCGCTTTTTCACCTCCATGGCGGCAGCAGGAAATTTGCAGCTTACGCTGGATGGGGATGAATCACTGCGTACCCGGATCATGGCGGGCTTGCTTTCTTCCCTGGAAAGTCTGGGAGCAACATGTTCCAGCCACGATGGCCGCTGCCCCGTCACGGTATGCGGGCCGCTGAAAGGGGGCAGTGCCAAAGTGGATGGGTCCACATCCCAATTTATTTCCAGTCTGCTTTTTGCCGCTCCGCTGGCGGAAAAGGATTGCCGGTTCGATCTGGATTTCCTGAACGAAAGACCCTATGTCAAACTGACACTGAAATGGCTGGATCATCTGGGGATCCGTTACACGGTTTCGGAAGATGAACTGCATTACACGGTTCCCTGCGGACAGAAATATCAAAGTTTTGAAGCCGTGATCCCGGCGGACTTTTCCACGGCACTTTTCCCGCTGGCGGCGGCAATGGTTGCCGGAGACGGCGTGGAGATCCGCAATCTGGATTTTACAGACGTTCAGGGGGACAAGGCTTGTTTTGAATTTTTCCGTGCCATGGGGGCGCAAATCAGTGAAGACGGAAGTTTTGCAGGCGTGTCCGCGACCCTGCACGGCGGCGAATTTGATTTGAATGCCACACCGGATGCCCTGCCCGTCATGGCGGCGGCGGCGGCATGTATCCCAGCCGAAACCCGGCTGGTCAATGCCCCGCAGGCACGGATCAAGGAAACGGACCGCATCCGGTGCATGACGCAGGAATTGCGGAAAATGGGGGCCGATGCGGAGGAATTGCCGGACGGCATGGTGATCCGGGGCGGCAAACTCCACGGAGCGGAAGTGGAAGGACACGGCGACCACCGCATTGTGATGGCTCTTGCCGTGGCGGCACTGACGGCGGAAGGAGAAACGGTGATCCACGGTTCGGAAGCCGCCTCGGTGACCTATCCGGATTTTGTCAGAGATTTTCAACAGGCGGGAGCCGATTTTACAGAGGAGAAATAAAAATGTTCGGTAATTTGGGAGAAATGGCCAAACTGATGCAGAAGGCCAAAGATATTCAGAACAACATGAAAAAAATGAAGCAGGAAATGGCGGAATCCGAGTACGAAGCCTCCGCTCCCGGCGGTCAGGTCCGCGCGGTGGTTTCCGGGGATTTCCAGCTGAAAGCCATCACCATTGCCCCGGAAGCCATGAATAACCGGGAACTGCTGGAAGATCAGGTGTTGTGCGCCGTCCGTTCTGCGCTGGACAACGCCCGCAATGCCGCCCAGGCAAGAATGGCGGAAGTCACCGGAGGCTTGAATATCCCCGGCCTGTTCTGAAAAGAGATCCGGCGGGCAAAACTCCCGCCGGCGTAACCGGATCAAAAGCACATGGCTCATTCAGTCTGCCATGTGCTGTTTTTTCTTACCAGCCAAAGGTATTGCGTTCCCGCATGAAACCCAGCTGTTTGGTGAATTTCCACATGATCAGACCGGTATGGATATCCGCCATATCCATCACAAAAGTGCGTACCACAGCCTTTTTGCCGCCGTCGCTTACGGTATTGGAAGTAACTTTGGGCCGCAACACCAGGCGGGCCGCCTGAAGCGTTCCCCGGCGAGCAACGGTCTTCTGATCAAAATTTTCATCATCCTCCAGATCACGGGAGGCGGCAATGGATTTGCTTCTTCCGGTGCCTTCCGCCATGGTGACATCCACTTTTCCGGCATTGAGCAAAGCTTCATTGATCATATCGGTCATTTCACCCACATTCAAATCCGGATCGTCCGTATCATTGACCACCTTATCCAGTTTCAAAACCGGAATGGCATCCGGATCGTTCTGTTCTTTTTTGTATTTCCGCAGAAATGTGTTGAACCGGGCATTGGTCATGGCACTGTTGACCGCCGCCACAGCCACCTGCCGGAATTCCTCGCTGGAAACAGATTGATCATGCCGGATATTGACCGCAGTCGTCCCCGGATCGTAAATGGTGGTCGTGGTACTCCGGCAGCCGGTCAACAGCAATACCGCACTCACAAAAGACATCATAACCATACAAATTTTCATTTTTCTGCTCCTTATTTTCAGTTGTTGGCTTCTTTCAGCTCGATCCGGAAATCATAACAATTCTTATCGGGTGCAACCGATTGCAAAAAGAGCGATTCCCCGGGGATGATGACCGCCGTCTGCCAATCCGAAAGCACCGACTCCACCATCATGCCATCACTGGTGAACCAGGTGAATTTATAACGGATCTTGTAGGGATTTTCGCCGGTGATACCGCTCCACGCCTGCGCAAATACCCCTGTCCGCATATTCATGACTTCCAACTGCGCCCGCATAAAACCATCCGGCGTCCGGGAGGTCGTAATCCCTTTCAACGCCAGACGGCCCCTCAAAAAACCGTCCGTCACAAAACGTTTGTCCTGAATGTTATTCTGCTGCATGGTCTTTTCGGCATTTTCCACCGTATTGACGGTGTTCTGACAACCTGTCAGACACGCCAGCACCAGTACCGCACTTGCGGCAAGATTTTTACCAATACTCATATTGGACCTCCGGTTATCTTTTTCACCCTTCTGCGGAAACATCATTTCCCGCCCAAAGGAAACACATGATACCTGATATTTTTTTCATTAACTGCCGATACAAAAATAATTGCAGATTCTGCCCGCACCGGGATCTGCACCTCCCATTTCTGCGTCTGCATCCCTTCAAGAGTCAGAGAAACACACCTGTTCCCCGGCATGGGCAGTTGGGTCAGCTGGAACTCTTTCGGCAAAAGTTCCCAGCTGCGGGTATCTGCCGTATTGACCGCCGCACGGTACGCCGTCCCGAGAGCCGCCACAGAAATCATGGCAATGGCACGCACCGAAGAGTCGGAAATCTCCCTCGCCGCCGCAAGTGCCGCATAATACGCAGCCTCCTTGATGGCAGTACTTAAAATGATCCTTGTGATCATACCGGGCAGCCGCTCCTGAAATTCACGGGCAATGATGCCGTCCATATCCGCCAGAAGCATAGACTCATACACCTTTCTTCCGGAGGAAACCTTCAATTTCTGAAACGCCGCCGGATAAAATTCACAAACGGGCCACGCCGTCATCACCGGAAAGTGAATGCCAATCTGCCGGAATGCCGCCCCCCGGCCGTTGGCCAAAAGAACATACACGCAATTCCGTTCCAGCGGGAAATCAAATGCAGGGACTCCCTGCAATTCCGCCGGAACCGGACGGTCTGCCATCCGCAAACCTGTTACATAATACTGCCTCGTCATGGGATTCTGCGGCATGGCTTCATAAAGCCGTTTGAAATCGATCCGGGCATTGTCATATCTGCCGTCCCAGAGAGAGCCCAGCCCGGAAAGAAAGATCGCCGCCGGATTCAGAAATTCGGCATACCCCCGATGGGCGGTTTCGTTGATATTCTTCAACTCTGCCGCCCAAACAGCATTCTGCGGCTCTGCCGCCAGCTGTTCCGGAGTCCTGTCCGGATTTTTTTCTTTGGCAACAGCCTCATTTTCCTTTCTTGCCTTTTGAAGTTCCGCCTGTTCCGCTTCAAAGAATGCAGCATAATCCGCCTGGATCTTTTTCTGCTCATTCCGCAATCTTCTCAACTGTGCCCGGAAGGCAGACTCCCGGCCTTCCCCCAGATAGGCAAGAGATTTGTAGATACACAATGCTATCCTGTCCCGGCAGAAGCCCCGGTACGGCAAAGCATTCATATTGGTCACCGCCGCCCCGGCTTCGCTTCCGGCATCCCGGAGACTGACCACGGCCCGTTCATCATAAGAGGCGATCAACTCTTCCGCAAGACGGAACTGCTCCGCACTTTCTTTAAATTTCCCGAGATGAAAATGGATACTGCCGGATTCCAGACGCCACATGATCTCATCGCCGGAACCGACCACATTGCCCCAACTCTCCGGATCCAGTTTTTCAGCGACAAACGCCTCCACTCCGGCATTTTTCCCGACAATATAGTCTGCCATCATCGGCTCTTTCTGCCGGTGGGAATTTTCGATGACCGAACACCCGGCAAGAACCAATGCCGCACAGCTGAAGAGAATGGATTTGACCGTGCAGGAAAACATTTTACTTTCCTGTCAAAGCCGGAACTTTCAGCAATTCCGGAACGATCTTCGCCGGAAGGACCGTTTTGATCAGATATTTCCCGTAATCGTCCAGTGTCCAGTCCTTTTTCATTTCGTGGCTCAAATTGCGGAACCGGACATTTTCTTCAAAGGGAACACTGGCAAGAAGCCTGCCGTTTTGTGCTGAAACAAGCCGGATGTTCCCTTCCAGAACCCCCGTGTAACGGATACCGCTTGCCCCGGTTTCGGAAACATGGTATTTCTTCCCGATGATCTCAAACCGGGTAATGGTCGGCTGCAAAAGCATTTTCACTTCCAGAAGTTTGCCGACCTTGACATACATCCGGGGTTCCAGTTCTTCAAGTTTATCCAGATCGTTTCTTTGCAGGATCTTTTCCACAGACTGCAGATTCTGCAGCTGCACGCCCTTGTTCAACAGCGCATTTTCCAGCCGGGAATTGAAGTCCCCGGCAAGATAACCGGGCGCATTCCGCACCTGGATAACAGGCTTGAGGATCGCCACGATAGCGGCATCTTTTTCATCGGAAAGCATGGTTTGCAATGCCGCTTCGATCTTATCGGCAAGTTCATCCAGATCTTTCACCCGCAAATTGGCGGTCCGTGCCTGATCGATCTCGCCGGTGGAGGAGTCCAGAATTTTGATGGTACAGTTCAACCGGCTGCCGAATTTGGCGATTTCAGAAACCAGAATATATTTCACCCCTGCGACCTGCCCCAGTTTGGCTTTCTGGGTGGAATTCAGATCAACAAGGTCGGAACTGGTGGTAAGCCCGATCTCCGTCAGGATCTGTTTCAAAGCTCCGCGGGAAATAAGTTTATACTCTTCCGACCGGATGGATGATTCCAATATACCCCAGAAGGCTTCTATCTCTGCGGCTTTCACGCCGCCCTTGCCCACCGGTTCAGCCACGGCAAGTTTATCTGCCGCCGCCACGCCGGAAATCAGACAAAACCCCGTCAACAACGCAAAAAGAAAATATTTCATCTTCATGATCCCGCCTCCCTATTTCTCAAGTGTGATATTCAGCGTTTGATCCCCGGCAATCTGGACATCAAAAAGTTTTTCCTTATAACCGGGACATTGGATTTTCAGCGTATGTTTTCCTGCGGGGACCAGAAAGGAACTCCCGCCATTGCCGACGCGGACCCCATCCACAAAAATTTCCGCCTTTTCCGCCTTGAAAAACATGCCGCCGGACAAAACCACATTTACCACATAAGGCATCGGCGTTACGGTAATCTTGTTTTTCCGACCGGGACGGCAATGATCGTACAGATCTTCCGCCGCCTGCTCCAGCGCGGATTTCATCAGATTCTGGAAAATATCATGGTCGATCGCCCCGGTACTTACAGGACGCTGTTCCCGGTAACTTCCGGTATAAACATTGCTGTAAACAGTATGCTGGGCGGCCAGATCCACCATTTTGATGATCACATCCAGCTGGTAAAGCAGGCTTTTGGTTTCGATCCCGTAGCCTTTGAAAGATTTTGACTGGACGCGCATATCGGATACAGTGCCGTAAATCAGATGGGTCGCCCCGGTTTCCCGGGCAAGGCGCAGCATAAAATCTTTCGGGAAATCCGGAGATGCCTGCAATTTCTGCATGGCAGATGCCATAACGGAAGACTCCACACAGCCGAAAACCCCGTGATAACGCCCCAGATACGCCGTCAGATAATCCGCCCCGATCACCACCGGTCTTGCCTTGCCTTTTACAATGGTTTGATAAAGTGACAACGCTTTTTCCCGTTCAAAACGGTTATCCTCCAGTTGAAGTTCCCGGTTGGTACGGTTGGCGGAAGTATTGTCCCAAACATCTATCAGACGCACAAATCCCTGCATGATGCTGTTCATAAACAGACGGTCGCCAGTGTTCAAACTGTTCTGCACAGGAACCGCAATGGGCTTGTTTTCCAGATCCAGAAAGCGTTTCTGCCCTTCGATATCCAGTGTGGTAAAATCCAGAACGCAAACTTTGAACGGCATCCATTTTTGTTTTCCGGAGCCTGCACTCCGGCTGATAACATCCGTTTTTTCAGAAGGAACAGCACCGGGGTCCCCGGCAAAAACCATACTGAAAAAAAGTCCGGCAAACAATACTGCAATGATTTTAATACCGTGCATTTGCATCCTCCTGAAACTGAAATGTTCCCGTCAAACTCTCCGCAACGGTGTAACAGTATTCCCGAATCACGCAAAATACAAATCAAAATTTAAAAAAACTGCCGCACCATGCAGATAAAATGCTTTTTATTCATCCAGATAGCACTTGTCAATATCAAAGACCGGGCCGTCTTTGCACGCCCGTGCGTATGCCCAGCCTTCCGGCGTATCTGCGGCAACTTTGACCACACAGCCGAAACACGCCCCCACGCCGCAGCCCATCAAATGGTCAAAACTCAATTCGCCGGGGAGATTTTTCGCTTTCATGATTTTCCCCAGTGCCACCAGCATGGGTTTGGGCCCGCAACCGTAAATCACAAGGTCCCGGCCCGGATTTTCCGCAATGACTTCGTCGATCAATTCCGTCACAAACCCCTTATGCCCCATAGAACCGTCATTGGTGGCGATTTTTACCTGACAACCCGCCGCCTGATACACATCATCCAAAATCACATCCGCCGAACTGCGGGCACCGATCAGCACCACTGCCGGATTCGGCATGGTACGGGTCAGCATATACATGGCGGCAGAACCGTAGCCCCCCGCCACCATCACCGGGATCGTCCCCGCAGGCGCAGGCGTGTAACTGGTCCCCAGAGGCCCCAGAAGATCACAAATATCGCCGGACTTTTTTGCCGCCAGTTCCCGGGTACCGGCTCCCACGACTTTATAAACCAGCGTTACAGAACCGTCCGGTGCCGTATCGTGGATGCTGAATGGACGGCGCAGGATATGAATGGAATTTTCGTCGATCCGCACATGCACAAACTGCCCCGGCAATGCTTTTGCAGCAATTTCCGGCGCATAAAAACGGATCCGGTAATAATCGGTCTTCAACAAATGGTTTTCAAGGATCTCTCCGCACTTCATCTTTCCAGTCCTCTCCTGAATTATAACGACTTTGCCGCCAATGCGGCCAGTTCACTGCGCTCGCTCTTCCTCAAAATGATATGCCCGTGAAGTCCGTTGCCCTTCAACCGTTCCGCAACATAACTCAACCCGTTGCTGGAACCGTCCAGATAAGGATTGTCGATCTGTCCCGGATCGCCGGTCAGAATGATCTTGGTGCCGTCCCCGGCGCGGCTGATCACGGTTTTGACTTCGTGAGGCGTCAGATTCTGCGCTTCATCAATAATAATATACTGCCGGGGAATGCTCCGCCCCCGGATGTATGTAATGGCTTCCAGTTCGATCCTGCCTGCCTGCAACAGCATTTCCGGCGTAACACGCCGGGTCTTTTTCCCTTCCGGCTCCGGGATCAGAAGCTGCAGATTGTCGAACACCGGCTGCATCCAGTTGGACAATTTGGAATCCTTGTCCCCCGGAAGAAAACCGATGTCATTGCCCAGCGGGATGATGGGGCGGGTAACAAGGATCTTGTCGTACATATTTTTATCCACCGTACAATGGAGTGCGGCGGCAAGTGCCAGCAGTGTTTTCCCGGTTCCGGCACCGCCGATCAGGGTCACAAGCGGAACAGACGGATCCGTCAGAAGATCCAATGCCATCCGCTGTTCCCGGTTCCGGGCCCGGATGCCGCGGATGCCGTCCGGCAGATTCTCCAGCAAGTGAAGCAACTTATCCCCCTTGCAGCGGGCAATGGCAGACTTTTTCCCGTCCTCTGTCTGGAGAAAAGCAAATTCCTGCACAAACATTTCCGCACCCTCCGGCAGAGGCAGGGCTTTTTCCCGGTACAGCCTGTCAAGCTGCGCCGGAGTTACGGTCATTTCCCGGAAACCCCGGTACAGTGTTTCCGGATCGGTCTTTTCAAACTCAAAATCCATCACTTCCAGCCCCAGAGCATCCGCTTTCAGCCGGAGATTGATGTCTTTACTGATAAAAATGACCCGGTTTCCTTCCGCCGCAAGGTTGGCGGCCGTCCGCAGGATCCGGTTATCCGGGGAATGTTCCGAAAGATCCGTTTCAAAGACCTGCCGGATCTTCTGATCCACCGCCTCTGCGCCCGCCGATGCGGAACGCACCAGAAGATTGCCGGTGACCGTGGGCATGATCCGGCTCAAAGACACCCCTTCACGCAAATTCCCCGCCTGCCGCAAACGGTCCAGACGGCGGATGGTCATGCGGGCATTGCGCCCCAGTTCATCCTGATTGCGCTTGAATTTATCCAGCTCCTCCACCACCGCCATGGGGATCACCACATCATTGTCATGGAACGACAGCAGTGACTGTGCGGAATGAAGCAGTACATTGGTGTCCAGCACAAACATTTTTTTCATTTCTCATGACCTCCTTCCGGCGGGTGGGATTTGACTGTATGAAATGCTTTCCCGATATCAATCCAATCCGTTCTGCTTCGCCACCAGCCGGTCGCCGCCGTACAGTTTCCGCAGACGGGGCTTTTCGATCTTGCCGGTGGGATTCCGGGGCACCGGAGCAAAAAAGATCTTCCGGGGCCGCTGATAACGGGGCAGATCCTGACAGAAAAGATTGACATCCTCCTCCGTCAGCGTCTGATCCGGCTTGACTTCAATAATGGCCGCGGCGATCTCACCCAGACGGGAGTCGGGAAGCCCGATCACAGCCGCATCCTTAATGGCGTTATGGCGGCGCAGAAAATCCTCGATCTGCACAGGATACAGATTTTCACCGCCGGTAATGATCACATCCTTTTTGCGGTCCACAAGATAAATGAAGCCATCCTCGGATTCTTTGGCCATATCCCCGGTAAAGAGCCAGCCGTCTGCAAGCACTTCACGGGTGGCTTTTTCGTCTTTGTAATACCGGAGCATCACACCGTCCCCCTTTACGGCAAGTTCCCCCACTTCGCCCCGGGGGACCGGGTTCCGGTCGGCATCCACGATCCGGGTCTCCCACTGATACCCGGCAATGCCGATAGCACCCACATGATCGATATTTTCGATGCCCAAATGCACGGCACCGGGACCGATGGATTCACTCAAACCGTAATTGGTATCGTACTGATGATGGGGGAACATCTCTTTCCAGCGGCGGATCAGACTGGGCGGCACAGGCTGGGCACCGATGTGCATCAGGCGCCACTGTTCCAGCCGGTAATCTGCCAGATCGATCTCCTTCCGGTCAATGGCATCCAGAATATCCTGCGCCCACGGAACGAGAAGCCAGACAATGGTACAGTGTTCCTGGGAAACCGCCCGCAGGATCCATTCCGGCTTGACGCCCCGCAGAAGGACCGCCTTGCTCCCGGCAAGCAGACTGCCGAACCAGTGCATCTTTGCCCCGGTGTGATACAGGGGCGGAATACACAAAAAAGTATCTTCCCTGTTCTGCCCGTGATGATTCTGCTCCACTTTGCAGGAATGAATCAAACTGCGGTGTGCATGGACAATGGCTTTGGGGAACCCGGTCGTCCCGCTGGAAAAATAGATCGCCGCTTCGTCATCGTCACTCATTTGGATGCCGGGGGTGTCCGCAGACATTCTGGGGACCAATCCATTGTAGGATTCGGCAAAAGAGGGGCAGTCCTCCCCGACATACAGCAACATTTTCACCCGGGGGATACGGTTGCAGATGGCCTCCATCCGGCCGGTGAATTCCGGCCCGAAAAGCAGGACTTCCACATCTGCAAGATCCACGCAGTAACGGATCTCCTCCGGCGTATAACGGAAATTCAGCGGAACCGCCATGGCTCCGGCCTTGAGGATGCCGAAATAAATGGGCAGCCATTCCAGACTGTTCATAAGCAGGATCGCCACTTTCGTCCCTTTGGTCACCCCCCGGGAAAGGAGCAGATTGGCCATACGGTTGGCTTTCTGATCAAATTCCTTCCAGGTGATCTCGGAGCGGAAACTGTCGATCCGGCTGGGTTCGATCAGGGCATATTCCCGCCAGGTGGTATGACTTTTCTCCAATTCCTGCGGATTGATCTCCACCAATGCGACCTCATCGCCATAAAGCGAAGCGTTGCGTTCCAGCAATTCAGTAATAGGCATAAAAACAATTCCTTACATTTTATTTTACACTTCCGGAAAGTAATATACCGTTCTTCCGGGAAAAATACAAGGTTGCTCCAACAGGTTTCAGCGTAATGGTTGACATTTTTTTATTGATGTAGCGTGCATTTGCCTGCCGCACCGGGCCGCATCCGGGATACGGAGACAATTCTGCACCGGAAATCATTTACCAGGAAAGGAGTAAAATATGACAGAGGAGAACTCGCCCCCGGCCGCCGCCGGGACCGCCCCTCCGGAAGATGCCTTCGCCGCTCTGCGGCAGGAACGGGATCTGCTGGCAGCCGAAAAAGAACAGCTGACCGCTGAACGGGACCGTATCCAGGGGGAACTTTCCGCCATCCGCCGCAGCAATCAGGTGCGGAGTCTTGCCGAACAGCACGGCTTCACCGATCCGGATTATCTGGATTATCTGCTGGACAAACGGGCACTGGCGCCGGAAGATGCAGGGACCCATTCCTTTATGGAGGACTTGAAAACCCGTTCCCCGAAACTTTTCCGGGTGGATCTTCAGCCCGGGGCCCCCGTCCCGGCGGTGCAAAGTCAACAGGACATCCTGCCGGACCGCAACACCGAACTCATCCGGAGACTGGAAAACGCTCCGGAACCCCATCGGTAAATCAATCAAACAAGGAGAATTTTTATGCTTTACTCTTACAGTTTCCAGAATCGCAAGCGGGATCTTTCGGACATTCTTTCCACCGTGGTGAAGGATGAACCCCGTTTCATTTCCAACTTCAAAACCGTAGCGGATGCCACTGCCCGCAAACATGAATGGCTGGAAGATCAGCTTACCGGCCGTTCCGTCACAGTGGCAGGGCAGGTTTCCGGCATGGTCTGCCCCGCTTCCTCCGCCGACCTTGCCAAAATCAAAGTCGGCACGCTGGCTGTCAAGGCCAATGATTCCGCCCTCTTCCGTGTGGTGGCGGTCAGCGGCACAAACTTTACGGTGGAACTGGCCGCCGCAAACGGCTCCAAAACCGCAAGCCCCGCCAGCGGCGATGTGCTGAACATCGTTTCCACCCCCATGGCGGAAGGCAGCAACCCCGGCGACGGCGATGAAACCGGCGTGACCGGCAATGCCAATTACAACTGCACCCAGATCTTCCGGAAAGACATCATCCTCACCGGGTCCACTCTGGCCATCAATGTATTCGGCAATGCGGACAATCAGTTGAACCGCCAGACGGCGTTTGCCCTCTCCGAACTGGCACGGGATCTGAACCGGGTGGCTCTTTTCGGTGTCCGTGCGGAAGCAAGTGCCTCTGTTCGGGGGACGGCCGGGGGCTTGTATGAATTCGGCACCGGTACCGGCAGTCTTTCCGTGGATGCCGCCGGGGACCGGCTGGAAAGCTGCATCATCAACGATGCCGCCCAGAAAATCATGGGTGCGGGCGGCGAACCCACCCAGATCCTCTGCAGTCCCGGTCAGGCACGGGTCCTCTCCGGAGAATACAAAAGCCAGCTTCAAATCCTGCGTTCCGATGACCGCCGCGGCGCCTATGTGGCCATGGTGGTCAACGAAATCAACGGCCGGGGCCTGACCATTATGGCGGACCCGGACGTGCCGGACACGGATGTATGGGTGCTGGATCCTGCCGGGTTCGGGCTCTCCAACCTGCGGGGCCGGGCCATTACGGATGAAGATGCCACGCCGGGCGGCTTTGACGGCATCAAGCGTATGGCATCGGGCGAACTCACCTTTGAGTTCAAAAATGCCCATCAGCGTTTGTGCCGGATCAGCAATGTGCAAACAAGCGTGGATGCTCTGGCGGAAATGCGCCGGAATACTTCCGCAAGCGCAGAATAAAAAATCCGGGAACATCCCGGTATTGGGGGGGAAGCATAAACCGCTTCCCCTTTTTTTGAATAGCTCTGTACTAAACATAGACTGATATTATGGAGCGCAGACGATTTTTAATCGTCAAGCGACGGGTCAAGGGGCAACCGCCCCTTGCGGGGATTTTTAAGGGCGAGTAGCCCTTAAATAGCAAGCACCGGCCCCCCGCTCCAATAAAAAATCAGCAAGCAATCAGCTTGCGATTTTTTCCGGGGCCTTGCGGTTCTGCGTGCGTTCAGCACGCGGAACCCAGCCTCGCAGAGACCAAGTGCACAGCAAATAAATTGCTATATAGAAAAATCAGTCATTGTTTAGTACACAGCCTTTT
>JAFTIA010000001.1 GCA_017457105.1 Lentisphaeria bacterium | reverse complement strand
GCAGCGACAGCCCCCAAAATATTGGGGGCTGCCGAGTGGCACCGAGCACTAAGCCGCCCCACCGCCGCAGGCGATGGGGCGAGCGCCTCTAACTTAAAGAAGCCGCATTGCGTGCCGCAGGCCTTTCTACAACACACGGGCGAAAAGGGGGTACACGGGGGGAAAAGTAAGGTTTCCCCCCGTGCGCCATGTGCATGGCGTTCAAAAAAAAGCAAAGCGCATTCCCTCTGGCTGGCAGCGGCAAACGTGCCGCTCCGAAGTGGTCGGCTGTCGCCCTGACGGGCTCTCGAGCCTCCGGAAGGCTGGCAGAGCACATTGCGCAATGCCGATACTGCGGGCAAAGAATGTCGGACCGGTCGGACTTGTCGGACTTGTCGGACGATTGGCACATGGTGCAGAGTGTGCCATGCGCTTTGGAATTTCGATAGCACAGGGCAGTGTGTGACATTGTGCAAAGCATGGCATAAGGCTCATTTTCCGCCCCTTTGCTCTTTCTTTGATTTTTTTCTTGAAAAACACCGGAAAAAGTTGTATATTATCCGCTATAAAAGTTTTGCTGTGCAGGAGGATAAAATGAAACGTGTTTTTGTAGCGGGCGGTGCCGGATATATCGGCAGTGCCTGTACAGAATATTTGCTGGATAAAGGGTACGAAGTCACTGTTTTTGACGATCTGATCACCGGGCACCGCAGTGCCGTGGATCCCCGGGCGGAGTTTGTGAAAGGCAATCTGGAAGACTGTGACCGGCTGATCGGGATTGTCCGTGACGGGAAATATGATGCCATCATGCACTTTGCGGCGTTTTCTCTGGTGGGGGAATCTATGACTGACCCGGGGAAATATTTCCGGAACAACCTTGCCAACGCCATCAATCTGGCAGATGCCGCCGTGGAGGGGAAAGTCCGCAGTTTTGTCTTTTCCAGTACTGCCGCCACCTTCGGCCAGCCGGAAAGCAGCCCCATCCGGGAACATGACCGGCAGATCCCCATCAATCCTTACGGGGAATCCAAACTGTGTTTTGAAAAAGTGTTGAAGTGGTATCACCAGATCCACGGCTTGCAGTATGCGGCTTTGCGTTACTTCAATGCCGCCGGGGCCACCGGAAAATACGGCGAAGATCACCGCCCGGAATCCCACCTGATCCCCATTATCCTGCAAGTTGCCCAGGGCAAGCGGGAAAAGATCATGGTGTACGGCAATGACTACGATACGCCGGACGGGAGCTGTATCCGGGATTATATCCACATTCTCGATTTGGCACAGGCTCACGAGCTTGCCATGTCCGCTCCGGAAAGCGGCCATTACAATCTGGGTACCGGTAACGGCTTGAGCGTAATGGAAATCATAGAGGCGGCCCGCAAAGTTACGGGGCACCCCATTCCCTGCGAGATCGCTCCCCGCCGTCCCGGTGACCCGGCACGGTTGGTGGCGTGTTCGGACCGTGCCCGGCAGATGCTGGGCTGGAAACCCCGGTTTGAATCCGCAGAAGCGATCATTGAATCCGCCTGGAAATGGCGGCAGGCGAACCCGGACGGGTACGCAGATTAAAGAAAAAGAGTTTTACTACCCAAAAAAATCAAGGAGTTAAAAATGGAAATCTACAATTTCAGCGCAGGTCCGGCACGGCTGCCGAAAGAAGTCATGGCCATCGCACAGGAAGAATTTTGCAATTACCAGAATTCCGGCAGCGGTATCGTGGAATTGAGTCATCGCGGCAAGTTCTTTGCTCCGGTGATGGAGCGTGCCCAGGCGAACATCCGTGAGCTGATGAATATTTCCGACGATTATGAAGTCTGCTTTGTGCAGGGCGGCGGCAATATGCAGTTTGCCATGATCCCCATGAACCTCCTGAACGGCGGCACTGCGGACTATATCGATACCGGCGTGTGGAGCAACAAGGCCGCCAAGGAAGCCAAATTTTTCGGTACGGTCAACATCGCCGCTTCCAGCCGCGAAACCAAGTACGATCACATCCCCGCTCAGTCCGAATGGAATCTGACCCCCAACGCCGCTTACATGTACATTACCAGCAACAACACCATTGCCGGTTCTGAATATCTGCCGCTGCCCAAGGCTCCGGAAGGCGTGCCGCTGATCGCTGATATGTCCAGCGACATCATGTCCCGCGTGGTCAATGTGAATGATTTCGGTCTGATCTACGCCGGTATCCAGAAGAATCTGGGCCCCAGCGGTGCTGCGATTGTGATCATCCGCAAGGATCTGCTGGAACGCACGCCGGACAATGTGCCGACCATCCTGCGGTATAACACCTACACCGAAAACGATTCCATGTATAACACCCCGCCGAGCTTCACCATTTACATGCTGGCTCTGGTGACCGATTATCTGAAGAAACTCGGCGGCATCGCCGAAGTGGAAAAGATGAATATCGCCAAGGCGGATAAATTGTACGGCTTCCTGGATTCCACCGACTTCTACTCCACGCCGGTGGCAAAGCAGGATCGTTCCCGCATGAATGTGGTCTTCCGCACCCCCAGCGACGAAATGGATGCCAAGTTCGTCAAGGAAGCCACGGCGCAGGGTTTGACCGATCTGAAGGGCCACCGTCTGGTGGGCGGCTGCCGTGCCAGCATCTACAACGCCATGCCTATGGAAGGTGTGGATGCGCTGATCTCCTTTATGAAGGAATTTGCCCGCGTCAACGGCTGATGCGGAATGTAATACCTTTGGGAGCAGAAAAAATTTGCTCCTGAAATGGATTTTTGGTGCCTTGTACGGCTCCGGTGCTTCCGGAGGCGTACAGGGCGTTGTGCTGTAAAACAGAACCCTTTTGCCCGGAGTGTGCAAGCCATGGTAAAACCGTATTCTGAACTCAACAAATTTGGAAAAATCGTCCGGATCACTATTTTAAGCGGTAAATTTTATGTCCGGGACAAGATTTCCCGTCAGGCGCAGGCTCTGACCTATTACACGCTTTTTTCCATTGTGCCTTTTGCGGCACTCTGTTTCGGACTTGCCAAAGGGTTTTCGATGGATAAACTCCTGAAACGGATCCTGAATGAACGCTTGAGCGAACATCAGGCGATGCTGGATAAAGTCTACCTCTTTGCGGAAACCACGCTGGAACACACCAAAGGGGGACTGGTGGCCGGCTTTGGTGTACTGCTGCTCTTTTTTGCAGTGATCCGGCTGGCGGCAAGTATTGAAGATACCTTCAACCAGTTGTGGGGGCTCCCCAAACGCCAGAATCTTCTGGGGAAACTCAACAGTTACATCACTCTGATGGTGGTAACACCTTTTCTGCTGATCATTGTCGGGAGCAGTACGGTGGTGGTGCAGACGTTTCTTACGGATTTTATTATGAGTTTTCCCGGAGCACTGGGGCAGTGGCTTTCGCCGCTTCTGGTGATCACCAAACTTCTGCCGTATTTCATTGCATGGCTGGTGTTTACCGGGATCTATTTCTGCGTGCCGAATACCCATGTGCAGATCATGTCTGCAGCTGTTGGCGGGATCGTGGCAGGAACCATCTTTCAAATTCTGCAATCATCTTTGATCATTATTCAGGTGGCACTCTCCAATTACAACACAATTTATGGCAGTTTTGCGGCACTGCCGCTGTTTCTTTTGTGGCTGCAATGGTCGTGGCAGATCACGCTGTACGGGGCGGTACTTGCGTATGTTCACCAGCATGCGCCCACGGGGAAATTTGAGATCGGCGACCTTGTGCTGACCCGCCGGGAACGCCGGAAATATCTTCTGGCGATCACGCAGCTTGTGCTGAAAAATTATGCGAAGGGCAACGGTGTCACCACCATCAGCCAGATCAGCAATACATTGCATCTTCCCCTTTCCCGTGCCCGGGATATGATTTCGGAACTGCTGGATTGCAAAATCCTGCTGGAATCGGCGGATTCGGAACGGCAGCCGGGATATGTCCCTGCACGGCCGGGACAGGATATGACTGTTATGAATGTATTTGACCTTTTGGACACCATGGGCGGGTCTGAAGTTATTTATCCGGATTGTCCGGGGGCTGCCGAACTGGAAAAGGCGTGCCAAAATCTTCATGCCGCCGCTCAAAATCAGCCGGATAACCGGCCTTTGGAGAATCTTTGATGAAAAAATCACCTTATCACACAGACCCCAACGGGCGTTTGCTCCTTCATTGCCCCCGCTGCCGGGAAGAATTGACCGTGCTGGATGTGGAAAATTATCCCGCCTGCCCCTTCTGCGACTGGCGTTTCCCTGCCGACGACAATCTGGAAGCCTTTATTCTGGATCCCATTGTCCGCAACTGGGTCGCACGGGTCAGCGATCCGGCAAACAACCGTTAAGGAGATGGGACTGTGAAACGCCCTGTGATCGTTGCCGATGACCGGATCCCTTTCCTGCCGGGTGCATTGGAGAAGTATTGCGATATAACCTATCTTGCCGGTGCCAAAATCGACAGCACCGCCGTCCGGAATGCCGATGCCCTGATCATCCGCACCCGGACAAAATGCACGCCGGAACTGCTGGAAAATTCCGCCGTGAAACTGATTACCACTGCCACCATCGGGTTTGACCATATCGATGTGGATTATGTGGAAAAAAAGGGCATCACCTGGTTCAATGCGCCGGGGTGTAATGCCTCCAGTGTCCGGCAATACATTGCAAGCAGTCTTTTGAGTCTTGCCGCACGGCACGGTTTTGAGCTTGCGGGAAAAACACTGGGCGTTGTGGGCGTGGGCCATGTGGGAAAACTGGTGGCGGAGCTGGGGGAAAAGTGGGGGATGCGTGTCCTGCGGAACGACCCGCCCCGGGCGGCGGCAGAGGGTCCGGATGGCTTCAGTACACTTGCAGAAACCGTAAAAGAAGCGGACTTTTTGACCTTCCATGTCCCTCTGGATGATTCGACCTGCGGCATGGCGGATGCGGAACTATTTTCTGCCATGAAGCCCACAGCATTTCTCCTGAATGCCTCCCGTGGAGAGGTGGTCCAGGGGGACGCCCTGAAAGCCGCTCTCCGCAGACGGAAAATCGCCGGAGCGGTGCTGGATGTGTGGGAAAATGAGCCGGAGATCGACCGGGAACTGCTGGATCTGGTGGATTACGGAACGCCCCATATTGCGGGTTATTCTACCGACGGCAAAGCCAACGGCACCACGGCATGTGTCCGGAATACGGCAAGATTTTTCGGCATCCCGGAACTGGAAAACTGGCGGCCTGCCACGCTCCCGGATGCACCGGAAATCACGGAAAATACCGCTCTTTCCGGCGAAACGGCACGGAAATTCGTGCTGGACCAGTATTATGATATTGCTGAAGATGACCGGGCTTTGCGGAATGCTCCGGAAACATTTGAAGCCCTGCGGGGCGGCTACCGGATCCGCCGGGAAGCCCCTCCGGAAAGGATGTTTGACAGATGAAAGTTTTGATTACCGGCGGCAAAGGAATGTTGGGCCGCACCTTGCAGAAGTGCTGGCAGGATTGGGATCTGGTGATCGCCGATTTGCCGGAAGCGGATATTTGTGATCCGGCGGGGTTTGACCGTCTGATCAAAGATGCCAAACCGGATGCGGTGGTCCATTGTGCCGCCATGACCCAGGTGGACCGGTGCGAAACAGAACCGGAACTGTCGTATCAATTAAATGCTTTCGGGACAGGGGTGGTCGCTTCTTCCTGCCACCGGAACGGCGTGAAACTGGCAGCGATCTCTACCGATTATGTCTTTTCCGGCGATCTGGGCCGTCCCTGCCATGAATGGGATACGCCCGCACCCCGCACGGTGTACGGAGCCAGCAAACTTGCCGGGGAGGAAATGGTGCGGCACCATTGCCCGGATCATTTGATTTTACGCATTGCGTGGCTGTACGGTGTTGGCGGGCCCAGTTTTGTCCACACCATCCGGAAAGCGGCGGCGGAAGGGAAGGATTTGAAAGTGGTGCAGGATCAGATCGGCAATCCCACCAGTGCTTTTGCGGTGGCGAACCATCTGCGGCTTCTGCTGGAAAACCGGGAACTGACAGGGACTTTCCACCTGACATGCGAAGGGGAAGCTTCCTGGTACGATTTTGCCTGTGAACTGACCCGTCTGGCGGGACTTTCTCCTGAAATCACCCCCTGTACCGGCAAAGAATTTCCCAGACCTGCCCCCCGTCCTGCCGATTCCCGGCTGGAAAAACGGGCGTTGAAATTTGCCGGACTGCCCCCCATGCCGGATTGGCATGATGTGCTTGCGGAATTTATGAAACAGGAATTTCCGGGATGACAACTGACTGTCTTTACACGGTTCTTTCTCTGGGCGGAAATCTGGGGGATGTTCCGGCAACTTTCCAACAGGCGGAAAAACTGCTGATCGACGGCGGTTTTGCGGTGGAAAAGACTTCTTCTCTTTTCCACACTGCGCCGGTGGATTGTCCGCCGGGGACACCGGATTTCTGCAATATTGCCATATCCGGATTCTGGACCGGTTCGCCGGAAGATTTGCTGACGCTGACGCAAAGTATTGAAGTCCGTCTGGGGCGGCCTGCGGATCACGGCTATCACCAGAGTCGCACGCTGGATATCGATATTGTATGGATGGAAAAAACTTCCATGAACACCCCCCGGCTGACCCTGCCTCATCCGGAGGCGGCAAACCGGCGTTTTGTGCTTGATCCGGTGCAGGAGATCGCTCCGGAAGTGTGCCGGGAACTTGTTTCCGGCAGGGGATGGCAGGTATGTGCCATGGATGTACTGACCTTTTTCTATCCGGAAGATACGGATTTACGCCGTTTGCTTCTCGCCCATTCCCGGCTGGTGACTGCGAAAGCGCTTACCATCCTTGTCGCCCATCCGGAACTGGATTTAAGTGCGGAACAAGTTGCCAATGCCGGGATGCTTCACGATCTCGGTGTCGGCCGCTGTCATGCGCCGTCCATCTGCTGCACCGGCGAGGAGCATTATCTCCGCCACGGGCTGATCGGCGGGCAGATGATCCGGGAATATGCTGCTTCCCGCAATCTGGATCTGGAGCAATACGCCCGGGTCTGTGAACGCCATACGGGCAGCGGTATTACCCGGCAGGAGATCATGGAACAGAAACTGCCCCTGCCGGAACGGGATCTTCTGCCGGAAACACTCCTGGAAAAACTGATTTGTTATGCCGATAAATTTTACTCCAAATCCGGCGATATGCAGGAAAAAGAGTTGGATCGTGTCCGCAAAGGAATGGCAAAATTCGGCAAAGACAGTCTGGAACGCTTTGAGGAATTCCACAGGCTCTTCGGGTGAAAAGGGCATTGCCGATACTGCGGGCAGAACATCCCTGTGCATTCTCTAACACACGGGGCGAGGCCCTTCGGTGCCGAGCGCGCAGGGGCCTAGGGAGGGAATCGCTGCACAGCGGTGCAGCGACAGCCCCCAAAATATTGGGGGCTGCCGAG
The DNA here is from genome assembly GCA_017457105.1 of Lentisphaeria bacterium. Lineage (GTDB taxonomy): Bacteria > Verrucomicrobiota > Lentisphaeria > Victivallales > Victivallaceae > UBA1776. The sequence continues at coordinate 128 of JAFTIA010000001.1, read as the reverse complement.
TGGCACCGAGCATTTAAGCCGTACCGCTTCCCGCCGGGGCGGGAAACGGTACGAGCGCGGTAACTTAAAGAGCCGCATTGCGTGCCGCAGGCCTCCATACAACACACGGGCGAAAAGGGGGTACACGG
>JAFTIA010000015.1 GCA_017457105.1 Lentisphaeria bacterium | reverse complement strand
TGCTTGCTTGCTCTTGTCGCGGCGTAGAGTCGCAAAGCGACCGAAGCCGGATGCTTGCTCTTGTCCTCCGAAGCCTTGGCGAAGGAGGATGCTTGCTTGCGCGAACTATCGTTCACGCAAGACAATTTTTCATAGCTTGGGAAAGCTGCTGAGGATGCCGGATGTGCAGACAGCGGCAGACGGATGCCGTAAAGCGGCATCTTATATGCTGTCATTGCAATTGCGACGCTCATTGGTCGGGCTCCTCATAAAGTTCAGCGAGCCTGCGCGGTCTGCAATGTCCTGCTGCACAACCCCGTCTGCCCGCATATATTCAAGTTGATATGATCATCGTTACTATATCACACTAAAGCACTGAATACAAGAAAAAAATAAAAAAAGTAACGATTTTTGAAAATGCCCCTTGTAAAACGAAACGCCCCCCGCAGACTGATTTTCAGTCGCATCGAACCTGCGCCCCGACCGTTGTTCAATACAGCTCCGGCAGAAAAAATATCATTCTGCGCCCAGTGCCGGGCTTGCCGTTAAACCTTCTGCGGCGGCACCCAGCGCACAATAACGGCGGTATTTTTCCGCATAAACTGCACTGCGTCCGGGATCAGGACGGTATTCCGCCGAAATCCCGGAGGACATTTGCGCCATGGCGTCCGGAACATTGGCGTAACAGCCGGCGGCAACTGCCACAAAAATCCCAGCCCCCAAAGCACAAGTCTGTTCCGATTCAGCGATTTGAATGGGCTTATTGAGAACATCCGCACAAATCTGCATGACCAGCGGCGATTTTTTCGCAATCCCACCGCTGGCGATGATGGTATCAACAGGAATTCCGCATTCCGCATAATGGTCCGTGATCTTTTTTGAACCGAATGCCGTTGCTTCCACCAATGCCCGGTACACCATGGGCGGCGTACTGCCCAGCGTCAACCCGTTGATCGCGCCCCGCAGCAGTGCGTTGGCAAATGGCGTGCGCCGTCCGTTATGCCAATCCAGAGCGACCAGCTCCGGATCAACCTCCAGCAAAGCCGCCTCCTTTTCCAATTCCGCAAGGCTGACTTTGCCATAGTAATTCAAAAAGCGTTTGAACCAGTCATAAATATCGCCGAATGCGGATTGCCCGGCTTCCAAACCGATCATACCCGGCACCACGGAACCCGCCACCTGACCGCAAATACCGCGGATATTGCGCTGCAAATCTCTGGCAACAGCAATATCACAAGTGGAAGTTCCGACGATCTTGACCAGCGTTCCCTCCCGGATCCCCGCCCCGACTGCCCCGGCATGACAATCCAGAACACCTCCGGCAACAGCAACACGGGTTGACAAACCAAATTTTTCCGCCCATTCCGGACTTAAAAATCCGACCCGCTGTTCTGCGGTAAATGTTTCCGTATAAAGTTTTTCACGCCAATGATCAAGCAGAGGATCCACGGAGGAGAGAAATTCCTGCGGCGGCAGTCCGCCCCAATCCGGGTGCCACATCGCCTTGTGTCCTGCCGCACAGCGGCCCGCCTTGATCCTGCCGCCGGTCAGAAGAGCCGGGAGCCAATCACAATGTTCTGCAAAAGAGTGCGCCGCAGCAGCCGCCTGCGGAGCATGGCGCAGCATGTAAAGCAATTTTGCCCAGAACCATTCCGGAGAATAGACACTGCCCTCATACATGGTGTAATCGACGGGACCTCCGGCAATGACTTCGTTGATCCGGGAAGATTCCTGCAAAGCAGTATGATCTTTCCAGAGATAAAACATGGCATCCGGATTTTCGCTGAACTCCGGCCGCAGTGCCAGCGGCATCCCAGCGGCATCCAAAGGGCATGGCGTGGAACCTGTTGTATCGACCCCGATCCCAACAATGGATCCCGGATCTGCCGATTGCAAAACCTCCCGGATGACCTGCACCAGACATTCCAGATAATCCAGCGGATGCTGGCGGAATTGACTGTGGCTGCGGTCGCAATACAACCCGGCTTTCCACCGGGGATATTCGGCAACAGCCATACTTTGAATATTTCCCTGCAGATCAATAACAGCGGCACGCACACTGTCACTGCCAAAATCAACACCTATAACATGCTGTTTCATTCTATCACCTTTCCTATCCAGACACCAGCACCTGCAAACGCCCGGGGATATTGCAAACATAAGACTCTGCACGGAACAATGACCGTTTTTTCCATACAGCGTTCCGGATTGCCCGGCACCTGGTCTTTGCGAGGCTGGCTTCAGCGCACAGCCCCTCCGCTGAACCGTAAGAATCCGGAAAAATCGCAAGCAGGCTTGCTGATTTTTTTATTGCGCCGGTTGCCGCGGGCGGGTAGCACCCGCTGGCATGTAACGGCACCTCCACTTCGTTTCAGTGCCGGAGGCTCGAGAGGGCGTAAGCCCGACAGCCGACCATTCCGCAGCGGCACGATGCCGCCCTTGACCCGTCTGACGATTGAGATCGTGCACTGTTCCCCATGGCTGGATTCTACCCATCCCGGACAGCCATTCATCAGGAGCCCGGCATCTCGAACTAAATGTATCAAACAGTCATCTGATTCATGCCATGTTTTGACGCCTCATTTCCGTGCAATATAGCATAACCCGGAAAAAATACAACTGCAACGGCAAAGCAGAGGATCAAAAGCAATGTCACAGCCAATGAGCCGGACAAAGTTGGTTTTACTGTGGAAGCCTTCTCTTCAGTTGTCGCCCATTTCCGTTCCGGTCATCGCCAATGGCTTGCCCGGGCGTAAAAAAGGCAACCAAATTTCTTTGGTTGCCCGGGCAGAAACATACGGAAACTGCTTTTTTACGCCAGCATACCTTTGTCCTTATCCTCAAAGATTTTTTCACTGACGACATCATCAAAACATCCGGAGTTTACAAGCTCATCGTAACGCAATGAGTTGTCATCACCGAATATCAATGTGATGTTATCCGCAGATACGCCGCTGACTTTCACGCTGTTTGCGCCATCGGTGTAGGTTAGAGTATCTGCGTTCCAGTTGCTTTCCGAACCGGCTCCAAACCAGAGAGTGACTTCTCCATCAACAAGCTGCTCAACAGTATCTTTGCCCCAGTTTTCACCGAAGCAGAAGATGTCCTCACCTCCGCCGCCGTGCATACGGTCGTTATCGGAACCGCCAACGAGCACATCGTTATCGGCACCGCCGACCAAACGGTCATTTCCGGCATCGCCAAACAGAGTATTATTGCCGTTATTTGCCCAGACAGTATCGTTGCCGAGCCCGCCATAGATCCTGACACCATCCCCGATGTAAGCGAACCGCTGGCTGGTCATATCGACGATATCATCACCCATTCCGGCACGGATCTCATCGATTTGAGCGATACGGGCCTGCTGTTCAGCAACCGTTCCCGGCAGTGCCGTGTAAATATCATCCACAAACAAGGTATCGCCATTGGCATCATCGGTCATCACCAGGATGTTGGCATCTTCTGAACCTTCAAAGATATCAGCAAGATTGTTTTTCCCGATGAGTGCAGCCGTTTCACGAGTGCCATTCCAACTGTTGAGAATCCCCAAATGCTGTGCCACATAGTTCTGATCCCAAATACCGGAAGCATTGGCAAAAAACACATCTTTCATGCTGTTTGCGTTTGAAACAATTTCCTGGGGACCAATAACGATCTGCTGTGAGATAATATTTTCCCCATTGCTGACCGCATTGCTGCCAATGACCCTGACCCGCCATTGATAAGTCCCGGCAGGCAGAGCAAAAGAGTCAACTTTGTTACTGGTTGTTTCAAAAGAAATAACATGTGCAAAGTTGTCCGTGGAGTATTCCACGATATATCCCTTTACGCCGGGGATTGCATCCCAGCTCAACCCGTTGCAGTCGCCTTGCAAATTCTGTACTTCACCTGGAATGATTTCAAAAGATTGAGCAGCGGACCATTCAGAAATATTCCCTGCATTATCCATTGTTTTTACCTGATAATAGTAAGTTCCGACCGCCAAACCGGTCAAATCAAACTCACTTGCAGTAATAAATTCACCTTCCCCGGTCAAGGTTTCAGATGTGCCGTAACGGATATAATAACCTTTGACACCGGAAACGCCGATATCCGATGCATCGTCCCAATCCAGTTTTGCGTCATATCCGGCAACGGTCCCGGTAAATCCGGTTGGAATGGGAGCGGCGACCTTGTCGATCTTGTCCACGATAACGGTTTGAGTGGTAACATTGCCCACGAGGTCAGTCGCCCGGAACCGGTATTCGCCGTTTTCGGTAACGGTCAGCGTATCACCGGCGACCCACTCGGTGCCGTTGAAGTATTCCACCACGCCATCGCTGACGGTGGCGGACAAGGTAATATCCTGATTGGTCCAGTTATCAGCATTGCCGCTGATTTCCAATGTCGGAGCCACCTTGTCGATGTTGCCGACAACAAAATCCTTTTCGGTGACATTCCCTGCCGCATCGGTCACTCGGAACTGGTAAATACCGTTCGCCGAAACAGTCAGCTTATCTCCCGCGACCCAGTTTTCGCCGTTGAAATATTCCACAGTTCCGTCACTGACGGCAGCGGTCAATACCACATCTTTGTTGGTCGGATTGACATTGCTGGAAGTAATTTCCAAAGTCGGGGCGACCTTGTCGATATTGCCGACAACAAAATCCTTTGTGGTGACATTGCCCGCCGCATCGGTCACACGGAACTGATAAGTGCCATTTGCCGAAACAGTCAGCTTATCTCCCGCAACCCACTCGGTGCCGTTGAAGTATTCAACCACGCCATCGCTGACGGTGGCGATCAAGGTAATATCCTGATTGGTTGCGGCAGTGATGTTGGCAGTGATTTCAAGTGTCGGAGCGAACTTGTCGATGTTTTCAACCACAAAATCCTTTTCGGTGACATTGCCCGCCGCATCGGTCACTCGGAACTGGTAAGTCCCGTTTTCGGCAACGGTCATCGTATCACCGGCGACCCAGTTTTCGCCATTGAAGTATTCAACCACACCGTCACTGACGGCGGCGGACAGGGTGATATCCTGATTGGTCGGATTGACATTGCTGGAAGTGATTTCCAATGTCGGAGCCACCTTGTCGATCTTATCAACAATGACGGTTTGAGTGGTAACATTGCCCACGAGGTCAGTCGCCCGGAACTGGTATTCGCCGTTTTCGGTAACGGTCAGTTGATCACCGGCGACCCACTCGGTGCCGCTGAAGTATTCCACCACACCATCGCTGACGGTGGCGGACAAGGTAATATCCTGATTGGTCCAGCTGTCAACATTCCCGGAAATTTCAAGCGTGGGCGGCGTAAAGTCGCCGACTTTCAAATATAAACTGCCGGAATCAAGAGTGAGCAAATAATCAACATTGTTGAATGTAAGCACTTCGCCGTCCACGGAAACGCTGCCGTAATCAACCGTCCCGTCACCAACAGTAATCGAACCGGCAAAACCGGAAGCCCCATTGGCAAGCTGGTAAGTCCCGAATGCCTGATCGGCAGAAACGGTGACACTGAACGAGCCTTCCCCGGAAATACGGCTCCAATCGCTGATCAATGCTTCATCATCCGCCGTACGATTGGCAATGTTGAGATCGATATTGCCATTGTTTTGCAGTGAGGACTCATCGGACAAGGTCACTGTGCCAGCAAAAGAAACATTCCCATTGACAATGATAGTGCCGGCATTGTAAACCGTATCGCTGGCGGTGGCGAACACTGCATCGCCAAGGGTTACTGTAGCGTTGGAACCATTATAAATTGCACCGCCGTAATCGTCAGCACTGTTGCCAGTAAAAATCGCACCGTCACCAAGGGTTACAACACCGAAATCGTTATAAATCGCACCGCCCAGTTCAGCACTGTTGCCGGTAAAAATCGCACCGTCGCCAAGAGTAAAAGTGCTGAAATTATAAATCGCACCACCCCATTTAGCGCTGTTGCCGGTAAAAATCGCACCGTCGCCAAGAGGACGACCGCCGATATTATAAATCGCACCGCCGCAATTGCCAGCACTGTTGCCGGTAAAAATCGCACCGTCGCCAAAAGTAAGACCGCCGTAAATCGCACCGCCGTTATAGGCACTGTTGCCGGAAAATTCGGCATTCATTCCCAATATAATTTTTGCGTCGCTGTCGTTATAGATTGCACCACCAGAACCACTGGCACTGTTGCTGGTAAATGTTGCATCGTCGCCAAGGGTTACTGTACCTTGAGTCACATTATAAATTGCACCGCCGTATGTGGCACTGTTGCCGGAAAATTCAGCATTGCTTTTGATTGTTACAGTGCCGCCGGAATTATCGATTGCCCCACCATAGCAGTTTGATCCGGTCGTCACATTGTCTGAAAATGTTGCATTTTCTTCAATCGTAATGTTTCCAGTATTATAAATCGCACCGCCGGTACTACTGGCAGTGTTGCCGGAAAACACGGCATTGTCTTTAATTGAAATGTTGCCAGGGGCCGCATTATAAATCGCACCGCCAAAATCGTCAGCACTGTTATCAGAAAATTTGGCATTGTTTTGGAGTGTTATAGTACCGTCGTAATTATATATTGCACCGCCGTGCCGTCCAGCACTGTTGCCGGTAAAATTTGCCCCGTCGCCAAAAGTAATAGAAGCAACATAATACCCTGGGTAGTTGTTATAAATTGCACCGCCGGAACCATTATTGGCCGTGTTGCCGGTAAATTCGGAATTCATACCCAATATAATTTCTCCGGAGTTGCAAATCGCACCGCCGGAACCACCGATACTGTTGCCGGTAAAGATTGCCCCGTCGCCAAGGGTTACTGTACCTTGAGACTCGTTATAAATTGCACCGCCGGAACTATCATTGGCAGTGTTGCCGGTAAAGATTGCCCCGTCGCCAAGGGTTACTGTACCTTGAGACTCGTTATAAATTGCACCGCCGAAACTACTGGCACTGTTGCCGGTAAATTCGGCATTCATGCCTAAAATAACTTCACCGTAGTTTTCGATCGCACCGCCGGAACCACCGGTGTTGCCGGAGAACAGGACCCAGTCGCCCAGATCCCTCGTCGTGCCGCTGCTGACATAGATCCGGCTCATCAATACAGGAATAAGCTTGTCAACGATAACGGATTGTTCAGTAACATTGCCCGCCGCATCGGTCACACGGAACTTGTAAGTACCGTTTGCAGTAACGGTAAATTCGTTTCCTGCGATCCATTGGGTCCCGTCATAAAATTCAATTGTCGCAGTTTCATCATCAGTCACGGCAGTCAAAACTGCACTCTTGCTCCATTCGGCAGGATTGCCGGAAATCTGCAGCGAGGGCGCAATGTTGTCAATATTTTCAACATTCAGAGAAACATAATTACTTTCCACCCCCGTTTCACCGACCGCTTTGAAATAATACAAGCCATTCTGTTCCAGATAAAGTGTCCCTTCAAATTTCGTCCAGGTAATCAAATCGGAAGAATAATAACTTTCGGCATATTCCGGAATGGTGGCTGTTACAGCCAACTTGTTCGTCACGGTTTCCGTATCAGCCTCAATATTGATGGACGGTACAGGAACGACCGCCTGTGCAACATAGGAATCATCAATATCGCTTGCTTCCAATGCGTCACCCGGGTCTTTGCCCCATTCATCACCGGCAATATCACCGGCAAGTTTCCCCACCGTATAGAGGAAATCCCCCCACGCCATCTGCCCGATGCCGCTGGTGTAATAATCCAATTTACCGCCGCCGGCATAGTAATATTGATTCATCCGGGCGCTGGAAAGTACCGGATTGAACACCGACAACCCATTCCCGTAAGCAGTCGGAGTGACTTGCGCCGCTTTGATGACATAATTCCTGACATCGCTGATCAGTCCCGTCAGGGCATCTTCAAGTACCGTTGAAACGGTGAATTTCAAAGTTTCTTCAAGCACAGAAATCAAATCCGAGAAGGCACAAACTTCATCGCCGTAATTGACCGCTGTTCCAAAGGCAGTACAGAGCGCCGTCCAGTCCGCATAGGTGAAATCAGCAGCATGAGAGGCAAATTTATTCAACGCCGTGGAGAGATATGTATCACTGGTGTCAAACGCCGCCCATGTCAAATCAAAACTGCCGGAACGGTTGCTGCTGGCGACCATCTTTTCCGCCAGTTCCCGCGCCGTCATGTCCGTTTCAAGATTGTTGAAAAGGTCTTCGTACATCATCAGCTGGCTGGGCGCATAACTGACCGCTTCGGATGCAACCACATATTCGACCGCATTTTCCATTCCGGAAATAACAACATCACTGCCCATCAGACACTGGTCGAATGCAACAACCGATAGATCGTCATATTTATCCTGCTTGAGCAAGTCAGCAATTTCCGTAATGCTCATCATGGAATTGCTGGTTTCGTCTGCAGAGTTCCAGCCGAGAGAAGTCCCGTGCCCCTTCATGATCAATGCGTAATTGTCAGCACTTCCGGTCTGCATACCCCAGTCAAGGAAGGCTTCCAGCGTGGAAATACTGCCGGTATCCCATTCCTGCATCCGGTCAAGGGTGGAAGTACTCACATAAGTATCGGTATCGATCCCTTCAAAATACATCCATTCAACAGCCACTGCACTGCCGTTGCTGTGGCGGATCCTGCCGACTCTTGTATCGCTCCAGTCACGCTCCGCTGTGGAGCAGTTTGCGCTGCCGTCCATCAGGACATAAACTTCCACATTTTCCGGCAGAATGGCTTTCTGCATGCCAAGAAGGTCTGTAAGATATGCGCCTTCCAGATTGTTGTCCCCGGCAAGATAGACAAAAATGCTCCAGGTATTTTCAGGTTCGGAGGAACTGTCCGGAATATCCCGGGCAATGACCGAGTATTCACTGTACTGATTTTCCACAGGCGTATCGACCGTCAAATAATAATCCCCGGCTTTCAAGCCCGCCAGCGAAATTTCCGAGCCGATACCGCTTGCAATCACATCGGTCCCGGCGGCATCGGTGGAAAGAACATAGTTCAGACCTTCCCAATCTGAACGGTAATCCGTCAGGATGATCCTGCTGGATTTCCAGCCGTCATATTCCATGGTGATCTTGAACGTATCCGCACGGGTTTCGTTTTCCTTACTGCTTGAAGCAATGCTCAAACCGGAAATCTTTTGGCTCTGCCGGATATCGACTGCACCATTGCGATCTTCCATGCCTTCATAAACATCAGAAGCGATCAAAGCAGAGTTGGTGAAATGATAATCAAGCGTGCAGGTTTTGACCGTATCGTTGTCCCCGGTAACTTTGATAAAGTATTCTCCGGCTTTCAAACCGTTCAAGCTGACCCTGCCGGTATTTTCCGCCATACGGGAATAAACAACCACATTGCCGTCGGCATCAAGAATTTCCAGATCAAGATCCCATCGTTCTGCTTCAGAGGTGATGGCGATATAATCATCTGCCGAACCATCTTCCAGAATCTCAAACTTAAAGTAATTCACATCATCAGCGGTGGAGATGGCAAGATTTTCAATTGTTTCCGTTCCGTTGAGAACATACAGATTTTCATCTTTGGGGGAAGAACTGGTAAACATTTTATAAATTCTCCTATATTAACTCAATAGCTGTATATCTCTTTTTTATTTCTATTTCCGGTTGATAACTGTTCTTACAAAGGGTCTCTGTTTTTTTTAAAAATTTTCATTGTTTTCACAGCCATCCCATAATCTTCATGCAAACAAAGCATTTTTGCATTATCCGGATAGGGCAATTCCATGTTTTCAAAAAATTTCAAGCTGAACTTCGCCGCGGTAAAATTGGTTTGATACAGCTTTTCAAGGCACAAAAAGTCTGCGCACTGAAAATCAGGAAAAGAGTGGATTTTATGACAGGAAAGACTTCGGCCGGACAGAAGCAAGCATTTATTATTTAATAAATGCTTGCTTGCTCTTGTCGCGGCGTAGAGTCGCAAAGCGACCGAAGCCGGATGCTTGCTTGCTCTTGTCGCGGCGTAGAGTCGCAAAGCGACCGAAGCCGGATGCTTGCTCTTGTCGCGGCGTAGAGTCGCAAAGCGACCGAAGCCGGATGCTTGCTTGCTCTTGTCCTCCGAAGCCTTGGCGAAGGAGGATGCTTGCTTGCTCTTGTCCTCCGAAGCCTTGGCGAAGGAGGATGCTTGCTTCTGTCAGGCGTTCCGGGAATACGGACAGCAGAAGACAAATGCCGTAAAGCGGCATTTTAAATGCTGTCGTTGCAGTTATTGTTCTCATGACCGGAATCCCCTGAAAATTAACGCGCCCGCCGACTCAACAACATTCTGCTGCGAAATCCGGCGAATATGATACTATTTCTCACTAAAACTGTTGCAGAATAAGAAGTTCTCTCCGTACCACAACAACAGGAAAAAACAATATACTAAACTATAGTATACAATACTTTTTGTGCAAATCAAGCGTATTACACAAATTATTCATAACTTTTGACAATATTGCAAGCTCATCAGGGAATGGCACAGTTGACTTCCGGCAAAGCCTCTACGATGCGGGAGATTGCCAATAAGTTGAAAATGGATCGCTTTTACCTTGCCCGAACACTGAAACTGGCAAATTTTGCTCCGGACATTGTCAAATTGATATGGGAAAACCGCCATCCGGAAACATTGACATTGGATAAACTCCGCAGGGGGATTCCGGAAAGCAGGGAAGAGCAACGGAAGTTGTTTCTCAGGGAGTAGGTGTGCTAACGCCCTCCGTATCGGTCACAACGACCGGTGCGGAGGTTATATCTTGCTTCTGAAACGAAATTATAATAAATGAATAGGCCAAAGTTCTTCGATTTTCTTATAGTTATCCATTATTATAAATTTTTCTCTACCAATAGAATCTTTCAACTCCCTTGGGAAAACAGCCATATCTTTATACGTATTTACGACGACAAATGCAATTTGGTCATATTCAAAATAAAAATCGTGCGGCACCCGCCATTCTCTTTCATGAGAGAAATCAACAACTTGGTCTTTGGGATAAAATTTTTCCTTCAACGCTGGAGGCGTATACACAGGCCAAAATGGAGTGGCAAAAGCGTCTTTCTTATTGTCTCCTTTCCAACCTTGTGTTTCCCAGTAATCACACCTTACATAATATGCCGGGGCACCACCAGCAGCAAAAACGCGCCCTTTGTCAAAGCCGACGCCATATGGAGAGTAGCGACGAGCATGATCAATTAAACTGGTCCACGGACATTCTGTGAAGCAGACAGCAAAGCTGTTTGTCCATGGCATTAATGAAGCAAAAATCTTTTTCTCTTCGAGTATACTGACCAAATTATCGAAGGCAGTATTTGTACCGTCTTTTCCATTCTTCGTAAAGTGAGCTAAATAATTGGACAAATCGGGGCGGTTCGGCATAATCGTCTTTCCTTTCAATCAAAAAGTTTCGTTTAATTTCACATCTCGACCATGATAATAGCACATGTTTTGAGATAATCAAGTCCAAATCATCGGTTTCATGAATCGTATGTAATCCTTCTATACATCAGTAATGAAATGCTGTCAGCATCGTTTCCTGTTCGGAACGGGGGATGCCGACGGCATTTGCATACGTTTTCCACCGCGACACTGTCCCGATTGTCTTTTTCAGGATGTTATCAGCCTCACGGGCGGAAAGCCGGAAGTCCGGAGCAACTTGCAGCGCCAGAGAAAAATCGAGGGCATTACCGGATTCGGAAATGTTCAGCGACAGCCCATATCCCTGGGGATTCGGGTTGATGTCGTAAGCGGGCGACAGTCTCCATCCGGCATTCGACAGCAGGAAGCCGTGATTGCGCAGGTGGTCGTCGGTATTGGAAACGGCGATGGAGAAAACGATCCTGCGCCAAAGTTCGCGCAGGTCTCGTTCCGGTTCTGCTCCGTAGCGCATGATGAATTCCGCCAGTTCGAGATAACTGCTGCCGTCCTGAAAATCCGCTCCGTCGGTTTTACCCAACAGCGTCATGGCTGAGGAAAAATGGATGCGCTTTTTCCCCTGACGGTCAAAGCGTTTGACCAAGAACGTCGAGCCGTATTTGGAAAACTTTTCCAGTTTGCATTCGGGAACATTCATCCCGCATTCGCGCGCCATTTGCATAACAGCATATTCCCATGCGGAAACATTGGACTGGTCGTCGTGGCTTGGGAACTTTGCGATCCACAAAGTTCCATCCGGGGCGGCGATGGTCGCTTTCGGTCGCGCGCCCCCCAGCGACGAACCCGGTGCGATCAGCATGTTCAGCCATTTTTCATGTTCGCCCGGATCCCGGTCATCGTCAAGTCTGCGGCAGGCGTCCTCCAATTCCCGAAGCCTCGCCCACGGCGGCGCCGCCAGATTGCCGTCATTGTTCAGAAAACAGCCGTCCTCCTCGGTTTTGAACCGCAGAGCGCCCATCCTGGTCTCATCATAGACTCCGAGCAAAAAATCGGACTCCTGCAGAACTCCTGGCTGCTCCCCGGCCTTTCTCGCCCGCAGAGCCTCGCGCCTCAGGATCAATTTGCGTCCCCAGCGGTCGGGCGCGGAATCCATGAATATCCCGAAGTTGCTTTTTGCAGTGAACTGCGGTCCCGCGTAAAGCTGCAAGTCGGGATCGAGTATCTGATCCGGATGTTTTCGCAGCCATTCTTTGTCGAACTCGAAAGAACAAAATTCCTTGCCGCGAGTCGACTGGACCGAGATCACGCCGAGATGTTCCGGGCTTTCCGAATCGTTGTCGAAGTAAACGTATATCCGGTTCCGGTTGCTCATTTCGAACTCCGTTTGGATGCACGCCGACGGACGGTCAGTCCGGCATCCTGTATTTTCCTGCCCAGCTCATCGTCCAGCGCGACTTTCGCCATGTCCCCATCCAATCCCAGCGTCATCAGCACCTGCATATAGTTGCCGATGGCGACCGAAGGGGAACCGGCTTCGATTTTCGCCAGCGTGGCAATACTGACCCCGGCGCGTTCCGCTTCGAGTTTGGCCGTGACATTGCGACGGAGACGTGCCAGACGGATATTTTCCCCAAGACAGGATAAAATCCGTTCCAGCCGGGGCAGCAGATCAACAGTTTTCTTCGGCATACCATATTCCTTTCCTGCTTAACACATCTTAAAATAGCATTTATTTTGAAAAAATCAAGTTTTATGATTAGTTAATAGTTTAATTTTCTAAAAATTTTCCCTCGGGAGAGGTCGCCGTTTCGCACCTATTGAAAAAATGGGTAGTATCGGTTTTTGCAAACTCCCGTTGGATGTTGAGCTCGAAATCGGAGGGGGTCAAGTTCCCCCCCCGCAATCTGTAAAAGTTATAGAAAACGGCGATTTTAGAGGTTTCGATTCATCTCAAGCGGGTCGGATGGACGATAAGAAATGAGTTTTGAGGTGAAAATCACCCCGAAAAAAGGCAATAAAAAAGGCAACTCGTCTGAGTTGCCGGAAATGTCATGGTGGAGCAGAAGAGACTCGAACTCTCGACCCTCACACTGCCAGTGTGATGCTCTAGCCAACTGAGCTACTGCCCCGTAATCATGTTTCTTAATATAACCCCGTTTTCCCGTTTTTCAAGCTCTTTATCACTTTTTTTTAGATTTTTTTTGCTTTTTATGCCTTTTTGAGGCTTTTTTTATACCCAATCCCGCATTTCAAGTGTTGACTTTTCCGCCGGGAATGCTATCTTTCATGAAACATTTTTCACATTACAGGTGCGCTTATGGATGCTCTTTTTCTCCCTTATAAAGACGTTTTGCGGAAAATCCGCCATGTGGTCATGGATATGGATGGAACCATTTATCACGGAAATCAACTCTTCCCCACCACCATCCCCTTTCTGGACCGCTTGAAAAATCTCGGGATCGGATTCACTTTCCTGACCAATAATTCCTCCCGCAGTACCGATGTTTATCTTCAACATCTGCTCGACTTCGGTATCAGCGTCCCCAGAGAAGCAATGCTTTCCTCCACCGGAAACACCGTGGACTATTTGAAGCGTTTCCTCCCCAATGCCAAACGCCTCTTTATGCTCGGAACTGACTCTTTCCGCGCCGAAATGCAATCCTTCGGTTTCATTGATACCCCCATAGATGAAGAGCCTGATGCCGTTGTCACCGCTTTCGATACCGCTCTCCTCTATGAACGCCTCTGCAAAGCCGCATGGTGGATCAAACACGATAAACCGTGGATCGCCACCCATTGCGATCTGGAATGCCCCACACAACTGGAAACCACTCTTGTTGACTGCGGCTCCATCACCGCCTGTCTTACCGCTGTTTCCGGCAGAAAACCTATCGTCCTCGGGAAACCCAATGCCGCTATGATGGAAACCATTCTCTGCGCCCACCATTTGCAGCCGGAAGAAGTCGTTATGTGCGGCGACCGGGCTTATACCGATATTCAACTGGCAGTCAATTCCGGCACTTACAGCGCCATGATCGCCCCTGCTGTTCCGGATCCGCTGCCGGTCCCCTGCGCCACATGGATCATTCCCCATTTGGAGAAACTGGGCGAGGCGTTGTCTGAAGCACGGCAATAACTCCGGCTTATTGGACAAGTTTGTGGATATTTTCTGAATATTCCGCATCTCCGCCCGGCAGAAATTCCGGGATGCGGTAACGGTTTTTCTGAACCTCCAAATCCCGGCCCGTCAGCCGGAGCCAGCCGGTATCCAGCAGTAATTCGTCGATCAACCCGTTGAGCCACAACCGGTAGTCGATTTTCCCATCCAGTAAAATAGGCAGAACGGGTTTTGCCAGTACCGTTGTACAATTCCGGATCAATGTGTTATAAAACTTCGGAGTTTCCGTATTTTTCTCTGTTTCACGCATCAATGCCAGAAACAGTTTTGCAGTTTCCTCCGGGGTTGCCGCCGTGGGGTAGAAATACAATGTTTCCCGCCGGAATTTTGTCCTCAACTGCAATAAATCGCTTTCCGTCCCCCAAACCATCCCCAGACCGAACTGTTTGAACAGCCCCGCAAAAGAGTTTTGCTTTTTCCCTTCCGGCACACGGGTTTCCACCGAAAGAACCACTTTTTTTCCGTCACGGAAAGAAAAGGAAAGCATGGTGTGGGCGATTTTTTCCAACCCGTCCCAATGGGACACCGCCAGATGCAACTCCTGCGCCTCTTGCAAATCATACGTTTCCTGCCGGTAACGGATGTCAAAATCCCGCTCCGTCCTGTAATGGAAGTCACGCAGATTTTTTACCGTAATAAAAGGCTCCTCTATCGCTACTTCCGCCTGTTTTGCCCACGGCGTTTGATAACAGGTTGCAGGATCCGGCTCCAAACCGTAAAACCAGATCATGACCGGAAGCTGGATCGCCAGTTGAAAAAAAACATTTCCGGAACACGCCCGCAAAAGACTCCTGCCCCCCAGTGCAGTCCCGGCAAAAATCAACCCCATCCCCCAGGCAGTACAACGGTTTTCCCCGGCACAAAAAATCAGGGCGCAGAAACACCAGAGTCCCGTCAGAAAAAAAAGAATGTCCGCAGCAAACCGGCAGGCGTATTTCAAAAAGGTTTTCACTTTTGAGCGGCCCGATAGACTTCTTTCGCCGAAACGCCTGCTTTTTCTGCGGCAAGGCGGCAATCCTCCCACTCGGGGGTGCTGGTGACCTTATCCTGCCCCAGAAATCCCTCTTTGATCCGGATCGGTCCGTAAGGAGTTTCCACGGTGGAAAATTCCCGCCGGAGAATACTGCGGGCGATCCATTGCTCCCGCACGCCGAATGTTGCGGTTTCACGGAAAATCATTTCCAGCATCGCCCCACGGTCCTCTTCCCGGCACAGGCAGGAAAGGATCACGCCCGGCCGCTGTTTTTTCATAAATACAGGCGTTGTCCACACATCCAATGCGCCGGACTGCATCAGCTTCCCGGCGGCGTGCGCCACCAGTTCGCCTGTCATATCATCCAGATTGCATTCCAGAAGAAGCACCCGGTCCTGATCCGCGCCGTTTTCTGTTTCATAGATCATCCCCCGCAGCAGGTTCGGGCGGGAAAGCAGTTCACGCTGTCCGAAAGCGTTCACCGTTCCGCACACTTTGCCGAAAGGATTTTCCACTTTGGGCCAGAATGCCGCCAGTGCCGCCCCCGTGGGTGTTACCAGTTCAAAAGGTTCATCATCCGGCAGTGTCATCAAGCCGTGCCGGGTAAAAATTTCCGCCGTCGCCGGTGCGGGAACAGGCATCAACCCGTGAGCGGTACGCACTACACCGCTCCCGGTGGGCAAACCGGAAAGAGCCAGTTTCTCCAGACCCAATTCATGCCAGGCCATACAGCACCCGGCAATGTCCACAATGGAATCCAGCGCACCTACTTCGTGGAACATCACCTCTTCCGGCGCCATGCCGTGGACAGCACCTTCCGCCTCTGCCAGAAGCCGGAATACCGCCAGAGAATCAACTTTTGCCGCTTCCGGCAGTCGGGAACGGTCCAGCAGGATCTCAATATCTTTCAATGCACGGTGACAATGGCTTTCACGGGGGATCTTTACCGATGCCCGGACACCTGTCAGCCCATTCAGGCAAACCTTTTCGCACACAAGGGAAAATGCCTCTTCCGGGACGATGGTCTGCAACACCTTTTCCAGTTTTCCCCGGTCGGCGCCGAGGCCGATCAGCACGCCCAGCATCATGTCGCCGGAAATGCCGCCCACACTGTCAAGCCGCAGGATCTTCATGATTGAAGTGTCTTCTTTTCCCGGATCCGGCGGAAGATATCATAAATGGGATTCCCGATCACATAGAGCGTGATCAGTGCCGCAAATGCCGCCGTGCGGAACAAAATCACCGCCGTCACAAGCGCAAACAATATCACCAGCCGTTTCCGGTTCCGGAATGCCGACTGCACCCAGCGGGCAAAGTGGAAATAACGGAAAGGACTCACCATCAATATCCCCAGAACTGCCGCATAGATCGGCATCCAGAGAGCCAGCTGCATTTCCGGGATCCGTTCCGATTCAGCCACCATCACCAGACTGCAGACTGCCGCCGCCGCTCCGGGGGACGGCAAGCCGGAAAAATAACCGGAAGGCTCTTTCTTCCCCTGAATAGCATACACATTATACGTTGCCAGACGGAGTGCCGCCCCGCCCAGATAAACCGAACAGAGAAGGTAGATCACCAATTCCTGATTGGGCAGCAGCGTTCCCCGCAGTTTGTGGGCAAAAATCGCCACCAGCGTTGCCGGAGCCACCCCGAATGTCACCATATCCGCCAGAGAATCCATCTGAACCCCGTGCATACTTGCCGCATTGAAGATCCGGGCGGCAAAACCGTCCAGCGCATCAAAAACCATGGCGCAGAGGATGACCCACGCACTGATGGCAAAGATCCCGATATCCAGATCCCGCCCCTCGTAAGCACGCAATGTATAAAGAATAGCGGCAAAACCGCAGAGAGAATTGCACAATGTGAGAGAATTCGGCACATACCGGAGCCACCGGTTCTGTTCCACAAGTTTCTTGAATTTTGCCTTCATCACTTTTTCTCCTGCAATCCGGGTCCCGGATCGGTGATACTCTTTTTATCTTCTGCCGGAACATCCGGCTTCCCGGAAAACTTCCGGTAAAAAACCACGCCTGCAACAGCCGCCAATGCCAGAACAATACCGGTAAAACACCAGCCGCCTGCAATCAGCAGTACCGCTCCGGAAAAAAGAAAAACCATGGATACACTCCAGCTCGCCAGCCGCAACAATTCATGCGTTATTTGTATCACAGGATTCCACCTTTTCCATTTGTAATCAGGCATGTACTATAGCACAAACAAACCGGTTTTACAAATGGTTTTCACTCCGTGCCGCGCGGCGTGCCGCCAGTTTTGCCTGAAATTGAACCGCCGCATTGTATGTGCAAATGTAGCCCGCTGTTGCCGCAATGATGCCAAAGAGCGCCCCTCCGAGGAAAAAGGATCCACCCAGCTGCAACCCCATACGGCCCACTTCCACCATGGCAGTCTGCATATCGGGGGCATCGATCAACCCCTGAAGCTGCCCCCGCAGAGAAGCAAGGCTGATGGGGTGAAACATGAGATAACTCCCCACCCAGCACTGCACCGGATAAATGAAAAAAACCGTTACATGATTGGTCACGAAAGTACACGCCACAGCAGGGATCTTCGCGGCTTTCAACAGAAATGCCAGGGGAAGCACAATCAATATCTGCAGCCCCATGGGAATTAAAAAACCGATAAAGAGTCCCAGTGCCACCCCGCGGGCAAGTGATGCCGGAGAAGCCTGCAGACGCAGAAGTTTCAAAAAGAGGACCCGGTAGGTCCGCCACTGCAAATATTTTCTCATCACCAAAACTCCATGTTCCTGTATGCGAAGCCCTTATCAACACAGAGGCAGCCGGGCAAAGAAAACTGCACCTTACGGTTTCGGAGCGGCGTTTTTTCCGGCTTTCTGCCTGGCGGGCAGTTCTGCAGCGATCTCTTTGGCCAAATCTTTCTGCAACCGGGAGATTTGGGCATTCAATGCCGGATCACGCAACGATTCCGCCTGACGGCTCACCACTTTCAGTGCCCGTTCCCGATCTGCCAGATTTTTTGCCGCACAATAGGTTTTTACTGCCGCCTGAAAATGCCGGAACTGCCGGACTTTTTTCAATTCTTCCGCCACAAAAGGCTGGAGAGGATAACGCCGCCGGGCTTCCTGAAGAATTTCTTCCGCCTCCGCCAGACGCCCGGCATCCATTGCCGTCTGCGCCTTGACCATCAGCTGATTACACTCCTGAACTTCGATGATCCAGCCGAAATAAGCGTTCCCGGAATCATAAGCACGGACTTTCGCCGCCTGCGCCGCCGCAGAAACGGAATCCCCCTTCTCCATACTGCGGAACATACGGATCACCAATGCGTTCCGCTCCGCAGGAGACACCCCCTCCGGCGCAGAAGGTCCGCACCCGCACAGAAGAACTGCGAAGGCGGCAGAAAACATCAAAAAAATGGACATATTACTTTTCATCATACCTATACAATATCCCCTTTTTTTCAAAATAAAAGGGCTTTCCGCTTTATTTTCTTTAAAATCGTGGTATTTTTACTGTGAAAGGATCAATGATTTATGGATGAACGGACTCTTTTGGGGCAGCTGCTCCCCCTGCTGCACTGCGGCACGGATACCGTCCTGGGACCGGGGGATGACTGCGCCGCAGTGGATACCGGAAGCCCGGAACTGCTTCTGGCAGCGGCAGATCACCTGATTGCCGGGATCCATTATCTCCGCGATACGACCCCGCCGGAACTTGCCGGTGCCAAACTTTTCAACCGCAACGCCAGCGACATTGCCGCCATGGGGGGCACTCCCCGCTGGGCACTCCTTTCCCTTGCCGCCAACGGCTGCGGCAATGAGGAGTTGCTTGCTTTTGCCAAAGGCGCAGCACTGGCGGCGGAACATTGCGGGGCAACCCTGATCGGCGGCGATGTTGCCGCTCTTCCAACACCCGGATTGAGCGCAAGTCTGACCATCCTCGGCACGGTGAAAAAGGAAGAAATGATTTGCCGGAAAGGAGCTAATGACGGCGATTTGCTCTGTGTGACAGGCTGTATCGGAAATGCCTTCCATTCCGGACATCATCTGACATTCCTGCCGCGGCTGAAAGAGGGGCGTTTTCTGGCGGAGCATCACCTTGCAAGTGCCATGATGGATATCAGTGACGGCCTGCTGCTGGATGCCGCACGCCTTGCAGAAATGTCTTGCGTTCAAATTCTTCTGGACCCCGCAAAAGTCCCCTTGAGGAAAGATGCCGTTCTGCCGGAGGCGTTGAGCGACGGCGAAGATTATGAGTTATTGTTTACCGTTCCGCCGGAAAAACTGGCGGAACTTGCCGGAAAGATGGATTTTACCGTCATCGGCGAAATCCGTTCCGGCACCCCCGGAGTCTGTGACCCCGGCGGAAATAATTTACTGACAGGAAAAACCGGTTATGAACATGGAAAATATTGATTTTATCAGCCGTTCAGAGGCGGATACTTTTGCCTTGGCAGAATCCTTGTGCCATGCCATGCCCCATGGCGGCGTGATCGCTCTTTTCGGCGACCTTGGTGCAGGGAAAACTGTTTTTGCCCGGGGCTTTGCCAAAGCTCTCGGGATCACGGAACCCGTTTCCAGCCCCACCTATACCATCATTCAGGAATATCCGGCGCCCGGCGGGAAATATCTGTATCATCTGGATCTTTACCGCATTTCCGATGAACGGGCCGGGCTGGCGTTCGGCGTGGATGAATATCTGGAAAGCGGGGAATATGTGCTGGTGGAATGGCCTGAACGCATTGCCAAACTCCTGCCGGAAAACACCTTGAAACTGCAGATCACCCATACCGGCGAAAATGAACGCCACTGGACGGTGATGAAATGATCGATTTCAGCGTCCTGAAAGATTGCCGTTATACCGTCATCGGCGACCCCATTGCCCACAGCCGTTCCCCGCAGATGCAGAATGCCGGATTTGCCGCGCTGGGGCTGGGAACACCTTACGGAAGACTGCATGTGCCGGTGGAGGAACTGCCCCTCTTTGCCGAATATGCCCGGAAACATCTGGACGGCGCCAATCTGACAGTCCCCCACAAAAACCGTATCCTTCCGGAGTTGGCGGATATGTCCCCGGAAGCCCGGCTGTGCGGCAGTGTGAATACATTGCTGGTGCGGGATGGGAAATTGTATGGCGACACCACCGACGGATACGGTTTTGCCAAAGCCGTGGAAGAAGCCTTCGGTCTGGTTCCGGAAAATTTGCGGGCTGTCTTTTTCGGAGCAGGCGGCGCCGCCCGGGCAGTGGTCTTTTATCTGGCGGCACACGGGGCAAAGTCCATTACCCTTGCCAACCGTACCGTGGAAAAAGCGGAACTTCTGGCGCAGGATCTGCGGAGTGCCTATCCGGAAACGGAAGTCCATTGTGCCGGATTGCAGGATACGCATCTTCTGGCGGAATTTCTGGACGGAGCGGATCTGGCAGTGCAGGCGACCAGCATGGGTCTCCACAAAGAGGATGCGCCGCCCTTTGATCTGACACTGCTGGAAAGGAGAAAAGGGCTTTGCTGTTTTGATATGATCTATCACTCCACACCGTTTCTGCGGGCGGCGGAAAGTGCCGGACTGCCCAACAGAGGCGGCAACGGGATGCTGCTTCATCAGGGAGCCCGTTCTCTGGAACTCTGGACAGGAAAGACCGCCCCGGTGGAAATCATGCGGGAAGCCCTGAAATAAAACAGGATACATACCATGACAAGTTCACAAATCACAGCAGTTTGCAAGTTTTTCGGCATAACAGGCTCCACCGATGACTGGTGGCTCCGGATCGGCCTGTACGAAAGCTGGGGGATCTGGGTCTTCTGGCTTTTCTGGGCATTCCTTATCGGGAGCTGTATGGGCAGTTTCCTCAATGTCTGTGTCCTGCGGATCCCCCGGGGAGAATCGGTTTCCGACCAGCCGTCCCACTGCCTGGGGTGCGGGATGCTGATCCGGTGGTATGACAATATTCCGGTATTCAGCTATCTTTATCTCCGGGGGAAATGCCGGAAGTGCGGAATGAAAATCCCGCCCCGGTATCTTCTGATGGAACTTTTTACCGGGCTTCTCTATGCGGGGGCTCTCGCCAGTGCGGGGTGGAACAGCCAACCTCCGGAAGTGCTGGCGGTCAACATCCCCTTGCTTTCGCTGGCACTGGTCACCTTTCAGATCGACTGGAAGTGCCGCCTGATCCCCGATCAAACCACTTATCCGGCCATGGTGGTCGGACTTCTGGTTTCGGCCCTGCTCCCGGGAGCGTTTGCCCGGGAAAGCTGGATGGGGGGACTGCTTTATTCCGGACTCGGTCTTGCAGGGATGGGGATCGGCCTTGCCCTGTTTGCCGTCGTCGGTGAAAAGATTGCCAAACAGGAGGTTTTCGGCTGGGGGGATGTGAAATACATGATGGCGGCAGGAGCTCTTGCCGGATTGCCGGGAGCAGTGTTTATTCTGACTACCGGTTCCATTTTCGGCGTACTTTTCGGACTGTATGTGGCAATCTTGCGTTACCGCCGGGGGCGGCCGTGGCGGGGCGTGCGTATCCCACTGGGGCCGTGCCTTGCAGCGGCGTCCGCGCTGTGGGTGTTTGCCGGAGAAAAACTCCTCCGGCTGTGGCTCTTTGGCGGAATGTGAAAAACTTGAAAAAACGGAATTTTGCAGTATATTATAAGGCGGCATTGTGTTACCGAAAGGCGGCCAGAATATGACGACGGAAAAATTATTGTTCAACACCGGGGAAGTGCAAGACGGGGTACAGCATCTCTGTGAAGCTGTCCTGCGGGATTTCAAGGAAAATCCGGATTATGTTTTGCTGGGCCTGCACAAGCAGGGGGTTCCGCTGGCGGAACGGATCGCAGATCATTTGGAGGAAAAGACCGGCACCCGCCCTGCGGTGGGCAAATTGGATATTTCCATGTACCGGGATGATATCGGTCTCCGGAGCGGGCTCCCGCTCATCCGGGAAACGGTGATCCCGTTCAATATGGAAGATGCAAAAGTCATTCTGGTGGATGATGTTCTTTCCAGCGGCCGTGCCATCCGGGCGGCATTGAGTGCGGTGACCTCCTTCGGGCGGCCTGCCTGTCTCCGGCTGGCGGTTCTGATCGACCGCGGGCGGCCGGAATTCCCGATCCGGGCAGATTATGTGGGGTTCAACGCTTTTGATGTGGATCCCGCACAGAAAATCGTCTTGAAACTGACCGAAAATGACGGCGAAGATGCCGCCGTAGCCATTCAATGGAGGTAATAAAATGACGGCGGAATTTCGCTGGACACGGAAAGACCTGTTGAGTTTGTACGACCTCTCGGCAGAAGAGATCACCTATATTCTCGATACTGCCGAAGAATTCAAAAAGGTCTCCGAACGGAATGTGAAAAAAGTCCCGGCACTCCGGGGCAAAACGGTGGTGAACTTCTTTGTGGAACCCTCCACCCGCACCCGGGTTTCCTTTGAACTTGCCGAACAGCGGTTGAGTGCGGATATCGTCAATATGACGGCCTCCACCAGCAGTTTGACCAAGGGGGAATCTCTGCTGGATACCGTGCGGAACATCGAGGCGCTGCAAGTGGATCTTCTGGTGATGCGCCACCGTGCCACCGGTGCCCAGAACTTTATCGCCCAGAATGTTTCCTGCGGCGTGATCAATGCCGGGGACGGCGCTCACAGCCACCCCACCCAGGCATTGCTGGATATGTTTACCATCCGGGAAAAGAAAGGCCGTATCAAAGGCTTGAAAGTGGCGATCATCGGCGATATTCTCCACAGCCGTGTGGCACGGAGCAATATGTGGGGCTTGCTGAAACTGGGGGCGGATGTGGTTTTTGCCGGTCCGGCAACGCTGGTCCCCCGTGAATTTGAAGAGGCGGGCGTAAAAGTCTGTCACCGTCTGGAAGAAGCACTGGAAGGGGCGGATGTGGTTAATCTCCTCCGCATCCAGCACGAACGCCAGTCGGCGGGATTCTTCCCCAGCATCAATGAATACAGCCGGTTCTTCGGGATCAATCAGGAAAACATCAAACGGCTCAAGCCCGATACCCTGATCATGCACCCCGGCCCCATCAACCGGGATGTGGAGTTGGATTCCAGCGTGGCGGACGGCCCCAATTCCGTGATTTTGGAGCAGGTCACCAATGGGTTGGCGGTGCGGATGGCAGTTCTCTTCCTTGTAGCCGGTTGCGGAGGTAAACGATGAATGATATTTTGTTGAAGGGCGGCAGAGTCGTGGACCCCGGCCGCAATATCGATCAGGTCATGGATCTGGGGATCTCCAACGGCGTTTTTGCGGATCCGGCGGATCTGCATGATCCGGAGGTGGTGGATGTTTCCGGTCTGGTGGTGACACCGGGCTTTATCGACGTCCATGTTCACCTGCGCCAGCCGGGGAACACGGCGGCGGAAACCATTGCCACCGGGACTCTGGCGGCGGCGGCGGGGGGATTCACCTCCATCGTGGCCATGCCGAATACCAATCCTCCGGCGGATACGGCCGGAGCCATCGAATATCTGCGGTCCCAGGCGGCACAAAAGGGTTGTGTCCGGGTGCTTCCCTGCGGATGCCTCACCAAAGGGCGTCAGGGCAAGGAAATGGCAGGCATTGGCGGCCTGGCGGCGGCAGGTGTGGCAGCGTTCAGCGATGATGGCAGCTGTGTGCAGGATCATGCGCTGATGCGCCATCTGGCGGAATACATCCAATCTTTCAACCTCCCCATTCTGGACCATTGCGAAAATGATTGTCTGGCAGCGGGCGGCGTGATGCACGAAGGCAAGTGGTCCGTCCTGCTGGGGATGAAAGGCTACTGCAGTGCCGCAGAAGAATTGATGGTGGCACGGGATGTGATCCTTTCCCGTATGACCGGCGCCCGGTTCCATATTCAGCACATCAGTTCCAAAGAGTGTGTCCGTCTGCTGGCGGAAGCCCGCCGGGACCGGCTGCCGGTTACGGCAGAAGTCACTCCGCACCACATTGCGCTCACCGATGAGTGCATCAAAACGTACGATACCAATTTCAAGATGAATCCGCCCCTGCGTTCCGAAGAGGACCGCAAGGCACTGATCGAAGGGCTGGCTTCCGGCGTGATCACCGTGATCGCCACGGATCATGCACCCCACACCAATACCGCCAAGATGGTGGAATTTGATGATGCACCTTTCGGCGTGGTGGGGCTGGAAACGGCATTGCCGGTTTCTCTTACGATTCTGTATCACGGCGGCGTACTGACTCTGCCGCAGCTCATCAGCAAATTTACCACCGGTCCGGCAGAAGTTCTGGGGCTCAAGCGTTACGATCTCCGGAACGGCAACCCCGCCGATGTTACGATTTTTGACCCTGAAAAATCCTTTACCGTCGATCCGGAAAAGTTCCGTTCCAAAGCACGGAACACGCCTTTTGCCGGACGCACTTACAAGGGCGTGATCAAGCGCACCTATGTAGGCGGTAAACTGGTCTTTCAGCAATAACATGGGAACGAATAAAATTGGAAACCCCGCCTATGTCGTTATTCAGTACAGGTAAATATTCCACATTGCAGATCCCTGCCGGGAATGGCGAACGCCGTATGGTGATCCCGGACGGTTCATGGGAAAAATGCAAAAAATGCAGTCAGACTCTTTATGCGGACCGTCTGGAAGACAATCTGCAAGTATGCTGGTTCTGCGGCTGTCATCTGCAAATGACGCCGGAACAGCGCATTGCCATGCTGACGGATCCGGAGTCTTTTGTGGAAATCGATCAAGAAATGCGTTCCAAAGATCCGCTGAATTTTGTGGACCTGAAAGCTTATCCCGCCCGGTTGGAAGATTCCGAACGGAAAACCGGCAAAGGCGATGCTGTTGTTTGCGGCACTGCCACACTGAACGGAAAAAAATATGCTTTGGGCGTTATGGATTTCCGCTTTATGGGGGCAAGCATGGGTTCTGTGGTGGGGGAAAAGATCACCCGCCTCACTGAACTTGCCACGGCGGAAAAACTGCCGCTGCTCCTGGTCACCGCTTCCGGCGGGGCCCGGATGCAGGAAGGGATCTTCAGCCTGATGCAGATGGCAAAGACCTGCGGAGCATTGGCACTGCATCAGGAAGCAGGGCTGCCCTACATTGCATTGCTTACCAACCCCACTTACGGCGGGGTGACGGCAAGTTTTGCCACGGTGGCGGATGTGATCCTGGCGGAACCCGGAGCCATGATCGGTTTTGCGGGGCCCCGGGTCATTCAGGAAACGACCAACTCCAAATTGCCGGATGGATTCCAAACGGCCGAGTTCCTTTTGGAGAAAGGATTGATCGACCGGGTCGTGGAACGGAAAAATATTCGGCGGGAAATCGGACTTCTGCTTGAATATTTCGGATAAGGGTGTATAGTATTGCTTGCCGGGCTGGAGCCCGTGCGTTGGCGGTCGCGCTAATCTGGTCAGGTGGGGAACCAAGCAGCCACGTGCGATGTGCCGCCAGGCGCGTGGGATTTCTGGTCCGGCATTTTTGTGTCTTCAAACTTTAACATAAAGGATTTGGATATGGAAGCGTACAAACAGCAGTTCATTGAATTCATGATCGATTGCAACGTTCTCAAATTCGGTGATTTCGTTACCAAGAGCGGCCGCAAGACTCCTTTCTTTGTCAACACCGGGTTCTACCGCACCGGTGCCCAGCTCCGCAAACTCGGCGAATACTACGCCCAGGCGATCCGGAACACTTTCGGTACGGATTTTGATGTATTATTCGGGCCCGCATACAAAGGGATCCCCCTCACCGTAGCCGCCACCATCGCCCTTTCTGAAAAATACGGCGTGGATATCAAGTACTGCTCCAACCGCAAAGAAGTCAAAGATCACGGCGATAAAGGCATCCTTCTGGGGAGCCCCATTCAGGATGGAGACAAAGTTGTTATCATTGAAGATGTTACCACTGCCGGAACTTCCATTGAAGAAACCATGCCCATCCTCATGGCGCAGGGAAAAGTGAATGTTCAGGGGCTGGTGGTCAGCGTGGACCGAATGGAGCGCGGTCAGACGGAAAAAAGCGCACTTGCCGCCATTTCTGAAAAGTACGGCTTCAAAACCACCGCCATCGTCACCATGAAGGAAGTGGTGGAACACCTCTATAACAAGCCTTACAAAGGCAAAATCGTTATCGACGATAAGCTGATGGAAGCCATCAACGCCTACTACGAACAGTATGGTGCAAAGTAAAAGCACCTGATTTTTGCAAGACCTGTACATTCACTGTGCAGGTCTTTTTTTTGTAATGGACAGCATGGACTTTATGGACATGATGGACGGGGTCATACAGAGTGCCATGCGCTATGAAATTTCAAAAGCGCCTGGCACACAGTACGCCATGTGCCAGGCTTGCCCTCCGAAGCCTCCGACGAAGGAGGGTCCATACAAGTCCGTACAAGTCCGTACAAGTCCGTATTCCCTTGCCCTCACCCTGTGCATTGCGCAAAGCCGATACTGCGAGCGATGCTGACCGGGAATACTAAGAATACCAGGAATACTGGTGTGGAACATGGCGTAGTGTGTGCCATGTACTCCGGAAATTCAAAAGCGCATGGCACACTGCGTGCCATAGCCTATTCATAGTATTCCCAGAATTCATAGTATTCATAGCATCTCTGCCCGCACCCTGTGCTTTGCGCAAAGCCGATACTGCGAGCGATGCTGACCGGGAATACTAAGAATACCAGGAATACTGGCGTGGAACATGGCGTAGTGTGTGCCATGTGCTCCGGAAATTCAAAAGCGCATGGCACACTGCGTGCCATAGCC
>JAFTIA010000014.1 GCA_017457105.1 Lentisphaeria bacterium | reverse complement strand
AAAAATGGCGGAGAGAGAGGGATTTGAACCCTCGGTACCCATAAGGGTACAACGATTTTCGAGACCGTCGCCTTCGACCACTCAGCCATCTCTCCGCAGTGTTCAGGTAATATACTCCATTTTTTGATCAACTCAAATCGTTTTTGCTCTTTTTTTGCTTTTTTTTTTGAAATTCACCTTCTTCCATGGTATAGTATATAATAATGTTTAACCAGAGGTAGTATTATGAAATTACGCTTTTTTAACACTTTATCCCGTCAACTTCAGGATTTTCAACCCATTTCAGACGGTTGCGCCAAGATGTATACTTGCGGGCCGACGGTTTACAATTTCGCCCATATCGGCAATTTCCGTGCTTACTCTTTTGAAGACCTTCTCCGCCGTACGCTGGAATATGCCGGACTGAAGGTGACCCAGGTCATGAATTTGACTGATGTGGATGATAAAACCATTCGCGATTCCCGCGCTGCAGGGCTGCCGTTGCGCACTTTTACCGAAAAGTATAAAAAGGCCTTCTTTGACGATTTGAAGACCCTCAATATCGAGCCTGCGGAAGTCTATCCCGCCGCTACCGATCACATTCCGGAAATGATCCGCATGATCGAACAGCTTTTTGAACGCGGCATTGCTTATCAGTCCGCCGACCGCTGTGTGTATTTTTCCATCGATAAATTCCCCCAATACGGCAAACTTGCCCGTATCGACCGGGATAATCAGCGTTCCGGTGTCCGGATCAAAAACGATGAATATGCCAAGGATTCCGTGGCGGACTTTGCTCTCTGGAAAGCCCGGGATGAGGCCGATGGCGATGTCTGGTGGGACAGTCCCTGGGGGCAGGGCCGCCCCGGATGGCACATTGAATGCAGTGCCATGAGTATGAAATATCTGGGCGATTCCTTTGATATCCATACCGGCGGTATTGACAATATGTTCCCCCATCACGAAGACGAAATCGCCCAGAGCGAAGGCGTGACCGGGAAAAAATGGGTCAACTACTGGCTCCATTGCGATCACCTGATGGTCGATGGCGATAAGATGAGTAAATCTCTCGGTAACTTTTATACCTTGCGGGATCTGATCAGCCGCGGCTATACCGGCCGGGAGATCCGCTGGGTCCTGATCGGCACCCATTACCGCAAAAAACTGAATTTTACGTTCGGCGCAGTGGATCAGGCACGGGATCTGCTCAATAAGGTGGATGAACTGGTGGTGCGTTTGCAGAAGGCCGCCGGTACCGGTGATGCCGGAGTTTCTGAATTTGTTGCCAAGTGCAAAGAAACCTTTGAAAACGGGATTTTTGATGACCTGAATATTTCCGGTGCCGTGGCCGCCCTTTATGAATTGATGAAGGGGGCAAACCGCCGGTTGGACCAGAATCTGCTTTCTGCCGGTGATGCCCGGATGATTCTGGATTGTCTGAAGGATTTTGACCGTGTTTTCGGCTGTTTTGATGTGGATGGTGCTGCCGGCCGCTGTGCTGCTGCGGAAACTTTCCCCGCCGAAGTGCAGGCCCTTGCCGAACAGCGTGCCGCCGCCCGGAAGGCAAAGGATTTTGCGGAATCTGACCGTTTGCGGGATGCCATTAAAGCCCTTGGTTATGTTGTGGAGGATGCTCCCGGCGGAGTGTGGAAACTGAAAAAGATTTAATTTTTTGAGGCGTGGAATGTTAAGCAGTGATAATATCAATATTCAGGCAAGAGATGTACTCTCCAGTCCCGGGATGATCCGGTCTGAACTGCCGCTGTCTATTGAATCTGTCCGGCATGTTTTAAAGTCCCGGCAGGAAATACAGGAAATTTTTGACGGGAAATCCCGGCGGTTGATGGTGATCGTGGGCCCCTGTTCCATCCATAATCCCGCCGCCGCTCTGGAATATGCCCAGAAGTTGAAAGTTCTGGCGGACGAAGTCCGGGACCGGGTCATGATCATCATGCGGGTTTATTTTGAAAAACCCCGGACAACTGTCGGCTGGAAAGGGCTTATTTACGATCCGGACCTGAATGGTGCCTATAATATCGAAAAAGGTATCTTTATTTCCCGGAAACTGCTCTTGAAGATCGTGGATTTGGGACTGCCCGTTGCCACGGAAATGCTGGACCCTATTCTTGCCCAGTATATTGCGGATGCTGTTTCCTGGGCCGCTATCGGTGCCCGGACAACGGAAGCGCAAACACACCGGCAGTTGGCAAGCGGACTCTCCATGCCGATGGGGTTCAAGAACGCAACAGATGGTTCCATGCAGATCGCTTTGGATGCCATTTCCGCCGCCCGCAGTCGGCACAGTTTCATCGGTGTGATGGAAGATGGTCATGTGGGAGTGTTCCGCACGGCGGGGAATCCTTACGGGCATATCGTATTGCGGGGCGGACCTGCGCCCAATTATGCTTCTGAACACATTGCTTTCCTGAAAGTCGCTATGAAAAAGGCCGGGATTCCCGCCAATATCGTGGTGGATTGCAGCCATGCCAATTCCGGCAAGAAGCACGAAAAACAGCACTGCGTTTTTGAAGATGTGCTGGACCAGATCAATGCCGGAGAAACAGCGATCAAGGGGGTGATGCTGGAAAGTTATCTCAAGCCCGGGAAACAGAAAATCAGTTCTTCCTGCGCTCCGGATCCAGCTATTTCCATTACGGATGATTGTATCGGCTGGGAAGAAACCGAATCTCTGATCCGTCAGGCGTATGAACGGTTGAAGTAAAATTTCTTGGCTGTGTACTAAACAATGACTGATTTTTCTATATAGCAATTTATTTGCTGTGCACTTGGTCTCTGCGAGGCTGGGTTCAGCGCACTTCGTACGCTGAACCGTAAGGCCCCGGAAAAAATCGCAAGCTGATTGCTTGCTGATTTTT
>JAFTIA010000002.1 GCA_017457105.1 Lentisphaeria bacterium | reverse complement strand
TTTATTGGAGCGGGGGGCCGGGGCTTGCTATTTAAGGGCTGCTCGCCCTTAAAAATCCCCGCAAGGGGCGGTTGCCCCTTGACCCGTTGCTTGACGATTAAAAATCGTCTGCGCTCCATAATATCAGTCTATGTTTAGTACACAGCCAATTAAAAATCAGTCTGCGTTCAGTACTGCGCAAGCAAAAAAGCCCGCATTTGCGGGCTCGGGAAGTAAAAAATTTTCAGTCGCCGGTGGTGGCGATGAAATAATCCTCTTCCACCACAGTATCCTGCAGCGGCATCGGGATATTTGCCTTGGCTTCAGCGGCGTGTTTTACATCTGCTTTGGCGCAGCCGGGCTTGCCGTTGGGCATGGCAGCGTGTTCCGGAGCTTTACATGCGGCGGCATTGCCGTTGGCAGGGCAGTTCTGAAGCTGCTTGGCGGCCCAGTGCTGCTTATCGGAATTGTCCAGCACTTTTTTGTTATCCGTCTGTGTGGTCATCGTCGTGCCATCGCTGGTTTTAAAGCACTGCCCTTCGGCTTTTTCAGAGGATTTGCACTTTTTCAGTGGTTTGACGCACAATGTTTTACCGTCAGAGGTCTGCCAGCACTGGGCAGTTTTGCATCCTTTCCCGGGAGGCATGGATTCACAGTTGGCGTTCCAGACGGCAACGATGTAAATCACTTCCCCATTGGGCGTAACGGCTTTTTTTACAGCGTTGGCAGGGCAGGGCTGTGAGTTTTTGCATCCATTTGCGGAAGCATCGTCATCAGCATTACAGCAGTTGCATCCCGTGACCAGCAAGGCAAATGCGGCCGTCAGGACAGTGAGAATGGTGTGTTTTTTCATGATTTCCCCTCCTGTTGGAAAATTTTTCCGGCACCGGGCGCATCCCGGTTTTTTCCGGTACGCCCATTACCATGCCATGCGGGATTTTTTTTGCAACCCCGCATCGGAAAAAAGGGGAAAATCAGAAACAGTTACTTTTTTTATTCTGCCGAATACAGCACGGGCCAATCCGGATTCAGGAACTGCAGATTGCTGGTACGCTCAAAACGGAGAGCTCCATTGCTGAAATCAAGGAGATAGGTCATCCGGTAAGGTGAATCCGCCAGCACGACTTCAAAACGCAGGACATTTTCGCTTGTCCACGCCGCCGAAGCCGAGGCACGGCGCATGAACGCTGTCTTCATACGGATGGGGTTGTCCACAAAGAATCCGAATCCGGCAGAGATCAATTCTTCCCCGTTGGGACCATCCAGCAGAAGCTGTGCTCTGCCCATCATGGTAGAACAGGTGATCGACCGGATCCCGCAGGGATTGGGTTTCATTTTGAAAGTTTTCTTTTCCATCCGGCGCAGGCGGTCCCCGGCACAGAGAGGGATCTGCAGTTCGTTTTGAGCGTAATGATCCAGTTCTGCCCACGCCTCCGGTTTGTCGGCACGGGCATGATCATAAAGACTGGGGAGCAGAATATCCCACACCGGATCCAGGATCCGCCCCATTTCCGGCAGACCGGAAGTGATGGCTATAACCATATCCGCTTCCGGCAGAACCAGAATATACTGCCCGCAGGCTCCGTCGCCGCGGAATCCGTGGCGGGACTGCCAGAATTGGTATCCGTAGCCCACTTTCCAGTCCGGAGCTTCATTGGCGGAATTATCCATCTGGAAACTGGTCGCCTGCCGGAGATATTCCGCCGGAATGATTTGTTTCCCATTCCAGACACCGCCCAGCCGGATACATTCTCCGACTTTAGCAAGGTCCCGGGTACATGCCATACCGCCCCAGCCGCCCATTTCCACACCTTCCGGAGAAGTCATGACCCGGAACGAGGTGATGTTCAGCGGTTTCAAAAGGCGGGGTGTCAGGTATTCAGTCATATTGACTCCGGTCACCTGCCGGATAATGGCTGCCAAAACATGGCTTCCCGCAGAGTTGTAAACAAATTTTTCGCCGGGAGCATATACAAAAGGCGCATCAAAAAATGCCTGTGTATAATCGGTAATACGGTCGCGTTCTTCATCGGTGAGGCTCAACAGCGGACAGGTTTCGTGCCCGCCGGACATGGTGAGCAGATGGCGGATGGTGACTTTTTCCAACACGGCCTCATCCTGCTTAAAGGTTTTTTCCGGAAAAAATTTTACTGCCGGATCCTCCAGCGAAAGCAATCCTTCCTGTTCTGCAAAACCGATGGCAAGCGAGGTGAAACTCTTGGTAAGCGAAAAAAGCATGTGAGGCGTTTCCGGCCTGTAGGGGGCGTAGTAGTGTTCGGCAATAACCTTGCCCCTGCGGACGATGATGAAACTGTTCAGAGAATCCAGTTCCTTCCACGCTTTCAATAAATCCAGTAAAACCCGGCTGGAAACGCCTTCCCGTTCCGGAGTGGAATACGGCAAAAAATCTGATTCGATCTGCATAACGATTCTCTCTTAAAATAAAGTTGGTTGGAAAAGCTGGTCCTCATTTTCATCCTGCGCCGCACCCCGTTTGCGTTTGCTGGAGCGCACCGCCGCCCGGGGAAGGGCTCTCATAGCATCCCGGGGTTTCCCTGCATTTTTTTCCAGCAAAGCAAGCATCTCTTCCGCCCGGTCCGTTACCGGCTTGGGCAATCCCGCCAGTTTCGCCACATGGATCCCGTAACTGCGATCTGTACTGCCCGGAATGATTTGGCGCAGAAAAATGATTTTATCTCCATATTCTCGCACGGCAACATTAAAGTTGTTGATCCCACGCCGGATGGATGCAAGTTCCGTCAATTCATGATAATGGGTGGCAAACTGCGTCCTGCACCGGCACACCGGGTCGTCATGGAGAAATTCCGCCACGGCCCATGCTATGGAAAGGCCGTCAAAAGTGCTGGTTCCCCGGCCGATTTCGTCCAGAATCACCAGACTGCGGTTGGTTGCACAGTTGAGGATATTGGCAGTTTCCGCCATTTCCACCATAAAGGTACTTTGCCCACGGGAGAGATCATCCGCCGCACCGACCCGGGTGAAAATACGGTCCGCAATACCGATCGTAGCGGAATCCGCCGGGATGAATGACCCCATTTGCGCCATGATGACCAGAAGTGCCGTCTGGCGGATGTAGGTGGATTTCCCTGCCATATTGGGGCCGGTAATAAGCATCATCCGGTGTTCATCGCAATCCAGAAGGACATCATTGGGGACAAAGCGGCCGCTTGCCATCCCCGCATCCAGAACCGGGTGGCGGCCGCCAAAAATGGAAAGGGTATCTCCATCGTTGATGTGAGGTCGGGTATAGCGGTATTTTCTGGCGTCTTCCGCCAGTGAAGCCAGAACGTCGATATGCGCCAGTGCCGCTGCAGAACGCTGGATCTGTCCCGTAAAAGGCAGGATATATGCCCGCAATTCCTGAAACAACTGGAATTCCAACGCCCGGGCTTTTTCTTCCGAGCCCAGAATTTTACTTTCCAGTTCTTTCAATTCCGGCGTGATAAAACGCTCCGCATTGACAAGGGTCTGTTTGCGGACATAATCTTCCGGTACGCTGGCGAGATTGGCCTTGCTGACTTCAATATAATAGCCGAAGACCTGATTGAATTTCACTTTCAGCGATTTGATCCCGGTACGGGCGATTTCCCGTGCCTGAATATCCGAAAGCCAGTTTTTGCCTTCCGTGGCGGCTTTCCGCAGTTCATCCAGATCAGCAGAGAAGCCATCCCGGATCAAGCCCCCATCGTTCAGCAGGACGGGGGGATTTTCTGCAATGGTATCCGTGATCCGCTTACAGAGTTCCGGAAAATCTCCGGCATTATTGCTTAAATATTGGAGAAGCGGTGCATCGCATTCACTCAAAAGAAGCCGGATGCCGGGGATCACGCCCAAGCCTGCCGCCAGAGCCAGCATATCCCGGGCATTGGCATTGCCCACATTCAGCCGCCCGATAATGCGTTCCAGATCCCGGACGCCCCGCAGCGTTTCACGGAGTTCGGTCAATGTCAATGGATCATTTTTCAACTGTTCCACAGCATCCAGGCGGGCAACAATGCCGTCCACATCGTAGAGCGGGCGCAAGACCCAGTCCCGCAGCAGCCTCCCGCCCATGGGGGTAACAGTGCAGTCCAGTACGCCCAGAAGCGTATGCTGTTTGGTGCCGTCGCCATGAAGAGCTTCCACCAGTTCCAGATTCCGCTGGCTGGCCTCATCCAGTTCCAGATTGCGACCGGGAGTGGAGGTTTCCAGTTTGGTCACATGTCCGCAATCCTGCCGCAAATTGGCAATGGCATAGGCAAGGACTGCTCCTGCCGCAGACACGCAGTCCGGAAGATCTTTGCAGCCGAATCCATCCAGGGTGGCCACTTGAAAATGTTTTTGCAGCAGAGCTTCCGCATTGGCAAAATCAAATTCTCCATTTTCCAGTTCTGTCCACATCAGAGGGTGAGATGGCTGGGGCTGGCCGCCGTTTTTTGCCCAGAACTCCTGCTGTCCCGCCGGGATCAGGCACTCTCTTGCTCCCAGGCGGGCAAATTCCGTCAGCAATTCCTGCTGGGTTTTGAAACGGGCCGCCCGGAACTCCCCGGTACTGATGTCCAACTCTGCCAAAGCCCAGTTTTGATCGTTTTTGCCGCAGACAAGTGCGCAGAGAAAGTTGTTGACCGAGGGATTCAATGCGGAACTGTCCACCACCGTCCCCGGCGTAATGATCCGTGTTATTTCCCGCTTGACGATGCCGGTGGCAAAACGGGGATCTTCCATCTGTTCTGCAATAGCGACTTTGACATTGGCGGCCAGCAGCCGGGGCAGCTGGGCATCCAGTGCGTGGTAGGGAAAGCCGCACATGGGAACCCCTGCACGCTTGGTCAGAACCAGTTCCATAATGGCACTGGCTCTTTCCGCATCCTCAAAGAACATTTCATAAAAATCCCCCAGCCGGAAAAGGAGAATGGCATCCGGAGGGATCTGCGCCTTTGCTTCCCTGTATTGGCGCATCATGGGGGTCAATTTGCTGTCGTCTGCACTCATTTACCGCTCCATTTGTACTGCAATGCTGCGGGCGAACTGTGCGGCGGCGGGTTTGTCGATGGTGATCCTCACTTTTTGAACTCCCGGAAGGGTTTTGACGGACTGGCACAACTTCCCCGCAAGAGCTTCCAACAGGAAAAAGGAACTGCTTTCAGCCGTTTCTTTGACAATAGCTTCCGCTTTGGAATAATCCACTGCATCCCGGAGATCATCGGAGATCGCCGCCCGCTCCATATCCGTAAAAATTTCCAGATTCAAAATCAATTTCTGCGGAGCCAGCCGTTCTTCCGGCAAGGTGCCGATAATGGCATGGACTTCCAGATCACGGATAAAAATGGTATCCATAACTACTTATCCTTTCAGTTTCCGCATACGGGCAACAAACATGGCATCACAATCCGCATCTGCGGGGGTGACTTGCAGCATGCCATCCGCAACCGGTTCTCCGGAAAGCGGGTGAGGGAATCTCTCCAATACAAATTCCGGATGTTTGGCAAGAAACTGCTGTACCTGTTCCCGGTTTTCTTCTTTGAAGATGGAGCATGTGGCATATACAAGGATTCCGCCCGGTTTTACGCCGGGAGCCGCCGCTTCCAGAATACGGGCTTGCAGCTGACTGGTTTCAGCAATTTCTTCTTCCTTGATGGTCCAGACGCCATCCGGATTCCGCCGCCATACCCCGGAGCAACTGCAAGGCGCATCCACCAGAACCCCGTCAAAGCGTTCCCGGTGCTGGGGGCGCAGAGCTTTGCCGTCCCACGCACGGGTTTGAATGTTCGGGAATCCTGCACGGCGGGCGCGTTTACGCAAATCCTCAAGTTTGTATTCCCGTACATCGGTCGCTACAAGCGTTCCTTTTCTCTGCATCAAATCTGCCAGCTGCAGACTTTTACCGCCCGCTCCGGCGCAGGCATCCAGCCAGCGTTCCCCGGGGGCAGGGGCGCATGCCGCACCGATGCACTGGCTGGCAAGATCCTGAACTTCAAAACGCCCTTCACAGTAAGCGGGAAGGGTAAATAAATTGATTTGAGCATTGCGTATTGCCACTGCATTTCGGGCAAAGGGGTGAACTTCCGGCGTCAAACCGGCATCCGCGAATTCCCGAAATAATGTTTCCCGATCCTGTGTCTGGAGCCGCAGCCACAT
Organism: Lentisphaeria bacterium; assembly: GCA_017457105.1. Lineage (GTDB taxonomy): Bacteria > Verrucomicrobiota > Lentisphaeria > Victivallales > Victivallaceae > UBA1776. The sequence goes on along the minus strand of JAFTIA010000002.1, from coordinate 55,290 downwards.
GGGAGGGCGGTCACACAAACTTTGAACATATTGCGCCATGGGGAAACTCTGCTCCACATGTTCCTTTATCCATGCCGGAACCATAACATTGGAATCTATTTTCCGGTTCAAAAGCCGTTCTGCCCGGGCAAAAACCGTTGCCGCTTGCGGAGGAATAGAAATTTTGGCAAGATGGGCCGCCGGGAAGGGAATGGCAGCAAGATATACGGCTTCAGCTACCAGCTGATTCAATTCAGCGGCTGCCGGTGCCCGATCGCCAGTTTCCAGCAGAGTAAGATCCTTCAGCCGGAGCCGCAAAAAGCCCCAGTTCCGCAGAACGGCATAAACGATTTCACTGATGATCCGCCGGTCTCTGGAACCACAGCGGGGATTGTTGCGGAAGAATGCGGACATGACACGGTCTGCCGGTTTGCCGGAGCCGAAGAGCGCACACAAAACCGTGTGCAAAGCGTTGCATGCCAATTTAAGCTGCGAGGCTTGTTTTGCCTCGGAAATGGCCGGACGCGTCAAATGCTTGTGATACATGGATACCTCTTACTTTTGTACTCTGTATAACATAGCCTGTTTTCGCAAAAAAACGAATGAAAAATGCACAATTTTCAGGAATTTTTCAAGCAGGAACCCGTTGTTTTTCTGTCAGTTGATTCCGGGAAAGAAAAAACGCACCGGAACATTGCTGTTCCAGTGCGTTTGAGAATCGCAAGAGCGACAGATTAAGCTTCAGCTTCGACCTGTGCCTTCTTTTCCACCGGTTCAGTGACCATCTGGAGAATGCACATTTCGGCGCCGTCACCGATACGGGTGCCCAGCTTGTAGATGCGGGTGTAGCCGCCATCACGACCGGCGTAGGACGGTGCGATTTCGTTGAAAAGCTTTTTCACCGCATCCTTGTCCCGCAGACGGGCGGCCGCCAAACGGCGGTGATGCAGATCGGCTTTCTTGCCGAGGGTGATCAAACGTTCAGCAAAACGACGGGCTTCTTTGGCTTTGACCAGCGTGGTGCGGATCTCGCCATTCATGAAAAGGCTGCTGACCATGTTGGCCAACATGCTGCGGCGATGCGCGCCGGAGCGGCCGATTTTAAAAGTATCAACACGATGACGCATTTTTAGTTCTCCTCTTTCTCTGCGCGGATCTGCTGGGATTTGGCATCCAGGGCGTTGATGACCGCATCACTGAAGGACATACCCAGTTCCAGATTGAGTTTTTCCATCTTTTCTTTGATTTCTTCCAGCGACTTCTTGCCGAAGTTGCGGAACTTGAGCATACGCTGTTCGGTTTTGGTGCACAGTTCCCCGATCAGGCGGATATCCGCACTGTTCAGGCAGTTCATTGCCCGGACGGAGAGTTCCAGTACATCAATATCCTGCGTCAGCATCTTGATAAGGCGCTTTTCTTCTTCGGTCGGCTCAATGCCGGGGCAGGGGGCCTGCCCGCCGAGGAAGGGCTGCAGGTGATCGCTCAGGATGTGCGCTGCATTTTCCAGGGCCTTTTCCGGAGCGATCCGGCCATCAGTCCAGATTTCCAGCTCCAGACTGTCCATTTCCGTTTCTTCCCCGACACGGGTCGCGCTCACCTGATAGCTCACGCGGGTCACGGGGCTGAACAGACAATCCACCGGGATCGTGCCGATGGTGCGCTGGACAGCACTCTTTTCCGCCGGGAGATACCCGCGGCCGGAAATCACATCGATCTCCGCACGGAACGGGACAGCCTTGTCCAGCGTGCAGATGACCTGATCCGGATTCAGCACTTCCACCGAATTATCGGTGCGGATGTCGGCAGCGGTGACAACACCGGCCTTGTCCTTGCTGATTTCCAGAGTCTTCGACGACGCACCATAAAGATTAAGCCGGACACACTTCAGATTGAGAATGATATCAGTGATGTCCTCGACCACATGGTCAAGCTTGTCAAATTCGTGGCTGACGCCATCAATCCGGACTGCGCAGATCGCCGCCCCTTCCAGAGAAGAGAGCAGGACCCGGCGCAACGAATTGCCCAGCGTATGGCCATACCCGCTCTGGAACGGTGCTGCGATAAATTTCGCATAAGTTGCAGTCTTGCTGCTTTCTTCCACAACGAGCGCCTTCGGCATCGGGAATCCGGTTGCAGTTGTCGTCATATTCTTCCTCCAATATTATTATGCTATCAAAACATACAAATCGAACAAATCGGCCAAGCGTACCTTCCCCAGCCCGGCCAAGTCCCGGAAGAGCAATCAGACACGACGCCGCTTGGGGGGGCGGCAGCCATTGTGCGGAACGGGAGTGATATCTTTGATCGCCACGACTTCAAGACCGGCAGCGGCAATACCGCGCACTGCGGATTCACGACCGGCACCCGGCCCCTTGATGCGGACTTCAACTTCTTTCATCCCGAAAAGCTGCGCTTTCTTGGCAGCATCACCGGCAATGACCTGCGCCGCATAAGCGGTGCTCTTGCGGGATCCCTTGAACCCGTTCTTCCCGCCGGTGGACCAGCAGAGGACATTGCCGTGCATATCCGTAAAAGTAACTTTGGTGTTGTTGAACGTCGCCAGCACATATGCGATACCGGACTGGATAAACCGGCCGGTCTTTGCACGCTTGTTCTCACGGGCGGCGGTTTCGACCGCGGCCGGGGCTTCAGCGGCATTGGTGTTCACTTGTTCTTCAGCCATGATTATTATTTCCCTGATAATTGAACTCTGTTTTTCGGTTAAGCGATTCTTTTAGCGGTGATCGCTTACTTCGCCGCCAAGCGACGTTCTGTCTTATCGCGGATAGCGCCGATGGTGACCTTCTTGCCCTTACGGGTACGGGCGTTGGTCTTGGTCCGCTGACCATGGCACGGCAGATTGCGCCGGTGACGCATGCCGCGATAGCTGTTGATCTGCTGCAGACGACGGATGTCGGCGGCGATCACGCGACGGAGTTCGCCTTCCACGACCATGTCGTTCTGGAGCATGCTGTTGATGGCACCGATCTGCTCACTGGTCAGATCCTGCGCTTTGATGTTGCGGTCAATGTTCAGTTTTTCAATGATCTCCAGCGCTTTTGCCGGGCCGATGCCGTAGATGTAGCGGAGAGAATATTCGATCCGCTTGTTGCCGGGGATGTCAATACCGATGATACGAGGCATAGAATTCCTGTCCTTATCTTAAAAATTGATTAACCCTGTCTCTGTTTGTGGCGGGCATCACGGGAGCAAATGACCCGGATAACACCGTTACGCTTGATGATCTGGCAGAATTCACATCTGCGCTTTACCGAAGCTCTGACTTTCATGTCTTCTCCATCCGTTGTTTTTGATGATTTTTACACAAAACAAAAACCCAGTATCCGCCGTTTCTCCTGAAAATCAGGTGAAACCGCACACACTAAGCCGTCCTGGAGCTCCGATTTCCGCACGAGCGGTGGAATTGCGATATGCCTCAACCGGAAACATCCTGAAGATTTTTATTTTAGGAAATATACACGCAAATCTATATTTTTCAACTCATTTTTTTGAAAAAATGCAATTTTTTTTGAAAATTTTCTGTTTTTTTCTCCGGCAGACATTTTTTTACTCATTTTCTGCCGAATCTGCGAGCCAATTCTTGGATGGTAAAGGTGATCATAGTGGGCCGTCCGTGGGGGCAAAGCATCCCCCGCTGACATGCCGCAAGATCTTCCAGTAATTTTTCCGCCATGGGAATGGTCAGCACATCCCCGGCTTTGATCGCCGCCCGGCATGCCGCACGGGCCACATGTTCCCGTTCCAGCGGGATCCGGGCCGCGGCTTCTTCCGCCAGTTCACTCAAGGTATCCAGTAAAAGATTTTCAAGATTGCCAGTGCCGAGCGTGGTGGGGATGGCGTTCAGCATCACCGTATTGCCGCCCATATCTTCGATATCAAACCCCAGTTTTTCAAACCACGCCCGGGTACGCAGCAGCATGGCGGCTGCCGGTTTGGGCAGATCCAGCGTGACCGGCAGGAGAAGCGGCTGTTTCATGCCTCCCTGATCCGATTCCCGCAGAAGTTTTTCAAACATGATCCGTTCATGGGCGGCGTGCTGATCGATCAATACCAAGCCGGCGGCACTTTTTGCCAATATATAAGTGGCATCCAGTATTCCGAGAACTTCCGTCGGCCAGTCCCCCTGAAAAACCGGAACCGGTTTGATGGGTTTCAGGGGTTCCAATTCTTCTGCCGTTTTTTCGGGGATGGGGGCTGTCTGTTCCAATCCGGCGGATACGGGAGGCCGGTCGAGCCCCGGCAGAGAAAGTCCGGGAATATCTGTCAATTCCGTTTTTTTCCGGGCGGGGGGATTTTCTTTCGGCATCTGCTCCTGCGGGGGGGCTTCCGGCAGAAAAAGATCCGGTGTTTCCGGGTGCGGCGTGTAAGTTACGCCTGCTCCGGCAAGCAATGGCTCAATGGGGATCCGGGGATCCAGTACGCTTTGCGGCCGTGCTTCCGGACCGTGCAATGCGGCGGCAACCGCTGTGCTGACGGCTCTTGAAACAACATATTCCCGGCGGAAACGGATCTCCCGTTTGGCGGGATGAACATTGACATCCACCTCTTCCGGATCGATTTGGATAAACAGGATGCAGGGGGGATATTTGCCGTGTTCCGCCAGAGCCCCGTAGCCATCGCGGACACCTCTGTATAATGCCGGAGAGTCCACGGCCCGGTCGTTGACAAAAAGCCGCTGTTCCCTTCTGGTCGGTCTGGCAAAGCCGGGAGCTCCGATAAAACCATGGATGATCATTCCTTCTTCACGGTGCTCCACGGGAAGCATTTGACTGGCAAAATTCCGCCCGAAAAAGGCCCGGAGCCGGGCGTTGATGGAGGTGTCCCCCGGAGATTGGACAGAAATCCGCCCGTCTGAAATCAATTCAAAACTGATTTCCGGGTGCGGCAATGCCAGAAGCAGAATGGTTTCCTCTATATGCTGCTGTTCTGTGGGGGCGGACTTCAAAAATTTTTTTCTTGCAGGAACATTGAAAAAGAGATCCCGGATGGTAAAAGTCGTCCCCGGCGGGCATCCGGCGGGTGCGGCTTCTTTCCGGTGGCCGCCTTCCACCGTGACTTTGATCCCTTCCACACTGGAGGGTTGTCTTGTTTCTATGGTCATGCGGGAAATGGAAGCAATGGAAGGAATAGCCTCCCCGCGAAAACCCAGCGTCATGATCCGGGTCATATCTTCTTCCGACTTCAATTTGCTGGTGCCGTGCTGCTCCAGGCAGAGCAGCGCATCTTCTGCATCCATACCGCACCCGTTGTCGCTGACCTGGATCAGTCGGCTCCCCGCCTGTTCCACCCGGACGGTGATTCTGGTGGCTCCGGCATCAATAGCGTTTTCCACCAATTCCTTGACAACGGATGCCGGACGCTCGATTACTTCTCCCGCCGCGATCCGGTTGCTCAAATGTTCCGGCATGACAAAAATTTTACTCATACCGCAATTCTCCCGGGGCGGATTGTGTTTTTCGCTGTTTTTCCAAAAGCTGCCGGTGTGCCGCCATAAACATGTCCCGTGCCTTTTCATGCTGGTTCAATGCCGCATAGACTACAGATAAATTGATATAAACAGTCATATTGCCGGGATTGAGGCTCCTGGCGTGCTCCAGTTCTGTCAATGCTTCCTTGTGCCGTCCCTGCCTGCTCAAAACCTGCCCGAGATTATTGTATGCAGATGCATCAAATTCATTGTTTTGAATCATTTCCCGATATATTTTTTCGGCATCTTTGTAGCGTTCTGCCCGGTAGTAAACATGCCCAAGCAACTGCATTGCCATAGAGTGTGTCGGCCGCTCTTTGAGGATTTGCAGCAAATCTCTTTCGGCTGTTGCAAAATCACCTTTATCCATATTTGCATAAGCCCGTCCCAACTGGTGAAGAAGTCTTTCATTCCGCATTTGTGCTGCGCTGGGGGTGCACACCCGTGTGTGAGCCTGTGTGAAGGCGGGGCGATAGGATACCACCAGAATTGCCGTCATCAGCACCACAAAACTCAGGCAGGTGATCATCAGTATTTGGCGGCTGTTTTTCATTTTTCACCTTCCGTTTGCGGGGCGTGGCAGGCACAGAAATGGTCCGGACGGATTTCCTGTGTGGGCGGAATTTCAAATTCGCACTTTTTCTGAAGTTCCGGCGGCAGGTGATCACAGTGACTGCATCTGCCGAAAAAACGGCATCCTGCCGGATAATTCCCCGGTGTCGGGACACTGCCCCGGATCGTTGCCAGAGGTCCGTCCGGCATACCCGGATGGGGGACGGCAGACAAAAGAGCTCTTGTATAAGGATGTGCCGGATTCTGCAAAAGATCTTTTACCGGAGAGGTTTCCACAATCCGCCCTGCATACATGACTGCAACTCTGTCCGCCGTTTCCGCCACGATCCCCAGATTGTGTGTTACGAGGATCACCCCCATGTGATGCGTTTTCCGCATTTCATCAATGAGGTCAAGGATCTGTGCCTGAATGGTCACATCCAGTGCCGTTGTGGGTTCATCAGCAATGAGAAGTGCCGGGTTGCCCGCCAGTGCCATGGCGATCATGATACGCTGCTGCATGCCTCCGGAGAGTTCATGAGCATAGGCATCGATCCGGCTCTCCGGGGCAGGGATGCCGACCAGCTTCAGCAGCCGGACGACTTCTCCTCTGATATCCTTCACATCCGGACGGTGAAGTTCCAGAACTTCGGCAATCTGTTCTCCTACACGGAATACAGGGTTCAGCGAAGCAGAAGGTTCCTGAAAAATATAGGCAATACCGGCCCCCCGGACTTTGCGAAGCTGCCTGTTGGGCGCTCCTGCAAGTTCCTGCCCCTGAAAAAGGATACTGTTTGCAGAAACTTCCGCCGCAGATTTGGGCAGGAGTCCCGTCAGGGCAAGGCAGGAGATGCTTTTGCCGCAGCCGGATTCACCGACCAGCGACAAAATCTCTCCGGGCGCAACAGAAAAGGATACACCGTCAACCATGGACAGCACTTTTTTGCCGGACCGGAAGCCGATATGAAGATCTTTTACCTGCAATAATTCCATAATATAAATAATATAGCATGTATTTTTTTCTTCGCCAATAAAAACCTCTTGCATTCTCTTTTTTTGAAGGCATATTAAGCTGGAAAAGAGAGGTTTTTTATGGATAAGATCGTTGTTTTGGATGGATACACTGCCAATCCCGGTGATTTGGACTGGGATGAACTGAAAAAGTTGGGGAATGTCGAAGTGTTTGACAGGACTCCGCCGGAATGTGTGGTTGCCCGGGCGGCCGGTGCCCGGATCGTGCTGACGAATAAAACGGTGATCGGTAAAACTGAAATGGCGCAACTTCCGGAGCTCCGGATGATCGGAGTTCTTGCTACCGGGTATAATATTGTTGATGTGGAGGCCGCCGGAGCTTTCGGGATCACTGTCTGCAATGTTCCTGCGTACAGCAGCAACTCTGTGGCACAGCTTGTCTTTGGTTTTATTCTGGAATGGATGAGTCAGGTCCACACTCATTCCGCAAGTGTCCATGCCGGAAAATGGGCGGCTTGTCCGGATTTTTCCTATACCCTTTCTCCTCTGCACGAATTGGCAGGGAAGACGCTTGGGATCGTGGGCTTCGGCAGGATCGGGCAGACTTGTGCGCAAATCGCTCTGGGGTTCGGGATGAATGTTCTTGCCGTGCCTCATTCGCCGGGCAAGGTGCAAATGGATGGCGTCAGGCAGGTATCCATGAATGAAATGCTGGAGCAAGCTGATTTTGTCACGCTTCACTGCCCTCTTACGGCGGAAACAAAAAATCTTGTTGATGCGGACTTTTTGCGGCGGATGAAAAACGCCAGTTACCTTATCAATACCGCCCGCGGCCCTCTGGTGGATGAATCGGCACTGGCTGATGCGTTGCAGACAGGGCATCTTGCGGGAGCGGCGGCAGATGTGTTGTCCGCGGAGCCGCCGACTTCCGATAATCCGTTATTGTCTGCCCCCAATATGCTGATCACGCCGCATTTGGCGTGGGCGGCGGTGGAGGCCAGAAAGCGGCTGTTGGCTGTTACGGTGGAAAATGTATCAAAATTTCAGGCGGGAACGCCGGTCAATGTTGTATCATAAGGAGTGATAATGATGGATTTTGGCAGTACCTATTTCGGGGAAGGGCGATGGATCGGATCAGGAGATGACCACATCAACTGTTTTGTACCTGTTTTACCGGCGCCGTATTTCCGCCGGGAATTTGATTTTGACGGATCGGCAAAGTCTGCAACGATCCGGATTTGCGGTTTGGGATATTTTGTTCTCTATATCAACGGGAAACGGGTGGGGGACCGGGAATTGGCTCCGTCTTTTACGCACTATGATAAAAGAGTCCGCTTCCTTGAATGGGATGTTTTGCCGTATTTGCAAAAGGGCCGGAATGCCATCGGCGTAAAACTTGGGACCGGATGGTATGAAAGCTGGACACATGGCCACTGGCATTTTGACCGGGTTTCCTGGCGGGATTATCCGAAACTTCTTCTGGAGATCCATGCAGATGACGAACTGCTTTTGAAAAGTGATCCATCCTGGAAGGTAACTCTTGATGGCCCTCTTGTCCGGGATGGGTTGATGACCGGGGAGTTTTATGATGCCCGGAAAGAGTTGGGGAACTGGACTCTGCCGGGATATGATGATTCCGCATGGCGCAAAAGTGTGATCGTGCCGGAGCCGGGCGGTGTATTGGAGAAAGAAACTTTTTCCGGCGTGAAAGTGGTGGAATCGCTTGAGGCTGTCGAAATTTCCACCGGCGTTTGGGATGCAGGAAAGATCCTTGCCGGGCGTGCCCGGATCCGGGTAAAAGGCGAAGCAGGTGCGCAGGTGAAGATGATTTTTTCCGACCGGTTGCGGGAAGATGGTTCCCTTTTTATGGACCATAACAGGATTTTTTGCAGCGAGGCGGATTTTCAAACTGATGTTTATATTTTGAAAGGCGATCCCGACGGAGAAAATTGGGCTCCGGATTTTGTCTGGCACGGATTCCGGTATATCGGGATCCAGCTGGAAGGCAAGGTGCAAATAGAATCGGTCACGGCAGAAAGTCTTTCTGCGGCCGCTGACCGGATCGGCACCTTCTCCTGCTCCAATGATATGCTGAATAAAATTTTTGAGTGTACTGTCAACTCCTATGTCGCCAATTTTCCGGGGTATCCCACGGATTGTCCCCATCGGGAAAAACTGGGGTGGACCGGGGATGCTCATTGTGCAGTGGAGGCCGGGTTGTCCATGTTTGATATGGCTCCCGTCTATGCCGGATGGTTGCAGAATGTGGCGGACAGCCAGCGGCCTTCCGGGGCTCTGCCCGGGATCGTGCCCACTTCCGGCTGGGGATTCAACTGGGGGAACGGGGCATTTTTTGACTATGTTCTTCCGGGGATCGTTCAGGCGGTGTACCGGTTCAGCGGGGAGGAGGATACTGTCCGGAAATTCTATCCCAACATGAAACTTTTGATCGATCATTTCCGGAATATGGCACAGGATCATATTCTGTCCTGCGGTCTGGGGGATTGGAGCCACTACAAACTGGAGTTGAAGACGGATGACCGGCTGGTGCTGACGGCATATTATTATGCCCATGTCCGGGCAGCTTTGTGGGCGGCAGAACTGCTTCAGGAAAAGTCAGATGCAGAATTTTTCCGTAAGCTTGCTTTGGAAATTGCCGGAGCTTTTGAGCGGGAATTTTATCGGGGCAATGGTGTTTACGGGAAAGGTGAACCGACGGCGCAGGTCTTGGCCATTGAATTCGGCTTATGCCCGGAAGACCGGATCCCGCTGGCGGCGGCAAAATTGGATGAAGCATTGAAAGAACATGATTATCAGGCGTATCTGGGGATCGCCGGGACAAAATATGTTCTTCCCGTCCTTTCCCGGCACGGGTATGCGGAGTCGGCGTACAAAGTTGCAACACAGGAGCAAGTCCCCGGCTGGGCGGCATGGGTCCTTGACGGGGCAACGGCTCTCCGGGAAAGTTGGGACAGCCAGAAGTCCCACTGTCACATCATGTTCGGCAGCATTGCCTACTGGATGATGCGTGATCTTGCCGGACTTTCTCCGGAACTGGATAAGCCGGGGTTCCGTTTTATCCGGATCAGCCCTGCTATTCCGGAAGACCTGACATGGGCAAAGGCCGCACGCCGTACTCCGGGGGGGATGATTTCAATATCCTGGCAGAAAACAGGGGAGGGGAAAATCGCTTTTGAAATCGACTTCCCGGAAGGTGTGTCCGGTGTCCTTGCCTTGCCCGGAAAGCCGGAGATCCCGCTTTCCTCCGGTTCGCACGCTTTGGAAATCTGATTGCTGTAAAAAAAAGATCCGCTCATTGCTGAACGGATCTTTTTTGCAGTATCCTGCTGAATTTTATTTGGCAAGATATCCCAGCCGGAACGCTTCGTCATTCACCGCATGTACTTTGGCTGGCAGATTGGCGTGCATGTGTTCCAGCCAGACATTTTCCGGCAGGTCAAAATGTTTGGCAATCGCTCCCAGAAAGATCATGTTGGCGGCTTTGGGGTTGCTCACTTTATCCAGCGGCAGATCTTCCGGCGTAATGAGGACACCGTCTTTTTTGAGTTTGGCAGCATTGACTTCCACCTGTGTAGGCTCCAATACCGCCAGAATATCCGATTCCCCTTCCGGAACCATGGGGCTGAAAACCTGTTTCCCGAAACGGACTTCGCTGGAAACCGATCCTCCCCGCTGGCTCATGCCGTGGACTTCACTCTTTTTAACATCATATCCGGCGGTAAACAACACTTCCGCCAGAATATCCGTTACTTTCAAAACGCCCTGACCGCCCAGTCCGGCTACGGTAATATTGGTTACTTTTTCCATGATTTATTCCCCCTTTCCGGCGGCATTGGCAAGTTCATACTGTTTGGCTTTCACCATCCCCAGAATGCAGGGACGGCGGCAGATGATGACGCTTAAATCGTTTCCGGCAAGCCGTTCTTTCAGCAGTTCCGCAAAACGATCCTGCTCGGCAGTGGTGTCAATAATATCCACATGGTCCACGCCGATAGCCTTAACCACATCTTCAATAATGACTTTCGGGGCAGGTGTGTGATCCAGTTTGCGTCCGGTGGAGGGATTTTCCTGCAAGCCGGTCATGGCTGTAATGGAGTTGTCCAGAATCAGTACCACATGGCCGGTGGCAGGGCGGTTATACACCATTTCCACGATGCCGTTGATCCCGGTATGAAGGAAGGTGCTGTCCCCGATCACGCTTACCACACGGCGTGCTTCCGCTTCCGGAAGTGTGTGGCGCAACCCAAGTCCCACATTGATGGAGGCTCCCATGCAGACGCAGCTGTCCACCGCACTGAAGGGGGGCATTACGCCCAGCGTGTAGCAGCCGATATCCCCGGAAACGATGCAGTTCAAATCCCGCAGTGTTTCATAAGTCTTGCGGTGGGGGCAGCCCACGCAGAGCTGCGGCGGTTTGCCCGCAGGCGGCGCCGGTTCCGGTGTAAGGTCCCCCGCCAGCAGACGGCGGATGCGCCCCACGGTCAATTCCCCGAAACGGAACATTTCATCCTTGCCATCCACCGGGATTCCGGCGGCACGGCAGGCGGTATAAAGAATGGGGTCGCCTTCTTCCACCACCACACAGCGTTTTACCGAAGCGGCAAATTTCCGGATCCGTTCCATGGGGAGGGGATAGGTCAAGCCGATCTGCAGGAAACTGGCTTCCGGAGCCGCTTCCCGGGCGTGCATGGCAGAAATGCCGGTGGCGATGATGCCCAAGTCGGCACTGCCGGCCGTTTCCTTGATAAATTCCCCTTCCTCATCATTGATCCGGGCGATTTCCGCCAGACGGGCACGCAGACGGCGGTGCGCCAGTTTGGCAAAAGCAGGAACCATAACGTTGCTCTGCACATCTTTGACATAATTCACTGCCGGAGCAGCGGTTTTTTCTCTGGTTGCCATGATGCACTTGGAGTGGCAGACCCGGGTGGTCATGCGAAGCAGGACCGGCGTGCGGTAGGTTTCCGAAAGTTCAAACGCCCGGCGGGTAAAGTCATACGCTTCCTGTGTATCCGCCGGTTCCAGCATAGGGATCCCTGCGGCGGCGGCATAATTGCGGTTATCCTGTTCATTCTGGCTGGATGCCAGCCCGGGATCGTCCGCAGAAACGATCACCAGCCCCCCCGGCGTGCCGGAGTAAGCAATGGTGAACAACGGATCGGCCGCCACGTTCAAACCCACATGCTTCATGGTTACAAGGGATCTGCCGTGGGCAAGTGCCACGCCGATACCGACTTCCAAAGCTACTTTTTCGTTGGGAGCCCATTCTGCCGTGCCGCCGAGGAGAGAGAAGTTTTCCAGAATCTCCGTGGACGGTGTGCCGGGATACCCTACGCCGCGGGATACGCCGCAATCAAAAGCGGCCCGGGCGACAGCTTCATTGCCGCTGGCAAAGATTTTTTCCATGCGTTTTCCTCCGTTTATAATAAATCAATTTTGTAATTTTTCGATCACAGCAGTCTGGGTATCTGCCAGGTCTGCTACTTTTTCCGCCATTTCTTCGGCTTCATCTTCTTTCAATTCGTGCTTGGGAGAATTGAGAAGCCGCAACACTTCATCCAGATAAATAGAAATTTCTGCCAACCGGCGCATTTCTGTTGCCGCCAGAGATTCCGGATTTTCCACACTGTTCAAAAAGGCGATCTTTTCGTCCAGAATTTCAAGGATCGAGCCGCGCAATTCCGCCTTGACGGTATCACTTTCCCTGTCATAATTGGCAGTGAAAGTTTCCCAGCGCTCTTCCACCATGTTGTGGAAAACCGCTTCCTGCGCATCATCGGCAAAATTCAAATCTGTCCCGCCGAAACAACGGCGGAAGAAATCATCATAATCCGGTGCCCGGAAACTGCAGCTGTCCAGAATGTAACTGTCCACTTCCACCGGCGTAAGGAAAAGCCCCAGTTCCCGGAGCAGTTTGGCAAAGTCTTCCGTTTCCCCACGGGAAATGCGGACTTCCTCCGGAATATCGTTGTGATGGTGATGATGATGCTCATCCCCGCAGGAACAGTGGTCATCGTGGTCAAAGCCGCTGTCCGTATCGAAATCATCCGAACAACTTGTCAGGACGGTATGATCTTCCTGATAGGTGATTTCAATGCGATCCGTTTTCCGGATGAATTCATCGCAGGAAAGCATTTTTTCCGGTTTGCCGAAAAGTGCATTCCTGCCGTAGAAAAAGCCCCATGCCAACTGTTCCGGAATATCAAAATAATGTTCAAAATTTTGGATTACATCTTCCAGTGCCGCAGTAAAGGCATCATCCCAATCCGTCCCGTTTTTCCGGTCTGCGGCGGCAAGATATTGAATGGAGATTTTGCCGTTCTGCCAGTCTTTTACCGTGCAGATCAAGGCATCCCCGGGCTGAAAGTCGTGCGCTTTATAAAAGTCTGCCATGTCATAAACGCAGATCGTGGCCTTCTGACCGCCATTGCCGGAAATCAGCCCCGCATTATCCGGATGATCCGCTGTCAGATAATCCATCAACTGTTCGCTCCCCAGCAGAAGGTAATAGTTGTAGATCATGTCCAGATCGGCAGAAAAATCTTTCATCTCAAAAATATTTTGGCTTTCGCCATCCGTCATTTCCACTTCGGAGGGAAAGACTTCCGGCGATACAAATGCCGCAGTCCGGTGTCCCGGAACCAGAATCCCCTGACTGATTTCAAAACTGTCCGGCGTGATCAAAAATGTTTTGCCGGTAAAAAACTCCGCTTTGCCGCAAAAAACATCTTCGCCGTCACGGAAAAGAGCTTCATCGGCATCCAGCATCCGCAATATACGGTTTTCCAGCACTGCATCTTTTTTCGCTCCGGGCAGTTTGGCAAGGACATCCTGTACTGAAAAACACCCCGCACCGCACATCCGTGCAGCATCAATCGCCATTTCCAACTGTTGAAGGGAGAATTCCTGTTCCGAATTTTTCATGCCTGCAACCCCTGTATTCTGGAAAGTTTTTCGTAAAGATATTTCCGCAAATGAATATCCAGATCCGCCTGTTCCATGGTCTTCAACTGATCCACCGTAATAGCATCCGCCAATTCAAACATGCCGCTCCGGATCCGCCGCAATGCCTTCAAGGTGCCGTAACAACCAAGTTCTTTGCCGATATCGGAACAGAAGGAACGGACATAAGTTCCTTTGGAACAGTGCATTCTGAAATCACATTCCGGCAATTCCAGACGGGAGATCGCCAGTTCATGGATGGTGATCTCTTTTGCTTCCCGTTCAATAACTTTGCCTTCCCGGGCAAGTTCGTACAACTTTTTGCCATCGACTTTGATGGCGGAAACCATGGGCGGGACTTGCATCTGGGGACCGATAAATTTTTGAAATTGATCCCTCACCATTTCTTCTGTAACAAGAGAAACATCCCCGGTGGCAATGACTTCCCCTGTAATGTCCCCGGAATCAGTTTCCTGCCCCAGAAGCAGCGTGGCATCATAAACTTTATCTTCTCCGCTGAATTTCTGGCTCAATGCGGTGAATTTTCCCAGAACCAGCACAAGAAGTCCGGTCGCAGCCGGATCCAGTGTGCCGCAATGCCCGACTTTCGGGACATTGAACCGGGCCCGGACAAAATTGACCACATCAAAACTGGTCCATTCAGCCGGTTTGTCCACCAGTAGAACGCCGCTGGATGTAAAAGGCGGCAAACGATGTTTTTTCGGATTATATCTCACAATAATTTACTCACTTCTCCGCGCAGTATGGCCGCGGCACCTTGCAAATCGCAATCCCCCAAGGTCACTCCGGCAGCCATTTCATGTCCGCCACCCCCCAGTGATCTTGCAAGAGGCCCCACAGGGGTTTCCGGATCTTTGCTCCGGAGCGAAATTTTAACCTTTTTATCGGCAGTCTGATACAGCAATGCCGCAATTTTGACACCGCGGATCTCGCGCAATGATTCGATCAATGTTTCCCCGTCACGCATATTGAACTGGTATTTTTTGCACAGCTCTTCCGGAATGACCGCACAGGCGTATTGCCCGTCAAAATCCAGCACGGTATGAGTTTGTACCATTTCCGCCGTAAATAATTGCTGTGACCGGGGCATGGAAAAATACACCGCATCAATGATCATGGCTTGATCTGCATCATTTTCCAGCAGTTCCGCCGCAGTCCGCAAGGTTTCCGGTTTGGTATTGCTGAACCGGAAACATCCGGTATCTGTAATGATCCCCAGAAGAAGCAGCGTGGCTGCCTGCGGTGTGATATCCCAGTCGATCAAATTTGCCATCCGGACAAGGATTTCTGCTGTTGCCGCCGCTTCCGGGAGCACGCAGGTCCATTCCGCCTTGACCGCATTCCCCGGGTGATGGTCAATATTCAAGATGGAAATATCTTCCCGGGGAAAATCAAATCCGGCTCCGGCAGCGACCCGTTCATTGGCGGCACAATCCACCACGATCAGTGCATCAAACTCATCTTCCGGATTTTCCGGGGCTTGAGTAAGAATATCCACGCCTTCTGCAAAAATCCGATACTTTTCCGGTACCGGCTCCGGCAGCAGAACCTTTGCATGGCGCATATTGCCCCGCATCAGCGCCGCCAGCCCCAGGGCAGACCCCAGGGCATCTCCGTCCGGTTTGACATGGGTCAAAATCAGGACATTATCCAACTGGCGCAGAATATCCGCAGCATAGACGATATCCAGATTGCGTGTGATCATAACTCTTTTTCTCCGGGCTGATCCTGCATTTCTGCTTCGGTTTCCCGCAAAAGTTCCAACACCCGATCCCCTGCCGCCTGACGGCCGTCCAGTTCAAACGAGAGTACCGGAGTGCGTTTGAAGCCCAAAGTGACCGCAAGTTTATGCTGCCAATCCGGACGGCATTTGGCAAGGTGCTTTAACACCTGCTCTTCCACAGAATGCCCTTTGGCACCGAAAATGCTGACGTAAACCCCTGCATTCCGGAGATCCACGCTGCAATTTACTTCCGTAATGGAAACCAGCACGCCGGACAAACCGGGAACAGGATCGCGTTCCAGCAATCCTGCCAGTTCCCGTTTGATCAGTTCATTGACCCGGAGCAGACGGTCCACTTTTCCGCCTGACCGTTCAGTATTGTAATTATTGCGCCCCATAGTTACAGTGTCGCTTTTTTCAGTTCGATTTCAAAGAATTCCACAATATCGCCCGGTTCAAAATCTGCAAAGTTGTCCAGACGGATACCGCATTCCAGCCCGCTCTTGACTTCTTTGACATCATCTTTGAACCGTTTCAACCCGGCAACTGCACCGGTGTAGATCAGTTCCCCATTGCGGAGCACCCGGACTTTTGCATTGTTGCGAACCAACCCGGATTCCACCAGGCAGCCGCAGATTTTCGGCCCCTTGGTCAATTCAAAGATCTGCAGGATTTTTGCCTGCCCCAGAGTGGTTTCCCGCTTTTCCGGTTCCAGTTTGCCGGTGAGGGCGTCTGTAATATCTTCCAGCAATTCATAGATCACGCTGTAAAGACGGATCTCCACACCCTGTCGCTTGGCAAGATCGTTGACCCCGGGGTTGACCCGTACATGGAAGCCGACGATGATCGCCTGGGATGCCGCCGCAAGCATAACATCATTTTCCGTAATGGCACCAACGGCATTCATCAGAACTTCGGACTTGACCTTGTCTCTGGGCAGTTTTGCCAGAGATTGCTCAATGGCTTCCCCGGAACCGCGGACGTCCGACTTGATCACCAGATTCAATGTCTGCAGTTCGTCGCTGGAAAGCTTGCTGAAAAGATCATCCGCCGTCAGCATGGACGGAGCTTTGGCGGCAATGGAACTGCGTTTTTCTGCGATCCGCTGTTCCACTTCCTGCCGGGCAATTTTTTCAGAAGCCACGATCGTCAACTTATCCCCGGCAGAGGGGACACTGTTCAGCCCCACCAGTTTCACAGGTGTGCTGGGGCCGGCAGATTTGACCCGTTCGCCCTTATCAGAAATAAGGGAACGGATCTTGCCGTAACTTTCGCCGCAGAGGGCAATATCGCCCACCCGCAGCGTTCCGTCCTGAACAAGTACGCTGGCAGTGGAGCCAAGCCCCTGTTCCATCTGTGCTTCCAGAACAACAGCATCCACTTCATTGCGGGGGCTTGCCTTCAACTCCAGCATTTCCGC
Organism: Lentisphaeria bacterium; assembly: GCA_017457105.1. Taxonomy (GTDB): domain Bacteria; phylum Verrucomicrobiota; class Lentisphaeria; order Victivallales; family Victivallaceae; genus UBA1776. The sequence continues at coordinate 38,172 of JAFTIA010000002.1, read as the reverse complement.
TTCCAGCAGAATACGGTCAAGCAGTTCATCCAATCCTTCGCCGGTCTTGGCGGAGACTCGGACTGCGGCAACCGTACCGCCCCAATCTTCGCTGGGGATATTGTACTGCTGCATCTGGCGGAGGACTTTATCCGGATCCGCATCCGGCAGGTCGATTTTATTCATGGCCACGATCACGGTGACTTTGGCCGCCAGTGCGTGGTTGAGAGCTTCCACGGTCTGTTCCTTGAAGCCTTCGCTGGCGGCTACCACCAGAACGGCAATATCGGTAACATTGGCACCGCGGGCACGCATGCTGGTAAAGGCCTCGTGTCCGGGGGTATCGATGAATGTAATGGTTTTGCCCTGATATTTAATGGTGGATGCCCCGATATGCTGGGTGATCCGCCCCGCTTCCTTGTCCACCACATGGGTATGGCGCACGGCATCCTGCAAAGAAGTTTTGCCGTGGTCCACATGCCCCATAAAAGTAACGACCGGCGGCCGCTCTTCCAGTACGATCGGCGCCGGGGCGGCTTTTGCTTTGGCAGGCTGGGGGACAGCCGGAGCCGGAGCTGCCGGTTTTTCCGGACGGGCACCGATTTCCAGTTCAAAACCGAATTTTTCACAAAGTTTTTTTGCATTGGCATCACTGACCGGTTGATTGATGCTGGCAAGTTCACCAAACTGCATCAGGGCCGTAATGATCTCATTGGGCTTGCGGCCGATGGCATCGGCCAGTGTCCGCATGATGATCGGCGATTCCAATGTGACTTTTTTGGACTGCGACGGGGCAGGAGCGGGAGCAGCTTCCGCCTTTGCCGCCGGTTTTGTTTCCTGCTTTGCCGGAGCTTCCTCCTTTTTCGGGGCAGCTTTTTTCGGAGCGGCTTTTGCCGTTTTTTCCACCGCCGCTTCATCTTTTTTGGCAACCGTTTTTTTGACAGCGGGCTTGGCGGCTTTTTCAGTTGTTTCCGTCTTTTTCGGAGCGGCCTTTTTCGGAGCGGGTTTCGCCGTTTTTTCCGCAGTTTCCGTCTTTCTGGCTGTTGTTTTCTTTACTGTTGTTTTGGTTGTTTTTTCTGCCGCGGCATCATCCGTTTTTTTGGCGGTCGTCTTTTTGGCGGTCGTCTTGGCTGTTTTTTCAGTCTTGGCGGGCTTGCCGGGTTCCATCGCCTGCTTTTTTTCTTCTTCGTTCACAATCTACCTCCCGACGTTTTCTTTTTCTCCGCCGCAGCCTTACAGCCGGGCCAATGCCTGTTTCAATTCTTCAATGTCAATATTTTCGATCGCAAAAAGCGCATCTTCATCTGCAGCCCGTACGCCATCCGCCGTCACAAATCCTGCACGGACCAGTTTATCCGCTGTGCCGGTGGAGATCCGAAGAACACTGGCCAGATCCACGGCTGCCCGGTTGATCTTTTCTTCCAGACCGCCTTCGATGATGATGCTGATATTCCAGCCGATCAGGCGGCTGCTCAACCGGACATTCTGTGCTTTCTTGCCGAAAGCAAGTTTGGACTGTTCTTCATTGACATGCACGATCAATTCATGCCGGGCTTCGTCTACATCCACAGAAAGGACTTTTGCGGGTTGCAGCGCATTTTCCGCAAACTTCCGGATGTCTTCATCGTAGGGGATCACGTCAATTCGTTCGCCGTTAAGTTCATTGGTGATACCCTTCACCCGGGCACCGCGGATACCGACGCATGCGCCGACTGCATCCACTCTGGGGTCGCTGCTGGTAACAGCAATTTTGGTACGGCTCCCTGCTTCCCGGGCAATAGCTGCGATCTGCACCACGCCTTCATGGATTTCGGCAACTTCAATTTCAAAGAGATGCCGGACAAATTCCGGACAGGTGCGGGAAACAATAAGGCTGGGGCCGGGGGAGGTGATATCGATTTTCATCAGCACGCACCGGATATGATCCCCGGGCATGTACTGCTCGCCATGGACTTTGTCCCGGGGGCCCATGATCCCTTCTGCACGGCCGAAGTCAATGATGAGGCTGCCATTTTCAAAACGGCGCACAGTTCCGGAGATCAACTGACCGATCTGGTTCGCAAACTCGCCCTGAACCGCCAGTTTTTCTGCCTGACGGAGCTGCTGCATAATGGCCTGTTTTGCCGTTTGTGCGGCAATGCGTCCGAAATTGCGGGGGGTAACTTCCCAATCCACAATGTCGCCAACTTTGACATTGGGCAGCATTTCCTGTGCCCGAGCCAGCAAAAGCTGGTCATTATTGGGGTTGGATTCCACGACCTCCAACTTTGCCCAGACCTGAATTTTGCAGGTGGCAGGCTCAATTTTCACTTCCAGATTGCTTGCCGGGTGAATACTTTTCCGGGAAGCCGTCAAAATAGCCGTTTCCAGTGCCTTGATCAGAAGATCACGGCTGATTCCGCGTTCACGCTCGATCGATTCAACGATCGTCAAAAGTTCGTTCAACATGTCCCATTCCTCCTTACTGTAAAATTCCCGCATCGAAATATAATAAAAAAAGCGGGACAAAACACAGTTTTTCTCCCACTTTTTACCTCGAAATTGTCGTGACAAAGCAGGGGAAGAACCGCGCTACTCGCTTTTTCCTCCTCATACAGCACTGTTATAATATATACCGTCCATCCGAACAATCAAGTTTTTTTTCGTTTTTTTTACGGGAAATGGGAAAGTTTTTGTTTCCTTGCTTGAATTGATTGAAAAATACCTTGAACGGTTGTATTGTAAAGCAGACAGATTTTTAGCATTTAACCCCGGAAGGATTGGAACATGTCCGCTTCTCTCATTGATGGAAAGACCATTTCCGCTAAAGTCAATCAGGAAACCGCCAATATGGTGGAAGAACTGAAAAAACAGGGGATCCATCCCTGTCTTGCTGTTATTCTGATCGGGGAAGATCCCGCTTCCCAGATTTATGTCCGGAGCAAAGTCGCCCGCTGTGCCGAACTTGGTATCCTTTCCCGGAAACATGTTCTGCCCCAGGATGCCCGCCCGGAAGATGTGTTCGCGCTCATTGACTCCCTGAACAAAGATCCGGAAGTCCACGGAATTCTGGTGCAGTTTCCTCCTCCGCCGCAGATCGATGAAAAGGCTGTTGTGGACGCCATTCTTCCGGAGAAAGATGTTGATTGCTTCCATCCGCAGAATGTGGGAAAACTTCTGCTGGGCGAGACCGATGGCTTCAGCCCCTGCACCCCCCAGGGCGTGATGACGCTTCTGGAAGAAAGCAATATCGACCCCTCCGGCAAGCACGCCGTGGTGATAGGCCGTTCCAATATTGTGGGAAAACCTCTTGCCGCCTTGTTGATGCAGAAGGCAAAAGGTGCCAATGCTACGGTGACAGTGGTTCATTCCGGTTCCAAAAATATGGAGGATTTTGTCCGGAATGCGGATATCGTGATTGCCGCTATCGGTAAGCCGGAGTTTGTTCGCGGCAGTATGATCAAGCCGGGTGCCGTGGTGGTGGATGTGGGGATCAACCGTGTTCAGGATGCATCCAGTCCCAAGGGGTATAAAGTCGTTGGCGACGTTTGCTTCGATGAAGTCAAAGAGGTCGCCTCTGCCATTACGCCGGTTCCCGGCGGTGTGGGGCCCATGACCATTGCCATGCTGATGCGCAACACGGTCAAGGCCGCTAAACTTCAGTGCGTCAAGTAATACGCCACTGCCAGACCGGCCAGCACAAGGCCGGTCACCAGCCAGCCGAGAAAAGCTTTCCAGCTGAAACTTTTGACCTTCGGCACCCATTCGGTGCGGTTGAATTTTGCCCCTTCCGGGTAGATCCCGCACCGGGTAAACAAGCCGGACACAGAAGCGTTGAGCCTCATGGGCAGATTGACAGCCCAGCCCGCCGCCTCTAAAAAGATCGTCAGATTTCTCCGCCGCATTTTCAGCATCGCATTGATGGAAATGGGAACAAAGATGAAGAGTAAAATCGCCAAAGTTCCACCGATCAGTGTCCACAAAGACATTTTGCTGATGGATTCCACAATGCTGACCACGGACTTTGCCAGAAAACTGAACGCCGCACCAACTGCCGCCACACTCAAGCCCCCTGCCAGCAGGAAGATGGAGCCGTTACTGCTGAATAAACCGTTTTTTGCCGGAGCCGCCGGAACAACCGGTAATTTTCCCGTATTGACCGTTGTTTCCAACTGCTTTTCTACCGTAGAAAAATCGGTCAATTTCTGAATCCGGGAACCGATAAGATTTGCCAGCCGCCGGAACGGGGAAAAGACTGTGTTCCAGAAAGAAATGGGGCCATCCACCATATCGATGACATTGCCACAGTAATGCTTGTTGTCATTGCTGATAAAATAGGCGGGTTTCCCCTTGTAGATCCGCTGCAGTACGCCGCCCGTGACGGCAACTGCTACATAAAAGGGTTTGCCTGTCTGCCCCGCTCCGGAATTCATCGCCAGATAAAGCAGACAGAGATTGGAAGACACTGCAATCGCTTTGTGTGCCGCAACATTGGGGATGACCATGGTCAGATAATAATTATGTCCATCCATCACCAGCCGGCCCGCCTGAAGAAGGCTGCGGCAATCCGGAGAGAAGAGGGCTTTGAAGGATACGAAGTTATTGATAAAATTCATCAGATATTTCTGATAAAGGCACAGCATATCCAGTGTCCGCAAACTTTGCAGTACGCCGCCCTGAAGGCTGTCCCGTGCGTAAAGATTCCGGAGCGTTTCATCGGCAGGATCTTTGATGAGTTCCATCAGTTTTTCTTTTCCGAGAGACCCGATGGAGTTTCCATGGGCTTTCCCCAGATAGTCCACATAAGGCGCAAAATCCTGTTTCAGTTGAAGATATTGCGCTTTGGAAAGTGTGCTGATCTTGAATGTTTCAGCGAATTTTTCCAAAGTTGCCTGATAGAAGGGGTTGAGATTTCCATTGAAATCCAGTACCCCGTCTGCCTGCGGAGTCGTGAGAGGTGCTTGTGTCAATGCGGAACTGACGGCTGTCGGATCTTTCAAATCCAGCGGGGGAAGAGACGCCGGATCCAACTGAAACCGCTTCTGGTTGGTGGCATCCAGTTTCACCAGATCGCAAAAACTGAAATATTCATCCAGTTTTCCGGTCAATTTCTGGAATACATCATAGGGGCCCACCGGGTCCTGATCCCGGAATTTTGGACATTCTGCCGTTTCCGCCCAGTCCAAAAATGCCTGCGCATCCACTTTGAATTTGTCCAGTTGAGCTACGGTGATCCCTTTGTTGGTTCCATCTGCAGACGGTGTCCCGCCGGAGTAGGTCAGTACGGCATTATACAGCGTGTCCGCATTGTTCCCGGCAACAGCCTGCGGCGTCAGGACACCATCACCCTTGAACGGGCTTGCGGTGACTTCCGCCAGTTTTGCCGCTACCAGATCATGTTGCAGACGATCCTCTTTCAGCAGTACATCTTTCAGCCGTTCAACAAAATCCAGAACCGTTTTACAATCAGCATCTTCGCTGTTTAATGTACTCAATGGCAGCCCGTTTGCAGGATCGCCCAGCGGGGAAAGGTCCCGCAGATATTTCAACACAAAACGGATGGAGTTCCTTACGTCATCCAAACAGATTTGTCCGGATTTATCGGAATCCAGATATTCCAGAAAGCGTTTGTCGGTATTCAATGCCGAAACCGGAGCGGACAGAGCCGCCCACAATGCCGGATCAAGCTCAAGGATCGCCGGAAGATCTTGCGGAACTGCCGCAGAAAATTGAAAACTGCCTCCGATATTCCGGAATTCAACGGGATGGGTTGGGGAAGCCATAAATTCTCCTGTATAATGCGCGTTTGTTATTTATTCAGTTGTGTATCTTTTGCAGAAGCCAGACGATGTTTTGTCCAAGGTCTTTCATGTTCGCAAGGGCTTCTGAATCTTTTTCCGCTTCGCCGATATTTCTTGCCGCGGCAAAGTTCCAGTAGGTTGACCCGGGAACGATCATGCCGGTAATCAAGAGAAAATGGTTCATGGTGTCATAGGAGCAGACGGCTCCGCCCCGGCGGTGGACAGAAACCGCCGCTCCCACTTTCCGGGCAAGGGGGCGCCCCATGGATCGGCAGGCATAACCCGCCCGGTCGATCAGGGCTTTCATTTCCGTCGTTACATCCGCAAAATAGGTGGGGGATCCCAGTACAATAGCATCAGCGGTCAGCATTTTAGAAATGATACCGTTGATGATATCGTCATCAATGGCGCAACGGCCGTTCTGCATTTTCTGGCAAGCCATACAGGCCCGACACCCGCTGACCCGGTTGCCGCCCAGTTGAACAAGTTCCGTTTCCATTCCGGCAACTTCTGCTTCATGAAGAACTGCACGAAGCATGGTTGCGGTATTGCCGTTGGGGCGGGGGCTGGCGTTGATCGCAAGGACTTTCATGATTCACTCCTGAAATATCAGCCGAATTCCGGGCCGACAGTGGCGTAATAGTGAGTTTTCTTTTCGGAAACGAGGGTGTTTTTACCCATCCGCAGGAATCCACGCTGGGCAATGAACCCCATGTGCCGGAGCAGTTCAATAAATTCGGTATGGACTTTCGGGACATCGATCACCAGCTCGCCGCCGTTGCAGGTGCGGATCGCCGCTGCCACAAGATCGGCAGCTTTCTGGTCATCCGGCGCATAGACCGGGCCCAGTTGGCGATAACGCAATCCTTTGCGGGACAGCAGGAAGCCGTCTGCACTTTCCAGTTTAAATGCACAGTCATGATCTTCCCGCATCAGCCGCTCAAGGACAAAGCTCCGTTCACAGATAAAGCCCTCTGCATCCTGTTCTGCCAAATCCGGCAGGTCCTGCAATGCAGCACGAAGCACGCCGGTCGGAGCCGGGGGCAGGGGGCCGCCGCTCCGGACCAGTCGCATGATTTCAAATTCCGGGCGGAATCCGAGTTTCCGGTAAATGGAGGATGCCTGCGGCGTAGAATCCAGCCGCAGGGGGCGGTCGTGAAAACGGCGCATAAGATCTTCCACAAGATCGCTGGTTACAGAATAGCTTTGAAATTCCGGATCTACCAGTGCCATGTTGATCCACACCGGACCATTGGGATAATCCAGTGCAACGGCGGTGCCGATGATTTTCCCCTGATAAGCAACCCCGAGACAGCCTTCCGGGCAGGTGTCCAGCAAAAATTCCCAATCTTTTTCCTGCTGATTCCAGCGGGCTGTTTCCACCAGTCGCATCAATTCCGGCATATCCAGCGGAGTAATGAGCCGAACTGAAAGTCCTCCCGGACCGGCATAGCGGTTGGAACGGCGGAGCATGGCAAGACGGCTTTCCAGATAAGCGATCACTGATTCTGTGATCCCTGCATTCAACGCTCTGCCTTTGCTGCCATTGGCTTCTCCGGGCATTCCTACATAACCGGGGGCATTCATGTTGCCGATCCCGAAAATCGCCAGATCTGACGGTGTCCACGGAATTTTGGGTCTGGTTATATCGGAGCGATCCATTTCCGGTTGGGCAAGAAGCATGCCGCCTGCATCCAGAAAACGGGAGGTATCCGCTTCGCCTGCATGGAAATCCGTGATTTTTTTCCGGGTGGAGGTGAGGGCTGATCTGTCCGCAAAAGAGTTGGGGTAAACCGGGAGAAGCTTGATCTTGCGGTCATTCCGGTTGATATCGCAGCAGACGGCATCCAGAAGACCGACATTGCTGTCTCCGCTGATGATCACCAGATACCGGAAATGCTGTCGTTCAGCTTCATCAGCAAGATCCCGGATCATGCGGGTCAGGGTTTCCGGGGAAAAGGAAAAGGTCCCCCGGAATCCTGTGTGAACGATGCTGTTTGAAATGGGCAACGCTGGAAGCAGTGCCGCCTGAAAATGTTCTGCCACAGCCCGGGCGATCCGTTCGCTGCTGATCGTGACCGTATTCAGCGGAAGATGCTTCCCGTGCTGTTCCAGAGTGCCCAGCGGCAAAACCAGCACATCGCCGGAATGCCGCTGCCAATCGGGTGAACTGTTTTTATAATCTACCATAGAACCTGATTTCCTGTAATTTCTGCTTTTTGTCCAACCGAAAAATACACCCGCTTGAGTGTATTGTCAACCGGAAAATCCCCTGAATCGGGGCTTGGATTCATTTTTTTTGAAATTTTTCAGGAATTGGGCGGCGTTTTCTGCTTTAATGAGGTCAATTCAGTAAGCAATGCCATCTTTTTTTCCGGATCCGTTGCCCGGCGCAGTTCCGCAAGGATCTCTGTTTCGGAGCGGCGCTGACGCATGACTTGCAGTGATTCCAGACATTCCCGCATGGCTTTGCGCTGCAATGCTTTGGTGGAAAAGGGGTTGTCCCCCGCAAGCAACCGGGCGATCTTGCCGTCTGCCTCCGGGTCGGAGCCGTTCAAGAGAGTTGATACCGCATCGGATGCCGTATTGAATTCCCCATTTATGGCACAGGCGATCACCTGATTCAATGCCTGATCCGGCAGTTGCGGGCGGAAATATTCCGGCGGCATGGCGTCCGCCAGTTCCCTGGCAATATTTTCATCTGCCAACGCCAGACCGAGCAGGGTAAGCATGGTGTTCCCGAAGGCATCCTGTTGCTTTTTCTGCAGTTGCGGCGATTGTACCGGTTCCGGACGGGCGATTCTCCGCCGGTCCCGCTGGATGCGACGGTGCATTTCCGCATTCAACGCATCCGTTCCCACATGAAAAAGAGTCGATGCTTCCTTGAGATAAAGTTCCCGTAATACCGGATTTTCCAGCAGTAATAAAATTTCCACCAGACTTTCCAGTGCCCTTCCGGTCCCGGCTGGCGAATTCAAGTCATAAATACTTGCGTAATAATTCCGCATGTATTGCAGGAATGGAATGGAATGATGGACCGCATCCTGCACGGCTTCCGGTCCGGCGGTCCGCAAAAGTTCATCCGGATCTTTTCCGCCCGGAATGGCGATGACACGGACTTCCATATCCAGCGGCAAAAGAATCTCCAATGCCGCCCGGACTGCTTTCTGCCCTGCATTATCCGAGTCAAATGCCAACAGGACCCGCTTGACATCATATCGCCGGATCAATCTTGCCTGATCCGGAGTGAAGCCGGTTCCCTGCGGAGCCACTGCCTGCGGGAAGCCCGCGCGGTGCAGGGCAATGGTATCCAGCTGACCTTCACACAAAATCGCCTCTCCGGTATTGCCCATAGCTTGCCGGGCAAAGGGGAGGGCATAAAGAAGATGTCCCTTTTTGAAAACCGGAGTTTCCGGCGTATTGACATATTTGGGAGAATTGGTTTTGCCGGATTCCAGCGTGCGGGCACTGAACCCCACCACTTTTCCCTGTTCGTTCCAAATGGCAAAAGTCAGGCGGTTGCGAAAGAGATCGTATGTTCTGCGTCGTTCTTCATTGTGGTGCAGAACACCTGCCCGCAGCATTTCTTCCTCGCTGAACCCCAGGCTTTTCCCGAACCGGAGTCCTGCATCCCAACTGTCAGGAGCCGCGCCGATACGGAATTGTTTGACCACTTCCGGCGGGATTTTGCGGCTTGCCAGATATTGCGCCGCCGGGGAGTCCGGATAACGCAGGAGTTGATGTTCAAAAAAACGGGCAAATTCTTCATTCAGTTGATACATCCGTTCCCGGGTGTTGGCGGCGGCCCGGGCTTCCCGGGGATCCGTCCCCGGTGCGTTTTCCGGAATATCCACTCCGCAGCGGCCCGCCAGCAGATGTGCCGCTTCCGGAAAGGTGATGCCCTCTTTCTCCATCACAAATTTGAAGACATTGCCGCCTTTATGACAGCCGAAACAATAAAAAACCTGTTTATCCCCACGGACATGGAAAGATGGCGTTTTTTCGTTATGAAAAGGACAACAGGCTTTCCATGAATTACTTCCCGCCTTTTTCAGAGGTACGTAGTTACCGATGACCTCAACAATATCACTGCGGGTCTGTATTTCATCAATGATTTCCGGAGGGATCAGACCGGAAGCCATTACCTTCTCCGTCCCTGGATTTCAGAACAGCGTGCGGCGGTCCACTTACGGAAGTGATCGTGCCCCGCCAGATTTTGCGAAAGTCCGAGATAGGTCTGATAATGCACCAGTGCCGCTGTCGGCTGCTTTGCATAAAAATCCAGATACCGGGCATAATTCAGCCGGAAAACCGGATTGCGGGGTGCCCGCATAACGGCAAGATTCAACTGCACGCCGCCATCCCGGACTTTGCCGCAAAGAAGCTGGCTTACGCCCAATTCATTGCAATATCCGGCCCCGGATGCCAGTGCTGTATCCCGCTGCAACTGCTTCAAAATCTGCATGGCGTATGCCGGACGCAGTCCCATGTAAACATTGGCTTGCAAGATCAGCACATTCCGGTCCCCCGGGCGGATCGCCAATGCTTTGCTCAATGCCATCAATGCTTGCGGATATGTTTTCCGGTCTGCTGCATAAAGCCGCCCCAGTGTGTATTGGACTGCAAATGAGGCGGGAGCCAGTTTTTCCGCCTCAAGGGCACTGGACAGGGCCAGATCCGGTCTGCCGGTGCGTTCCTGGGCAATGGCGCGCATCAGCAGAGCATCAACCCTGCCCGGCGCATTCCGGACTGCCAGATCTGCCGTGGCAAGGGCCTGGGTATATTTTCCTGCCGCAAGCTGCCGGGATGACTGTTCCAGCAGTTCTCCGGTATCCCGGGCCTCCCGGCAGCCGGCAAGCAGCAGAACGGCAAGTGCCGCAATTCCTGACAAAAGACACTTCATAGCTTTTTATGCTCCTGTGGTCCCGATTTATTCGTGGTGGCAATCTCCGTGGCAGTCGTCGCAGCCGCAGTCACAATGGTCGTGCATGTAGACGGATTGGAAACGCTGGAACACGGCTTCCGGCGTAAACCCGAACTGTTCTGCCAGCACTTTGTACGGAGCGGATGCCCCGAAGTGATCCAGCCCGATGGGGAGCCCGTACGTTCCGACAAAGCGATCCCAGCCGAAGGTGCTGCCCGCTTCCAGAGAAATGCGGATCTCGCACTCCGAAGGCAGAACCGATTCCTGATATTCCAGTTCCTGACGCATGAAAAGTTCCTGCGACGGCATGGAAACCACACGGGTGGCAATGCCTTCCTCCCGGAAGATCTTTGCCGCCCCCAACGCTACATGGACCTCCGAACCGGTGGCAATCAGGATGATTTCAAAGTCTTCGTCATCATCCACCACATAAGCCCCTCTGGAAACATCCGCCCTGGCCGCCATTTCCGGCGCAAAGGGCGGCAGATCCTGCCGGGTAAGCAGGAGTGCCACCGGACCATCGGCCCGGAGTGCCGCCGCCCAAGCCTGGGCAACTTCGTGGGCTTCTGCCGGACGGATCACCGTCATTCCGGGAATGCTCCGGAGCATGGCGATCTGTTCAACGGGTTCATGAGTGGGACCATCTTCGCCAACATAGAAAGAATCGTGAGTGAAGATGTAGATTTCATGGAGTTTCTGAATCGCCGCCAGACGCATGGCGGGCTTCATATAGTCCGAGAAAACAAAGAAGGTGGAGGTGTAGGGAATGGTCGAGCCCTGCAGAGCCATCCCGTTCCCGGCAAGCCCCATGGCAAGTTCCCGGATGCCGAAATGGATATTCTGCCCAGCGTAATTGTCTGCGGAGAAACTGTCTGCCTTTTTGATGTCGGACTTGGTTGATGGAGCAAGGTCCGCCGCTCCGCCCCACAGTGCCGGGACCAGTTCTGCCGCCTTCTGCAGAACCGCACCGCCGGAAGCTCTGGAGGCAACGGGTTTATCCACCGGAGCCGCCGCCAGAAGCTGGGCTTCCAGATCTTCCGGAAGAGTTTTGTTCAGCAGTTTCTCGATCTTTGCGGCACGGAGTTCATCGGCTTCCACAAATTTTTGGAATTCCTTATCCCATGCCGCGGCATCTTCCTGCAGTTTTGTAACGGTATTGGCACAGAACTGACGGACGGCATCTTCCACTGTAAAGGCTTCTTCGGGCATCCCCAGAGCCTTTTTCATGGCGGCAGTTTCATCTGCCCCGAGCGGTTCCCCGTGAGCGCAGGACTTGCCCTGCTTATTGGGGGCGCCCCAGCCGATGGCGGTCTTGCAGATGACCAGTGTGGGGCGGCCGTCTGACTGGAAGGCTTCTGCCATTCCTTTGTCGCATTCGGCAATATCGTTGGCGTTTTCGATGGTGAGCACACGCCAGTTCATGGCGGCAAAACGGGCTCCCGTATCTTCGCTGAACGCCAGATCGGTATTGCCTTCAATGGTAATGCGGTTGGAGTCGTAGAACACCACTACATTGTCCAGTTTCAGGTGTCCGGCAAGGGAGGCGGATTCATTGGTACAACCTTCCATCATACAGCCGTCGCCGCACAGAACGACCACTTTGGGCAGGCGAATGCCGGATTTATCCAGCCCGGTCACAGCATCAAAGTGTTTTTCCGCCATGGCAATACCCACTGCGGAACTGAGGCCGCTCCCAAGAGGACCGGTAGTTACTTCCACCCCGGCAGTGTGGCCGACTTCAGGATGGCCCGGCGTCAACGAGCCCAGCTGCCGGAAATTTTTCAAATCATCCATGGTCAGGCCATAGCCGAAAAGATGCAGCAAACTGTATTGCAGCATGGAGCCGTGTCCGGCAGAAAGAACAAAGCGGTCACGCCCGATCCACTGGGGATTGGCGGGATTGTGATGCAAATATTTTGCCCAGAGGGTCACGGCAATATCGGCACAGCCGAGGGGCATTCCCGGGTGGCCGCTTCTGGCTTTATCGATGGCATCCGCAGAAAGCGTACGGATGGTGTTTGCTGTGCGTTTGGCAAGTGCTGCATCAAACATTTGAAAAAATCCTTTCTTTTTTCACGGGAAAGACTGGTAATTTTCCCGGTGATGATTTACATTAAAGATGTGCACGGTGTAATAGACACCACAGAAGCGGATTTTTCAAGTGGATTTTTGATTTTTATTATGAGTGACGACCGTTTTATCACATCGACTCTGAACCGGAAGGACCCGGCAAAGGAAAACAGCCTGCGTCCTCCGGCATTCAAGGATTTTCCCGGCCAGCACAAGGTGAAGAGCCAGCTGGAACTTTTTGTATGTGCCGCAAAGGAGCGGAATGAACCTCTGGAGCATATTCTTCTTTCCGGTCCTCCGGGATTGGGAAAGACGACTCTGGCGTACATCATTGCCAATGAGCGGGGGTGTCAATTAAAGTCTTCCAGCGGCCCGGCCATTGAAAAACCGGGGGATCTTGCCGGATTGCTGACCTCTCTGCAGGATGGGGATATTCTCTTTATTGATGAGATCCACCGGCTGCCGACGACGGTTGAGGAATATCTTTACAGTGCCATGGAAGATTTCTTTATCGACATTATGCTGGAGCAGGGAGCCGGAGCCCGGTCGGTACGGCTGAATGTGCCGCATTTTACGCTGATCGGAGCTACGACTCGTTTGGGGCTGATCTCTGCGCCTCTGCGGTCCCGTTTCGGGATCAATATCCGGCTGGATTACTATGATACGGAAAGTCTTGCACAGATTTTGATGCGTTCTGCCGGGATCTTGAATATCGACATCCGGGAAGACGGTGCCGAGGAATTGGCATCCCGCAGCCGGGGGACACCCCGTATTGCCAATAATCTTCTGCGCCGTGCCAGAGATTACGCCCAGATCAAGGCGGATTCTGTGGTGGACCGGAAGACTGCCGCTGCCGCCTTGGAAATGCTGCAGATCGACAGTGACGGACTTGATGAAATGGATATCCGTATTCTGGAAGTTATTATCGGCAACTTCCGGGGCGGCCCGGTGGGGTTGAAAAATATTGCTGTATCGGTGGGAGAGGAGGAGGGGTCCATAGAGGATGTTTACGAGCCTTTTCTGATCCAGCGGGGCTTTCTGGTCCGTACGCCGAAGGGCAGGGTGGCAACACCGAAAGCATGGGATAAGCTGGGGCTGAAGGCAGCCGACCGGCAGGGTGAACTTTTTTAACAGGGGGGAGGTTTATTATGTACAATGAACGGGATTACATGAGAACAGGCGCCGGGGATATCGCTTCTCCGGTGGCATTGCAGAACGCCTTTATCAACCGGGTTTACGGCTGGATGTGTGCGGCATTGGCACTGACCGGGGTTGTGGCGTGGTTCACTGCACAGAATCCGGCACTGATCAATTTTATTTTTCAGCGTGGATTTTTCTGGGTATTGATCATTGCCACGTTTCTGTTGGTCGTTGGGTTGTCTGCTATGATCAACCGGATCTCCGCTTCGGCGGCGACGATGGCATTTATTGTATACGCGGCATTGGAAGGCTTGTTGTTTTCTTCCATTTTTGCTGTTTACACAGCATCCTCCATTGCTACAACCTTTTTTGCCACCAGTCTGACATTCGGAGCCACCAGTCTTGTGGGGTATTTGATCAAAACGGACTTGACCGGATTCGGGCGTTTTCTGTTGTTTGGACTGATCGGGTTTCTGATCGGCTCTGTGGTCAATATTTTCTGGGCGAACAGTGGATTTGATGTATTTTTGACCTATGCAGGGATTTTTCTCTTTGCCGGGTTGACCGCGTATGATACCCAGAAAATCAAGATGATGAGCCTGAATGCCGGGGATATGGCACGGGAAGACGGCCGCAAACTGGCGGTAGTCGGGGCTCTGATGCTGTATTTGGACTTTATCAATCTCTTCCTTCTGCTTCTGCGTATTTTCGGCGGACGGCGGGATTGATCACCGGGAAAGGGGCATATTATGCGGGCACTTTGGGCGACGGCTCTTCTGAAACTTCAAAATCTTGACAAGCAAATGCAGAACATCCGCACCCGGCTTTCGCTGATGCCTGCGGAACGCAACCGTATCATTGCCTCCAAAAATGCGGCAGAAGCAAAAGTTGCTGCGGCGGAGAAAGTTGTGGCGGCGCATCTGGCAATGATCCGCCGCACAGAATCGGAGATCCATGCCTTGGAAGACAAGCGCAACCGTATCCGTCAGCAGTCTGCTCTTGTCAAAAAGAATTCAGAATACCAGACCATGCTGGCGGAAAGTGCCATGCTGGATCAGGAGATCGGCAAGCTGGAAAGCCATGTGCTTGCAGAAATGGAAAAAACACCAACTTTGGAAGCTGCCGTTCAGGAAGCCAAAAAAGTTTGTGCCGGCGAGATCCGGGCATTGAAGCAGGAGTATATGGAGTTTGGCGAAGCGGAAAAGTCTTTCCGGCAGGACTTGGAAAAGTTGAGGTCTGAACGGCTTGCCGCCGCAGAAATGCTTGAAAGCAAAATCCTTGAGCCTTATGAGGAACTTTTGAAGGGCAATGACGGCGATCCGCTGGTGCCGATCCAGGAAGACGGGGTTTGCGGCAACTGTTCTTTAAAGCTGACTCCGCAAACTCTTTCTTCCGCAAGGGCAGGGCGGTTTGTTTTGTGTGATAACTGCAGTCATCTGGTTTATGATGAGGATCTGTAAAAAATGACCTCCGGCAAAGCAGACTATTCCGGCAACACTGCCTTCTGGCGGGAATTGGTGTACCGGGGCGTGGAATCCGATGAATTGGATTACAAGGCCGCCATGAACTGGAATCTGCTTTCCAAATCCGGCCGGGCAAAACTGATCCGGCACTGTCTGGCATTTGCCAATACCAGAGGCGGATATCTGGTGATCGGGGTAGGGGAGGATGCCTCCGGGCATCCCTCTGACTATCAGGGGGTATCTCCGGAAGAACTGCATTCCTTTGACCCTTCCGCGGTAATGTCTTTTGTGCATCACCTGACGGATCCCCCCATTCAATTTACCATTGAGCGCCCGGAGATCGACGGTAAACGGTATGTGATTTTTGACATCAAGCCTTTCAGCAGTCTGCCGCATATTTGTGCCTCCGGTGTGGATGGAGAGTTGCAGCAGGGCGTTTTTTATATCCGTACCAAAGGGGCATCCAGCCGTCCGGCTGTTTCGGCAATGGAGATGCAAAGCCTGATCCGCCGGGCATTGCGGAATCAGCGAGCCATGCTGGGGCAGATGTTGCGGGGGATCTTGTATGAAGCCAGGGATCTTGCGGAATCCGGTCCTTCAGCGGAGCGGCGTTTTACGGTGGAACAGGAGCAATTCAGCCGTTATTTACGGAATCGCTGGCCCCGAAACACAGGCGGGATCCGAGTGGAGTTTTATGTGCGGCCCATGATTTATGATGCTTCCCGGTGTTCTCTCCGGCGGCTTCAGCAGGGGGCGCAAATGGCAGCAGGCGCATTCTTTTCTGCGGAAGAAGCTGGAACCCTTTACCGGGTCAGTACGGCATTACGGGCGTTTGACCCGGAAAAGCGTACTGCGGCAGAATTTTTCCAGAGTGCACTGGTGTGCCGTGCAATAGAGTTGCCGCTGAATAGAAGAGGCGGGCTGGATGTTGAGGTGTTGAGAACGGATTTGAGTGATTTTATCCATTTTGCGGAACGGTTTTATATGGGGATCGGCATGGATGATGCGGTACTTCAGCTTTCCTGTTCTTTGCCGGAGGCGGAAGGGGTGATCCTCGGGTGGAAAGACGGATTTTCTGCGCCGTTTGCGGGAGAATCCGCCACTTGTGCCGTGGAATTTTCTGCTGCTGATCTTGCCTCTGCGCCGGAGTTGGCGGCTGGGAAATTATGGATGGGAATTGGGGAACAATTTCTTTTGTCCCCCAAAATCCTGCAAAAAGTCACCCGTTCAGCCGTGGATCAGTAAGATCCCGCAGAAGAGCGTCAGCAATTCAGCCGTGATCCCGGCAAGCGTGATCATTTCAGACGTTGCGCCCCCGTAGAGTTCTTCAAAGAATTTCCGGGCGCCTGCCGCCAGAACAAAACACAGCCCGAAAGATACCAGAACCGCCAGCGGAAATTCGATCGCAGGGAAGAGCATCAGGAATCCGGTCAACACCCAGAGTTTATTCCGGTCGTTTTCCGGGATGGCCAAAAAGGGCAACCCGCCGCGGATATTCCGCAGGGAAAGCAAATGTCCCTGAACCGCCGCTCCCATCATCAGCACCGGAACTGCCCACAAGGATGCCCCTTTGAAATTCAAGTATGTGAATGCCGCCAGCAGAAATCCGCAGATGGCAAAAGCGCAGAGATTGGAGGCAAGATCGTTGATTTCCGGAAATTTTCGGATATGCAGCAGGGGCAGGATCTCAACGATTTTGCGGTTGCCTGCTGCCAGATCGTAGCACAATTCCATCACCAGCCGGAATCCTCTGCCGGAATCTTTTGCCAGAACAAAAATGGTCAGTACCAACGCATAAAGAACCGCATTGCCGAAATTTGCCAGAAAGATCGAGGTGAATTTCAGAGCCAGAATCATGATCGCCCCGCAAAGAAGCCCGATGAAAGGCAGGGCAAGCAGGATCGCGACCGCAGGGGGGCGGATCGTGGCAGAGGTGGTAAGCATCTTTCTGGGAATGGGGATATCCAGCAGCATTTCCCATGCGCTGTAAAGGGCAGCCAACAGTTGATTTTTTCTCATATTACATACTCCGGTAATGGTCCAGCATGATTTGCCGGACACGGTTTGACAAATCTTTTCTATGTTCGCCGGGGAGCGGATAAACCGGTTCGAGCAGATCCATTTTTACCCGGATCTTCTGCAGTCCAAGAACATGCCGGACATGGTGCAGAAACGGCATATCGCCGCACCAGCAAAGCGGAAACCCGTCATCGGACGGTGCATATTTCAGCAGGACCGGACAGACCGGCTGTCCCGTGCGAGCCACAGCTTCAAAAGCTGTGGACTTGAAAGGGAGCAAGCCGGAACCGTCCGAGTTCGTGCCCTCCGGAAAAACCAGAATGGGCAAGCCGTCACAAACAGACTTTTCGATTTCTTCCGCAACTTTTGCAGAAGCCAAAGGCGACTTGCGATTGACCCAGACCGGCCGGTTCAAGGCAATAAACCAGCCGAGGACCGGCCAGTAACGGATCTCCACTTTGGGTAGAAAACGCACCGGGAATACGGCACTGTTGACCAGAATATCCAAATAACTCTGGTGATTGGATACGATCAATCCGTGCAGAAATGCCTCCGGATTTTTACCGTTCCGCTCGATTTGGATATTTAAAATGCGGGCAACACCGGCACCCCACAAACGGGTGATTTTGCCATTCCAGCGTATTCCGCGCCGTCCGGCGAACATGCCGGGCAATGCCAGAAATGCGATGATCATAAACCAGAACGGCAGTATCGTCAACCGTAAAATTTTCCGTAAAAAACGCATTGCTCTCCGTGCGTTAAAAATCCATTGTACAATAATACTATAAATACAGAATGGAAAATTTCCAGTCCGGAACCGCAAAAAACGCTCGAAAAAATCCATAAAACGAGAAAAGGAACAGCCTTATCCGGCACAATGCATTGCGCGGCCAATATGAATAATATACCCCAGACATACCATAAATGTACCCGCTCCGAACATAATACCGAGATAAAACAGTATTTCTTTCAGGAATTTTTTCAACAGGGGGATATGCAGAAAAAACCATGCCGCCACGGTTGTAAAAATGCAGAAAAATATAGGGGGAAAAATCCCAACCCACCACCACACGTTGTGCGGCCACGGATGTCCGCCGTTGAGAACGGTACTGATTATAAGCAAAAGCATCGAGAAAAAAACAGCCAGAACCAATAGACTGAAAACAGTGAAAGCGCCGATGGTAAACGCAAGAATTTTTTTCATTTTATGCTTCCTCGCTTTTGCATCTCAAGATCTGTTTTTACAGTGATTTAATGTATTATTTTTCATCATTAATTCAGCCCAGCCTTGTAAAGTAATCTGCACAGATTTTTTTGAATTTATTGGGGAAATCCACGGCAAACGATCTTACGCCAAGATCCAGAATGTGGAACAAATCCGCCCGTTCAAACTGCCACGGCAAAACTTGAAGCAGTACTCCGCTATTTGCCGTGATTTGCAATGCTTCTTTTACAAATTCCGGCGATAAATCATACCGCCAATCTGCGTTCCCCCGGTCATTCAGATGCAGCTGAACTTCTGTGATCCCCTGAAAATTCTCTTCATGCAAACGGGCGAAATTTTCCATGATCGTTTCTGCCGTGCCGCCAAGCCAGTTTTTCGACCTTGCTTCCGGAGCAAGACTTTTAAATTCCCGCAGGATCGCCGGATCACAACTGGCAAATGTGATCTGGCTTGCTACGCCATAACGGTTGATCATTTCAGCCAGCGTTTTGACACATACCCGCTTATAATCAATGACCATGTGCCGCTCCGGATATTCCTGCAAAACAGCAAAAAGCTGCTCCAGAGATACGACATGCTGATCCGGAAAGTCTTTCCAGCCGATATCCACCGACTGTAATTCCGCCCAGGTCATTTCAGAAATATTGCGTCCACGCAAAGATTCCGGCAAGTTCGGGCAGATGCGATCCAATGTCACATCGTGCAAAGACACCATTACGCCATCCGATGTAACATTCACATCCGCTTCCGGCCGTCCGCCCAATTGCCAGCCGTATTCAAATGCCGCCAGACAACTTTCCGGAAGTTCTACGCCGCCGGCACCAGCCCGGTGTGCCTCCCACACAAAAATGCCGTCTTTCCTCTTGCCCTCCGTATCTTACTGTTACAATATGTTGTGTTAAACATTAGCATCGGGCTTGCACCTTCTCAAGCCTCCGGCACGGATTCGTTTTTTACTGCCGGTTACTGTTCTGGCGTATATCAGCCCAGTTTTCCAGGAATTCGGCAACCGCCGGAGCGCAGTCATAACCGCCGGCCCGGCCGTCTTCGGCAACCATGGCAACGGCATAATTTTCTCCGGCAATTTCAGCACAGGCGATAAACCAGACATTTTTCTTGCGGTTGTGCCGGGGGCCGACTTCTGCGGAGCCGGTTTTGCCGATAATGGACACCACTGGTGTTGCCGCCCGCCGTCCGCTGCCGTAGGGAGAATGAACGACCTGATACATTCCCTGTTTGACCAGGTTCAAATGTTCCGGCTTGACTGCCAGTTGTTTCCGGATTTGCGGTGTTTCCTGCCAAACGGTTCCGCCACGGGTATCAACCACGGATTGAACAAGATAGGGGCGCATCAATTTCCCCCCGTTGGCAATGGCGGCAGTGTACATGGCTGCCTGCAAGGGCGAAAGTGTGATAAATCCCTGGCCGATAGAAAGCAACGCTGTATCAAAAGCATTCCATTTGGTTCCGGTCCGTCTCTTTTTTGTAACTTTATCCGGGAATGTGCCGGCTGTATGGGGCAGGATGAATCCGGATTTTTCCCCGATTCCCGCAGAGGCAAGAATGGGGGTTATTTTGTTCAAATCATTCAATTCCAGCGCCCGGGAAATAAAGTAAACATTGCAGGAGCGTTCAATGGCTTCAAGCATATTCAGTTCGCCATGACTGCCGGTACAGCGTATCGCCGTATCGCCGACCATGGTCTTCCCGGAACATTCGACCCTGTCTTCGGGATCGATGCCATTTTCCAATAGAGCCATGGCGATCAGAACTTTCAGGATCGAGCCGGGGGTGTAACTCCCCTGATAGGCACGGGGGATGAGTGGTTTTGCCGGGTCATTCAGCAGTTTCCGGTAAACTTCTGAAGTCAGAACGGGGGTACATTCTTCCGGCGAAAATCCCGGGGAGGAGGCGAGGGCGATCAACGCTCCTGTTTCAGCGTGAACCATTACCAATGCCCCCCTTCTGTGGGCGATCAGTCTTTCTGCAAGTTTCTGCGCCCGGGAGTCCAGTGTCAAAATCAGGTGATTGCCATTGACGGGAGGGGCATAGTCCACTTTGTTGCTGCGGATGAAGCCCAGACTGTCCACCTGCACGAGTTCAAAACCGGCACAGCCCCGCAAGGCCCGCAGATTTTCTGCTTGCGGCCAGGGGAGATGGTTATCCAGTGTTTTTTCCAGACCGCTTCTGCCGATCAAATCGGGGACATAGTAGAAATATTCTTTGCGGTCTTGGGCGGCAAGAGGATTTTCTTTGCCGGCAAAACCGATGATGTGGCTTGCCGTTTTCCCCATGGGATAGGTACGGCTGTTATCCGGTTCAATGCCGATACCGTCAAAGAGGCGTGTCAGTTCCAGAATTTTGGCGGCTTCTGCGGTACTCAAGCCGGAAAAGACCGTAATGGGCAATCCGGGATAATAATTCAGGTGCCGGGCAATACTTGTTTTTGTCATGGGGTCCGGGCGGCCGAGGGCAGCGGCGGCAGCGGCGGAAGCCAGTTTGATGTATTCAATGGTGCGTTTCCGGGAATTCCGTCCCGGGCGGCGCATTTCTTCCGGATAAAAAACAGCGGAAGTTCCGGCGCAATTATCGGCAAGGATCTGCAAGTCTGCTGTAAAAATCCTGCCCCGTTGTCCGGGAATGCGGATCCTGCGGAGCATTTGGCGGGAGATCCGTTCACGGTAAGCATCACTGCGGCGCACCTGTTCAAAATAAAGTTTCGCCATCAAAATACCGAATCCGGCAAGGCCGATGGCTACCAGAATACCGATGCGTACCCGGTAATCGCTGAACCAATCCAGTTTCATGAGCGGGGACTCCGTGTAGAGGAATTTTGAAGTCGGCGCCGTTTCCAGATGGTGGAGCGGGGGGTAAAACAATCCGGAATGTCAAGGAGATCCATTATAAAGCGGCCGATTTGGATCACCAGAAGCGTTAAAACCCCTCCGCTCAAGGATAACACGATCCATTGCAGGACAAGACCCCACCCGTATTCAGTGTGGGAAAAAAGGGCATAAACCGCTTCTGCCGCCGCCATGGAGCCGAAAACCGAGGCGAAGACTTCCGGCAATTCTGCCGGATGCGCCCCCCTCAAGCGATAGGCTGCCAATATCAGCATCAGCAATGCCGGAATGGTTACCGGGAAATTCCTGCCGACTGCCAGATCCAATGCCGTTCCAATGAAAATCGCCGCAAATCCGGCATGATACCAGGAAGTGTTTAAGGTAATAAAGTAAAAGACCGGCAAAACAACAGGAAAGATCCAGCCGATACCGCCCAGCATCAATTCTGAAATCATGGCGGCAAGCACCATTCCTGCAAGCAGGATCGCTTTTATGATCCGGCTTTTCACGGCAGGTTGCTCCCTGCTGTATCCCGGCGGATCGCAAGGATGAGGAAACGGACTTCGTTAAGGCGCATGGAGGGGATGAACCTGCCGCTCAAATACAGTTCTCCGGAAAAAAGGGAGTCCACCGATTGGATATCGCCCAGATTGCCGATTTTGATCCCCGGCGGAATATTCTGCTCAAAACCGGTAGTCTGCAAAACTTCTCCAATGGTGTACGGCTGCCGCAGGGGGAGGAAGCCCAGAGGGAGCATCCCGTTGGCGGCATTCTGGCTGCCTGTATGGAGAATGCCGGTTGCGCCGCTTCTGGGAAGGATGGCAGACATCCGCAGTTCCGGATTGAAAACGGTCATGATCGTGGCGGTTTTCCGGGAAAGGGAAGAAACGACTCCAACGAAGACGGGCATTCCTCCATCGGAAATGGCGAGAGCCGCCGTTCCGACTTTGACTCCGTGCAAACTGCCCCGGTCGATCGTCAGCTGTTCATGCCAGAAACGGGGGTCCCGCAAAATAACTTCTGCGG
The DNA here is from genome assembly GCA_017457105.1 of Lentisphaeria bacterium. Classification (GTDB taxonomy): domain Bacteria; phylum Verrucomicrobiota; class Lentisphaeria; order Victivallales; family Victivallaceae; genus UBA1776. The sequence goes on along the minus strand of JAFTIA010000002.1, from coordinate 15,703 downwards.
GCACATGGTTCCACGAGGCGGGGGAGGGGAGGTGCATGATCCGGCGCAGGCGTTCATTTTCCAGCAAAAGTTCGGAAGCTGCTGCGGCCTGACTTGCCAACCGGTTATTTTCCGCCCGCAAAGTTTCCAGCTGTGAAGCCAGTTCCCGCCGGGAAAAGACGAGGAGAGTCTGGTCGGACAATTTGTCGAATCCGGTTCTGGCAGCTCTTAAATAAGGATAAAAGAAATCCCCTGCGATCCGGCCTGCGGTTTTGCGCAGGAACTCCCATCCTGCGATCACCAGAAGTGACAGCAGGAGGATCGCAGTCAAATAAAGCACGACTTTTTTATAATGTCCGGCAGATGCCATACCTGATATTCCTTAAAATATCATAAAATATATCGTTAAAACGGGAAAAAATCAACCTTTTTTGAAAAAAAATCTAAAAACGACTGGATTTTTTCAAAAAGGGTGATATATTCTATTCTCATAACGAGGCGTGATAGCCAAGCGGTTAGGCAGCGGTCTGCAAAATCGCGTAGATCGGTTCGACTCCGATTCACGCCTCCAATTTTGATCTCAAAAATCCCCCTCAAATACCATTTGAAGGGGATTTTTATTACCCGGATTTTGTATGTAATGTTGTATGTAACATTCTGTTTGCGTTTACGGACGAGCCTTTTCTGCCGCCATCGGCTTCGGTCACAAATTCCCGCATGATTTCCGGCACTTCTTCCCGCGATTTGACATTAACCATTGAATCTGGCAATAGCCTTGATCAGCACAAACAATGAAGCGGCGGCCATGCCATCTGCAAAGCCATTCCAATATGGCCCGGGGAAAATGTCCAACCAATAAAAGAGGAACATGACACATATCGGGGGAGGGCTGGTCAACATTGAACCGTTCCAGTTGAGCCATGTGTTGAGACGGCTAAAGACATTCCAGCAGGTTTTCTTCCGGATGGCAACTTGATTTTGCGGGTTTTCTGCCTTATATTATATGGATATTTTATACTGAAAGGGTGGATCATGTGGGATTTCTTTTATGGCAGTTACAGTTTGACAGAGGTGCTGATCCTTTGTCTTGGGGCGATCCTGATCGGGGTGAACAAAACCGGCGTTCCCGGACTGGGGATGATCCCGGTTCTCCTGCTGGCGGATTTCTTTGAACCCCGGGAGTCCACCGGGCTTCAGCTTATGATGCTGGGAATGGCGGATATTCTGGCTGTGATCTATTACCGGCGGCAGGCAGATTGGAAAATCGTTCTCCGGCTGATGCCCTGGGCTCTTCTGGGGATCGGTCTTGGCGTGCTGGCTCTCAAATTTATCGCCGATGACACGATGAAGCCCGTACTTGCATGGACCATTCTCTTTATGGTGGCATTCAGTTATATTGCCAAATTCATCAAAAATGCAGATAAAATGCCGGAACACTGGGCTTTTTCCGCCTTTTTCGGCATGTTGGCGGGGCTGACCACGCATGTGGCAAATGCCGCCGGGCCGGTGATGGCGATTTATCTCTTGAGTATGAAACTGGAAAAAAAGGCGTACATCGGCAGTGCCGCATGGTATTTTCTTATCCTGAACTGGTTGAAGATTCCGATTTTTGCATACGAAGGCCGGATCACCTTGAGTTCTCTCAAGGCCGATATCACCATGATTCCCCTGCTGATCGCCGGGGCGGCTCTCGGGATTCTGCTCCTGAACAAACTGCCGCAGAAGCGTTTTGAGCAGATCGTGCAGGCCCTGGCGGCCCTGGGCGCCATCAAAATGCTAATCTGGCCGTAATTTTTTCTGGGAATTTATTTGCAATCCCAGGGAAGGGTGCTATAATAATAGCCAGAAAGCAGGTTCATCTCTGGACAATAAATACACTGGGGCCGCAAGGCCTTAACTTTGATTGATGGATCGGAGTGGTACAGCCTGCTTTCTTTTTTTATATTATTTCAAGGTGTCCGGCATGAAGATAAAAACATCCTCTTATCCGCTTTTTTTGAAATTTGCCGCTGTTATTTTGCCGCTCCTGCTTGCTTTGATGGTGCTTTCACCCTCCATTCCGCTTGGGGAACCCGGCGTGTGGGTGTGGCAGCGGATTCTGCCGTTTCAGCCGGATCTGCCGGGGATGATTGCGGTTTTATTCTGTTTTGCAATCAGTGCCGCCGCCGCCTGGAAACTGGATTTTCATGGTGGAAATCGTAAAACCTGTATCATTCTTGCAGTTATCATCCTGCTGGGCGGCATCGGGGCGGACCGGATGATCCTGACTTCCGGCAGGGCAGGGCTGGCGGAAAATGCTCTGGCAATTTTAAACCCGTTTACCACGGGCTATTTGCAGCCGGCGTATGAAAAAGAGGCTCTCACCCGGGATTTTGTGCAGAAGGTATTGACGGTGCCCCGGGGCGAAGTACCGCATCACCGGCATGTCCACCCGCCTGCCAATATTTATCTTGCTGAATTGGTTAAAAAATTGCCGGGAAACTGGGGCAGGGCGTTTTTGCCGGATGTTTACCGGATCTTGCTGACTCTCAAACAGGAAAATGCTCTGACTCCGCCGCTGGATACCCCGGAAATGATAGAGGCCGCGCTCAAGCTGGTCATTCTTTTCGGTCTTGCTCTTGAAGTCGGGAAATTGCTTCTGGCATATATGTTATGGAATTTGCCGGGCATAAAGGGCAGGGGGATCGCACTCCTGGCTATTGCCATGGGCGGCAATGCCGCTGTGCTTTTTCTGGGGCACTATGACACCTTTTATTTCCTGATTTCTGCATTGACACTGCTGATGGTCTTTTATGCTTTCAGGCATCCGGCAGCCGGGGCTTTTGCCGGGATTTTGACCGGTATTGGCGGCTTGTTTACATTGGGCTTCGGTTCAGTGGGCGGTCTTGCTGCCGGTGTCCTGCTTACGGGAACAAAAAAACGGCAGACTTTCGGCTTTTTTGCCGGAGCAGGGCTGATCATGGCGGCAATGCTGTATTGTGCCGGGATCCCGGTTTGGGATATCGCATGGAAATGTCTGGAAAATCAGCAGCTTTTTCAGCAGATGTCCGGCCGCGGCTATTGGATATGGAGCATATTGAATATTTTGGATGCTCTTTTATTCTGCGGAGTTCTGCCCTGTTTGATGATTCTTGTTCCGCCTGCGGGCAGGGGGCGTGTATTTCAAATGTGGTTATGCGCCCTCTTCTTCTGGCTTTTTATTCTTTTTTCCGGCGGCGCCCGTGGGGAATTCGGGCGGTTGGCAGTGGTCTATCTGCCTGCCCTGCTCCTGATCCTCGGGATCCGGCTTGGAGAAACGGTACAGAACTGGTATTGGAAATCAGCCGCAATCGTTTTGATGCTCTGCCAGACGGCCCTGCTCCGGAATGTGTTGAAACTGGTTCTCATCGACTGAACCGGGTTCCGGTTTGAAAAAAATCAATATCTTCTCCCTGCCCCGATTTCCGGTTGACAAATTTTCTGATAACAGAAACAGGGGAGGGCTTTCTGCTTTTATTAAGAAATCTTTTAAAAACTGAAAAAAAAGTCAATCATCAAAATCGCGTTTAACGGGAACCGATTCCTTCTGACAATAATCCGGTCACAAAACACAACCTCGCGCCACAGCCCCCTTTCCGGTGTTATTTTACCGGTTCTGCAATGTCGCATAATGTATGTTATGTTAAGTTTATGGCAGGTGCGCTGAAGGGGGTGATGTGTTGCTATATATTGTATATCAATATGTTACGATGTTGTAAATAATGATTGTTAATAACTTGTAAGCATATTTTTCGTTATTTTAAGCCTGTTTTGTTTCAATGGTGCTGAAATTTTCAATTTCCGGGTTCCTGTGTTTTCTCTATTATTAAAGAAAAATGTCAACCGGATTTTCAAACATTATTTCTCCATTCCGCAAGGCTCTCCATTGCTTTTTCCGATTTTTGCTGTATCTTATATGTATTGGCTCTGTACTAAACATAGACTGATATTATGGAGCGTAGACGATCTGGATCGTCAAGCGACGGGTCAAGGGGCAACCGCCCCTTGCGGGGATTTTTAAGGGCGAGAAGCCCTTAAATGATAAGCCCCGGCCCCCCCCGCTCCAATAAAAAATCAGCAAGCAATCAGCTTGCGATTTTTTCCGGGGCCTTACGGTTCAGCGTAAGAAGTGCGCTGAACCCAGCCTCGCAGAGACCAAGTGCACTGCAAATAAATTGCTATATAGAAAAATCAGTTATTGTTTAGTACACAGCCTATATATTAAAGAATAAGTTAAGGATGGTTTTTACCGTGAAAGTTTATGATGTCATTGTGGTCGGCGGCGGTCATGCCGGGTGCGAAGCGGCTTTTGCCGCTGCCCGTGCAGGGGCGGAAACATTGTTGATCACCCAGAATAATGATCATATTGCCCAAATGAGCTGCAATCCCGCTATCGGCGGGGTCGGCAAGGGGCAGGTCGTCCGGGAAATCGATGCCATGGGCGGCGCGCAGGGCATTGTTACCGATGCCGCTGCAATTCAATTCCGTATGCTGAACCGCGGAAAGGGGCCGGCAGTCTGGTCCCCCAGAGCGCAATGCGATAAGGTCGTTTATCAGCGGGGTATGAAGTTTTTGCTGGAAAATACTCCGCATTTAGGGATTTTGCAGTCGGAAGTTGTGGCTTTTCTGCTGGAAAACGGCACCATTACCGGGGTTAAAACCATGTTTGGGGAGGATTTGCACAGCCGGACGGTTGTCCTTGCCAATGGAACATTCCTTTCCGGAAAAATGCACTTCGGCCTGCAGACCTTCCCCGGCGGCCGTGCCGGAGATCCCGCCTCCACCGCTTTGGCACAGGCATTGCGGGAGCAACTCCATTTGCGGGTAGGGAGGCTGAAAACCGGTACGCCGCCACGGGTGCTTGCTCAAAGTATTGATTTTTCCGCTATGATCCCCCAGCCTGCGGAACAGGCAGAGTTTGAGTTCAGCTGCCGTTCCCGTGATAGCCGCCCTGCCCTGCCGGAAGCCATCCGGCACGACATGCCGTGCTATGGCGTTTATTCTACTACGGAAACGGCGGAGATCGTTAAGGCAAATCTGGATCAGGCTCCCCTTTACCGGGGCGTTATTGAAGGGATCGGGGCCCGCTACTGCCCCTCGTTTGAGGATAAAGTAGTCCGATTTGCCCATCATCCCAGGCATCTGCTTTTTCTGGAACCGGAAGGGGCGCAGACGGGCGAATACTATGTGAACGGTATTTCCACAAGTCTGCCGCCCAAGGTTCAGCACCAGATGCTGAAATCCATTCCCGGCATGGAAAATGTGGTGATTTCCCGTTATGCTTATGCTATTGAATATGACTTTATATATCCGGATCAGCTGACCCGCTCCCTCGCCCAGAAGCAGTACGAAAATCTCTTTACTGCCGGGCAGATCAACGGCACCAGCGGTTACGAAGAAGCCGCCGGGCAGGGATTGCTTGCCGGCTTGAATGCTGCTCTTTATGCGGCAGGGAAATCCACCGTGGAACTTCCCCGGGACCGCAGTTACATCGGTGTGATGATCGATGACCTTGTGACCAAGGACATTGTGGAACCCTACCGGCTTTTTACCAGCCGGGCGGAATACCGGCTCCATTTGCGGCAGGACAATGCGGATCTGCGGCTCACGGAATTTGCTCATAAACAAGGGCTGATCGGTGAACAGCAATACCGGGATTTCAGCAGTTTCAAATCCTTGCTGGATGAGGCGTTGATCCATTGCCGGAATACTGTTCATGCCGGGAAACCCCTTTTTACATGGTTGAAACAGTTGGAATTGAGTGAATCCATTCCGGAAGCTCTCCCCTTCCCCGGGGATCTGCTGCCCGCTATTCCTGACACGCCTTGGGGGCGCAGGGTTTGGCAGGAATTGCAGATCGAAGCGCATTATGATGGTTATCTCCAGCGGGAAGCCGCCTCTATCCGCAATTTGCATAAGTTGGAAAGCTGGCAGATCCCGGCAGATTTCCCCTTTGAAACGCTGCCCGGTTTGAAAAATGAATCCCGGGCAAAATTGCTGAAAGTCCGGCCCACGACATTGGCACAGGCGGAGCGTATAGACGGTGTGACTCCGGCGGAAATCGCGCTCCTGCAAGTTCATCTGATCCGGATGCGTGAAAAATCCTCCGGAGAGCCGGCATGAAAAAACTGGTAAAGTTTTTTGCCGGAAACCGTTGTGCCGGAGCTGCATTTGCTGTTCTTGCCATTTTTACATTCATGGCTCTCGGGACAGAAATTTACAGCATTGCATGTGAATATTCCGGAACGTTGCCTGCTTATGCCAGAACCTCTCCTGCGGAGTGCTACATGCCCCCCTCCCCCGCACACTGGTGCGGCACTGATTTTCAGGGGCGGGATGTGTTTCTCCGGGCGGTCGCCGGGAGTGCAACCGCCATGAAAGTCGGGCTGACTGCCGGCTTGATCGCCGCATTTCTGGGGACCGCATTGGGGTTGATGGCAGGTTTTTTCGGCGGAAAACTGGACGATGCTGTGGTTTGGTTTTACAGCACATTTGCGGCGATGCCGACCTTGCTTTTTATGCTTGCTTTTGCCTTGCTGGTAAAAGGGGATTTTCTGGCTCCGCCGTTGCGGACCGGATTTGCGGTTTTAGGCTTTCTGCTCCATGCCGAACCGGGGATGATCGCTATTTACCTTGCCATCGGCTTGACGGCATGGGTGTCTCTCTGCCGGGTGATCCGGGCGGAAACGATGAAGTTGAAATCTTCCCAATATGTTCTTGCAGCCAGAGTTGCAGGGCAAAATCCGTGGGCGATCCTGTTCCGGCATCTGCTGCCCAATGTGTTTCATCTGGTTATTATTTACTTTACATTGATCTTTGCTTCTGCCGTGATGACGGAAGTGATCGCAAGTTACCTTGGGGTGGGCGTGCAGACTTCTCCCAGTTGGGGTGTTATGATCTCTGACGGTCAGGATCGGCTGTGGCGCGGTATCTGGTGGGAAGTTGCCGCCGCTACCGGATTCATGTTTTTACTGGTACTTTCGCTGAATGTTTTAAGCGATCACCTGCGGGATAAACTTGATCCCCGTTCCCGCTGACGGTACCCTTTTTAAACTTCTTTTTTGCCGAAATTCCGATGGATCATCCGGGGAATGAGAGCCGTCACCGCAAAGCCCGGCAGAGTACAGAAAATCACATACCAGAAGAAGTTGATATATCCTCCCAGAAGATCATATACAGCCCCCGCCATCATACCGGGAACCATCATCCCCAGTGCCATAAACCCGGTCATCAAGGCAAAATGCGCCGTTTTGAATTTACCGCTCTCCCCGGCAAACGCCACCATAAACACCATATAAAGTGTAAAGCCGAACCCGTAACCTAATTGTTCGATCGCCACTGCGCTTCCGGCGATCCAGCGGCTTTCAGGCCGGGCTGTTGCCAGATATACATACACAAAATCCGGCAGATTGATAGCCAATGCCATGGGCCACATCCATTTACCGATCCCGTTCCGGGAAATGGCAAGACCGCCGAGAATACCGCCCGCCAAAAGGCAAATAACGCCCACCGTTCCGTAAAAAAGCCCAAGATCCTGTACGCTTAATCCCAGACCGCCCTTTTCCGGACTGTCCTGCATAAAAGGAACAGCCAGCCGCACCAGCGGGGACTCTCCCAACCTGTAAAACAACAGAAAAAGCAGGGCAAATCCCACATTTTTCTGCCGGAAAAAAGCGGCAAACGATATTCCGAAATCCCGTACAAGTCCGGCAAAGTCCGGGCGTTCTGCGCTTTTTTCCACCGCAGGTACCATCCGGAGATGCCAGAATCCCAAAAGTGCCATAAGCCCCCCTGCCCCCGCAAGGCCCCCTGCCCACGACATCCGTACTGCAAACCCCTTGTTCTGCAAAAATCCCACTAGCATGACCAGTCCGCCCTGGGCAGTCACCATGGCAATTCTGTAAGCAGTGGAGCGGATGCCGGTAAAATATGCCTGCTCATGGGGAGCCAGCCCCAGAAGATAAAAACCGTCTGCGGCCGCATCATGGGTGGCGGAGGCAACTGCAAGGCCCAGCAGGATCAGAATCATGGTCAAACTGCCGTCCAATACCGGCAGTAAACTGCCGCAGGCAAGGAACCCGGCGCCCATCAGGAGTTCCATGGCAACAAACCATATTTTTTTGGTCCAGATCAAGTCGATCAACGGTGCCCACAGGGGTTTCAGGACCCACGGAAGTGTCAGTAAACTGGAAAGAAACGCCAGTTCCCGGTTGGACATTTGCAAGTCTTTCAGGAGAATGACCGATACCGAGGCAATAATGGCATAGGGGACCCCTTCGGAAAAATACAGACTTGGCACCCATTTCCACGGCAGAATGGAACGCATTTGCAACTCCTTTTTATTCGTATGCGATCGGATACGGCAGCGCATCCAGAAAACTCTTGCCATACCCTTTTGACTGTACCCGCCGATCCAGGATCACAATGATCCCTCTGTCTGTCTTTGACCGGATCAGCCGCCCTGCCCCCTGCCGGAATTTCAAGACTGCCGACGGCAGCATATATTCCCGGAAGTCACTGCCGCCCATGGCTTTGATCTTTTCGCACCGCCCCTCCACAATGGGGTCCCCCGGGGAGGGAAAGGGAAGTTTGGTAATAATAACATTGCTCAAAGCTTCGCCGGGAACATCGACCCCCGTCCAGAAACTGTCCGTGCCGAACAATACAGAATTGACATCTTCCCGGAAGATCCGCAGCATAGCGTTCCGGGAGAGATCGCCCCCCTGCACCAGCAGCTGCCAATCACTTCTGGCAAAAGCACTTTGCAATTTTTCCGCACAGAACCGCAAATGGGCGTAACTGGTAAATAGCACAAAGGCTTTACCGTCAGTCTTTTCCACAAATCTCCTGATTTCCCGGCAGAGAAAATCCGGATATTCCCGGGAAACCGGTTCCGGCATATCCCGGCTCAAAAGAACTTTTGCCTGTTCCCGTGAAAAGGGCGAATCCAGGCAAAGGGTGTCGCCGTTATCAAACCCGATACGGCTGCAGTAAAAATCAAAACTGTTCCGTACGGTCAAAGTTGCACTGCACAACGTAACGGGGAAACTTGCGTTGAAAAGAGTCCGGTTCAATATTTCTGCCACATTCAGCGGGGCAATATTGATGGCGACTCCGCCATTGCGTTCCGCTTCCACAAAATATACGGCATCCTGCTGACTCATTTCCATAAAAGACCGGATGCCGTCTATAAAAAGTTTGCACCGCTCAAACTGGGTTTCCAGCTCGGTTTTGAAAGAGGCGTTTTCTTTGGCATCTTCGTCATCAAGTTTTTCAATATATTCCCATAAAAGACGGTGCAGGATCCGCAGTTTTTCTGTAAGATTGTCGGTAAACTGCTCTGTTCGGCGCACCCGACGGACGGAACACTCTTTCCCGTCATAAGATGCACCTTCCCGCAGAAACATATTGAATTGCTCAAAAAAGCCGTAAGTTTCATCCCGCACGGCGGCGGCGGTTTGCCGGAGCGCCAGCACGTCAGCACCGTCTTTCAGCAGGAGTCCCCGGGCGTTATCCGGGTTATACAGCCGGTTCAGGACAGACAAAACTGCAAAACGGCTGATCCGGGTTCCAAGATATTCCGCCGCATTGTCTTCCAGCGTATGGGCTTCGTCGATGATCAAAGCTTTGTAATTGGGCAAAAGTCCACTTTCCCCTTCTTCTCCCCGCATGGCAAGATCGGTAAAAAAGAGGGCATGATTGGCGACAACGATATCCGCTTCGCCCCATTTTTTTCTTGCACGCATGTAAAAACACTGCTGAAAAAAGGGACAGCGGACTTTCTGGCAATTCCCCGCTTCGCAGCAAATAAGCGGCCACAATTCCGGATCCATCCGGAAATCGATTTGATCCCGTTCCCCGCTTTCTGATTTTTCCGCCCACTGGACGATCCGCTCCAGATCCAGCTGCAAAGATGCCGAGGGCAGAAGCTGCTGGGACTGCTCCCCTGCCGCCAGAGCCAATCTCCTCAAACACAGATAGTTGCTTCTCCCCTTGGCAAGAGCCGCCCGGAAGTCGATTCCGGTAAGTTCCCGCAAAAGGGGAATGTCCCGCTGGATCAGCTGCTCCTGAAGATTGATGGTTTCCGTGGAAACCAGTGCAGGCCGTTCATCCCGATGTGCAAGCATTACCAGCGGAACAAGATAGGCAAAACTTTTTCCGACGCCCGTAGGAGCTTCCACAGCCAGATTTCTGCCGGAAAGCAGCGATTCGGTGACAGCCCGCGCCATGGCGGATTGCTGGGGCCGGAATTCACAGGCGCGTCCATCCAGTTTGGCGGCTGTAAGCAAGGTGCCGCCGGGCGCAAAAAAAGCTTCCACATCCGCCGCTGCCCGTTCATCCGGCATAAGGGGGGCGGACTCTGTCAGCTCAAACTCCAGAGCCTCAATATCAAATTCAATATTTCCCTCTTCTTCCGGCGGAAGTTGTTCCTCCGGAGGAGGATCGTCTGCAAATTTTACCACAACAAAAAATCCCTGTTTTAACAACAGGGAATATAGCATATTTCAGCAGAATTGCAATTTAGGGAACCCGCAGTTTCCAGGTGTGTTCCAGAAAAAATCCCAGAAAAAACAACGCCAGCGCCGCCAGTGCGATCACAGGGGCATTTTCCCGGTATTCCACATATTTCGGCTGTTCAAAACTGGTGGTTTCAAGGCTGTTGATATCTTCCATGACCCGGCGCAATCCTTCTGCATCTTCCGCATGGAAATATTGCCCTCCGGAATGGGATGCAATGGCTTTGAGCATGGCTTCATCAAACCCGTCTGCCACAGGATGGAATGCGGTTCTGCCGAATTGTGTCACCGGCACAAATGCGTGGTCGCTCCCGATGCCGACAGTATGGATCGTGACATTGGCATCCCGGCCGAGTTCCGCTGTTTCCTGCGGAGTAATGGTATTTTCCACATTGTTCTGCCCATCGGTAAAAAGGACGATCACCCGGCGGGGGGCAGGTGAATTTTTCAGCCGGTGGATCCCGGAGGCCAGCGGGGCGGCAATGCCGGTCATATCGCCGATAAGCCCCGGCTTCAGCCTCTCCAGTTGACTTGTGAGCCAGCCGTGGTCCAGGGTGGGCGGCACAAAACTGTACGCCATCGGGCCGAACCCGATCAGTCCGATCCGGTCATTGGGGCGGCCTTTTACAAAGCGTTCCAGTTCTTTGCAGGCAACTTTCAGGCGGTTATTGATGTCGCCGGAATTGATTTTCCGCATCAGCGTTTTGCCGTCTGTGATGTTTTGGGGTACATCAATAGCCGCCATGCTTCCGGAGAGGTCCAGTGCAAGAATAATATCGATCCCCTTTGCCCGGATCACCACCTTTTCATCCCCGAAACGGGGACGGGCAAGAGCCAGGATCAATAAACACAGCCCCAGCCCGTACAAAAGCCGGACCCAGTTGAACGACCGCCGCCCGGCCGCCCGGAAAGGTCGGATGCTGGCAACAGCAATGACCGGCTGTTTTTTGCCGCGATCATAAAAATACCATAAAGGCAGCAGCAAAAAGAGCAATAACGCCCATGGATAAGCAAATTCAAACATGTTTCCCCTCCCCTTCCTGCGTCAGCGGCGTTGTATGCCGGACCAGTTCTTTTGCCCCGTTCAGGGCATGACGGATGCCGTTTTCGTCCGGCGGCATTTTGGCAAATTTGATCAAATCCGCCGAAGTGAGGAATTCCCGCAGAAACGGCTGATCCACTTCCGGCAGCGGAGAGGAGTTCCGCATGTCAATCATAAATTCATCCGTGGTCCGGGAGGTCACCGGCAGATGATAACGGTCTTCCAGATATTTTCGGACAACATCGGTCAGCCGGAAAAAAGCTGTCCCCAGCGGAGTTTCTTTCCGTTCCACCTCTATGGAGATCCGGTTCAGCGCAAGTTCTGCCTGAACCCACGGGGGGATGACCGCTGTTTCGCTTTTCTGCTGGTATTTCCAGCGGAGCCACAGCCATATCCCGAGAAAAATCACCACCGCACCGCCCAGTATCGTCCAGAATAAAGCAGGGGAAACGGGTTTTGCGGATTCTTCCAGTTTTCCGGCAAGTTCCGGCAGATCCCCGGTCTTTTGGATAGGGGCAATCACAAAATCCGGAATGGCAAATGTTTCTTCCGCAGGAAAATTGCCTTTGACCGCTACATGGATCGCCCCCCCTGTTGCCGCACCGGGTTTGACGGCAAAAAGACTGCATTGGATGATCCAGCGGTTGTATTTCCACAAATAATTCCCGTGCCGGACATGGACGGCTCCTGCAACCGTTCCTGCCGGTGCCGTTACCGTACAAACAGGGGGCGGCAGATGGACGGGCAGGGTCACTTCCAGCCGGAGATCGGCTTTGCTTCCCAGCGGAACTTCATTTTGTTGAACTGCGGAAAGTCCGGACCGTTTCAAATCCGGTTTTTCCCGCATTGCCAGCCCGTAACCGGCAAGTGCGATCAGCAGAAGCAGAATCACAATGCCGACCGGGAACCATATTAAAAAAGTGCGTTTTTTCATTATATCCCCCTCAAATGACGGCGGCGGCGGTTAAAGAACCCGATCAGGGGGCGGATGGGGTCTTCGCCGCTGGCAATGTCGATCAGATCCACGCCTGCCCGTTGACACAAGGCGTTTCCGGCAGCCAATTCCTGTTTTGCGGCCTCCCGGAAGAGTTCCCGGGAGCGTTTGGAGCCGTCAAATTCCCAAAGTTCTCCTGTTTCCGCATCCTGAATACAAACTCCGGCAGGGAGTTCCCAATCCAGTTCTGCCTTATCCCGCAGACGGACGGCGATCACATCATGCCGCTTATTCAGGATCTTCAGCGGCTTCTCGTAATCACCGCCATCCAGAAAGTCGCTGATCAGGAAAATAACACTGCGTTTGGAAAGAAAGCGCTCCATATCTTCCAGAGCCTGAACGATATCTGTTCCCTTCCCTTTTTCCTGAAACGCCAGCAGTTCCCGGATCAGCCGCAAGGTGTGTTTTCTGCCGGATCGCGGCGGCAAAAGGAGTTCCCGGCGGTCGCTGAAAAGCAGCAAGCCCACCTTGTCCCCATTGCTGCCTGCGCTGAAAGCCAGCAATGCCGCCAGTTCAGCGGCGGCCGTCCGCTTGTTTTTATCCCCGCTGCCGAATGTGCCGGAAGCGGAAACATCTACTGCAAGCATGACATTGAGTTCCCGTTCTTCCACATATTTTTTGATATAAGGGACACTCATGCGGGCGGTAACATTCCAGTCAATATCCCGGACATCATCGTCCGGGGTATATTCCCGCACCTCATCAAACTCGATCCCCCTGCCCTTGAAGACACTGTGATAGGCCCCGCCAATAAGCTCATCCACGGCTCTGTTGGTGCGGATCTCCAGCATCCGTATCTGGCGAAGTAATTCTGCCGGAAGCATTTTTACGCCCCTCCCCGTTGTTTGAAACTACGGCGTCCGCAATTCGTCAAGCAAGGACTTGATCACCGCATCCGCATCCACATTTTCGGCTTCCGCTTCATAAGAAAGAATGATACGGTGACGGAGCACATCCGGTGCAATATCTTTGACATCCTGCGGCACAACGTATGCCCGCCCGGCCAGAAAGGCCGCGCCCCGGGCGGCAACAGCCAGTGCAATAGAGGCACGGGGAGATGCCCCGAACTGGATATACTGGTTCACACTGTTCAATTTGGCAGCGGTCTGCCGCTCTGAAAGTTCCCCCTGCTTTCCCGGACGGGTGGCAAAGACCAGATCCAGAATATAGGAAACGATTTTTTCATCCAGATAGATCTGATCGACCAGTTTCCGGGCATTCAGAATGTCTTCCATCTGCCCCACAGACACGGCTTGAGTGGTATGTGCCGGATGCGCCATCCGGAGAATGACCATTTCCTCTTCCGCCCGTTTGGGGTAGTCCACTTTCAGCTTGAACATAAAGCGATCCAGCTGTGCTTCGGGCAGAGGATAAGTTCCTTCCTGCTCGATGGGGTTCTGGGTGGCAAGCACCAGAAACGGCGTAGGCAGTTTGTAACTTTCCCCGGCAATGGTGATCTGTTTTTCCTGCATACATTCCAGCAATGCGCTCTGGACCTTTGCCGGAGCCCGGTTGATTTCATCTGCCAGAACAATATTGGCAAAGACCGGCCCGAGCCGTGTGGAAAATTCGTGCGTATCCGCATTGTAGATCCGGGTTCCGATCAAGTCTGCGGGCAAAAGATCCGGCGTAAATTGCAGCCGCGCAAAAGAGCCGTTGAGGGCTTCTGCCAAAGTCTTGACCGCAAGCGTTTTGGCAAGCCCGGGGACCCCTTCCAGCAAAACATGGCCATCGGCGATCATCGCCAGAAGCAACCGATCGATCAAATGCTCCTGACCGGCAATGATCCGGCTCATTTCTGTTTTGATCACGCTCAAAGCCGCATGTTTTGCCCGGACTTCTTCCTGCAGTTTCTGAATATCCTGCGCTTCCATGATTCATCCCCTCCTGGATTATTGAAAATTTTTTGATCTGCGGAAATCATCTCCATTTCCGCTTGAGTGTTGACAATCTAATACATTTTTGATTTTTGTCAAGCAAAAACTGCAGAATTTTGTCCGGAGTGATTGCAAATTCCGGAAAAGAATGTATAATTATCCAGCACTGTTTAATAAAAGAGGTATGATATGGCGAATGTTGTAATAGCGACTTCCAACGCTCATAAAGTGGAAGAATACAAAGCTCTGATGGCGGATGACTCTATTGAACTGCAGTCTCTTCTGGATTATCCCGGCTTTCCGGATGTGGAGGAAAACGGGACTACATTTACGGAAAACGCCTCCATCAAAGCCATTGCCGCCAGCAAATATTGTGATGCTCCGGCGTTTGCAGACGACTCCGGACTGGAAGTCTTTGCCCTGAACGGTGAGCCGGGGATCTATTCCGCCCGGTATGCGCCGACAGATCCGGAACGGATCGCCAAACTGCTGAAAAATCTGGAAGGCAAAGAAGACCGCAGTGCCCGTTTTGTATGCGTGATCGCCATTGCTTTCAATGGAGAAATCATTGAAACCTTTGAGGGAGAGATCCGGGGGACCATCGGTTTTGAGCCCAAAGGTTCCAACGGGTTCGGTTATGATCCTGTTTTTATCCCGGAAGGGGAAACCCGCACTTTTGCGGAGTTGAGTTCAGAAGAAAAGAACCGGATCAGCCACCGTGCCAATGCTTTCCGCAAGGCTGCTGAATTTGTGGAAGAGCAACTGGCGGCATTGAACGCTTTTTGACAAAAGTTGTTATTCCTGTTTTTTTACAGCCGCTTGACTTTTTTCCGTTCCGGTATTCCAGTATGGCAGCCGGAAAAAAGGAGGGGGCTATGGATAAACAATCTTTTGTACTGGAAATCGTCAAACACTTTATTTGCGACAAGATCACCAAAGGTGTCGGCGCGCAATCGACTCTGTGTGATGATCAATTCTGCAATGAGATCAAAATGATCTCCTGCAAAGCCTGCAAGGTTTACGACCGGGTGACCAGTCATGTCCGGGTTCATGAAAAAAGTCCGGACGGCGAGTGTCATCTTATGTAAAAAAGAATCCAGCCCGCACAGGATCCGGCCTCTGTGCGGGCTTCTTTTTATATTGCTTTAGCGTAAAAAAACTACCGGCTGCGCCGGTATGTTGCCGAATAGCTTTAGCTTCAAGCAAAACGGGAACTCAATGCTATAGTAAAGCTGGTTCGCCAACCGCAATACTAAAGAAAGGAGATCCCGATGAG
>JAFTIA010000114.1 GCA_017457105.1 Lentisphaeria bacterium | reverse complement strand
TTTTTTATTGGAGCGGGGGGCCGGGGGCGGGTAGCACCCATCTCCGCTACGCTACGCCGTGGCAAGCCCGCTGGCATGTAACGGCACCTCCACTTCGTTTCAGTGCCGGAGGCTCGAGAGGGCGTAAGCCCGACAGCCGACAGTCACCGAAGCCGACGTTCGGCCGCAGCGGCACGATGCCGCCCTTGACCCGTCGCTTGACGATCCAGATCGTCTGCGCTCCATAATATCAGCCTATGTTTAGTACAGAGCCAAGATTTTTACCGGTTTGCTGATTTTTCCAGAGCAGGCGCAGGCCGATGGGCCGTTTGCAGACCTTATCCCATTCGGGTATTTTGCCTGAAAATCCCAATTTTATCGCTATTTTTCCCTTGAAAATCCCCGGATCAAATTTATATTTATGATAACCCAGGCGAATCAAGGAGCTTCAGAATGAAAATCACCGGAATCGAGCCCATCCTCGTGGGCGCACCCACGCCCGGCGTGGGACTTCTTTCCAATAGAAACTATCTTTTTATCAAAGTCCATACCGATGAAGGTATTACCGGTTTGGGCGAGGCCACTCTGGAAAGTCACGACAACAGCGTGATCGGTGCCCTCAAGGATATTGAATGTCTGGTACTGGGGGAAGATCCCCGGCGGATCGAATATCTTACGCAAAAAATGGTCAAACAGCTTTTCTGGAAAGGCGGCGTGATCAAGGGCAGTGCCATTTCCGGCGTGGAACTGGCGCTCTGGGATATTCTCGGGAAAAGTCTGGAACAGCCGGTGTATAAACTCATCGGCGGAGCCTGCCGTGACCGGATCCGGGTCTATGTCAATGGCTGGAGCGGCGGTTCTCTGGATCCTGCCGTTGTCCGGGAAAAGGCGCAGATCGCTATGGAAGCCGGCTACAACGCTTTCAAATTCAGCCTCGCTCTGCCGGTTTGGCAGGTCAATGATCCCGTGAATATCCGCAAGATCCGGACGGTTTCGGAAACGATCCGGGAAACCGTCGGTCCCGATGCCCTCCTCATGTATGACGGGCATGGCAGATATGATGCCGATATGGCCATTAAAATCGGCAGGATTTTTGAGGAATTGGATTTTACATTTTTTGAAGAACCCTGCCAGCCGGAAGATGAAGAGGGCCTTGCTAAAGTGGCAAGCCGCCTCGATGTCCCCATCGCCACCGGGGAACGACTTTCGTATCTCCCGGAATTCAAGCGGCTCCTGACCAGAAATTGTGCATCCATCATTCAGCCGGATATCGGCCACAGCTGCGGTTTCGGGACCGCTTTGAAAGCCGCCCACCTGGCGGAGGCATTCAATGCTTTTATTGCTCCCCACGGCCCCATGAGCCCGGTGGTGACAACCGTTTCCATGCATTTGGATTGCGCCATTCCAAACTTCCTTATTCAGGAACGGCTGTTCCTCAATGACTGGCGGAATGAAGTCATTACAGAGCCCATTCAGGTCCGGGACGGGTATGTGGAACTGAACAACAAACCCGGCTGGGGTATTGAACTTAATGAGGAGTTGTGCAAAGCCCATCCGGCGATCACACCCTACACGCCGCAGCTGCACCGGCCCGACGGTGCCGTTTGTGACTGGTAAATGGAAGGATATGGAAATGTTGAATACTCCATGGGAAGGTAAAACCGTACTGGTGACCGGCGGTTCCCGCGGTCTTGGGGAAGCCATTTGCCGCAGATTCGCCCGGGAAAAGTGCCGTGTGATCGTAAATTGCGCCCACAATGCCGCCGCCGCAGAGAAGCTGGCTTCTGAAATCGGTGCAGTTGCATACAGCTGTGATATTTCCTGTGAAAAGGATGTCCAGAAGATGTTTGAGTCCGTCGGTCCGGTGGATATCCTTGTGAACAACGCCCGGATCGATCCCTATAAACGGGGAGCGGATGTCACCGACGGCGAGTGGTGGGATCAAGTCATGCAAGTCAATCTCAAGGGGGCATATCTCTGTGCCAAATTTGCCTTTGAGGATATGAAGAAAAAAAACTGGGGGCGCATGATCCATATTTCAAGCCTCTGGGCGTATCAGCCTGCCAATGAGCGGATGCTTTCCTATGCCGCCGCCAAAAGTGCCATGCACGCTCTTTCCAGAGGATATGCCAATCTGGGGGCGGAATTCGGGATCACCAGCAATGTTCTGGCTCCGGGATTGATCCTGACGGATCTGATCATGACCCGGCTGACACCGGAACAGCTGGAAAAGGAAATGGCAGGGATCCCGCTGGGCCGCGGAGCCTCTACCGGGGAAGTGGCGGATGCCGTTTTCAAAATCGCTGATACGCCTTTTTTGACGGGGGAGATCATCAACCTCAATGGCGGCGCATTCATGCGTGCATAAGTTCTGCATGTCAGGCGGCCGCCCCGTTTTCAAGGCGTGCCGCCTTCATTTTTCAAAATTACTCAAACGATTTTACCTGTCAGAGAAACCGTTTTTCCAGTGCGGCGGTTCCTTCTGCGGCGTATTCGCCGGACAAGTCCAGAATTTCCACGCTGGCATCTTCTGTCAGTTTTTTCTGTAACAATGCTGCCATTTCCTCCCGGTGAGGCACATCTTTTTCCAGCGGAAGAAGGAGGTGGATCTTTGCCGCAGGGCAGACAGCATGGATCGCCCGCACATTGTGGAGAATACCTTCTGCTGTTTTTTCCGGTGTGTCGCCGGAACGCAGATTGTTTGTGCCGATATGCAGGATGACCTGCTCCGGTGTGACCTTGCTCAATTCCCCGTGCCGGATGCGCCACAGGAGATTTTCGTTGCGGTCGCCGGTAAAACCCATATTCAGTACCCGGTGGGTATTGAAAAATGCTGTATCCAGCTCCGGCGGACGGGGGTAGCAGGGGTCCCCATACCAATCCATCGAACCCCAGCGGTGGATGATGTCATCCCCGGCGATCACGATATCCGGCTTGATGGCCAGCCAGCTGTTCCGCAGGATCATGGCGTGGCGGAAGTGCCAGTCGTAATCGCCGCCAAAGCGTTCCTCATCCAGTCCGTCCGGCGTGTGGAACTGGTCCGGATAATCCAGCGGCGTTTCCAGCCAGCCCTGCGAGGTGGCGCACCGCTGGAGATCATCGCCGAAGATCCCGGCAAGCTGCAGATTGGCGATGACCGGCCCCTTGTCCGTGACCGTGACCCAGGTGACGGCATCCATGATGCCGTAACGGAGATCGTCGCTGACGACTCCTGCTGAATCGATCACGCCGCCGCTGGTTCCCAGCATGTAATAATTTTTACCGTGCCGGACCGCTTTGATATGATTATGCCAGTCCCCGCAGAAAACGGTATAGTTCACATGGTTGATTTCCTGCTCGAACTGCAGAAATTTATCACTCATCCAGTCCAGCGGCATGTGCATGAAAAGGAATGTCCAGCGGGCATCTTTGTTGTCAAGAATGGTCTTTTTGGCCCAGGCATACTGTTCATCCGAAATCCCCTGTACCGGCAATCTGCCGTCACGGCCGTCCATGGAATCCAGACAGACGAAATGACACCCTTTATACATGAAATCGTAATAGGTTTTGCCGTGGCGTTTTTCCCACTCCTGTTTGGTGGCATGATGGGCGTGATTATTGCCGGGCCACCCCAGATTGATGTCATGGTTGCCCACCACATGATAAAAACGCATGTCCAGAGAGTTGATGAATCCATCCAGTTCATCGCTCTGTTCTCTGATCCCTGCTGCGGCACTTTCAAAATCTTTATAGGCAATGACCCCCTCCATCAAATCCCCCACGCAAATAGTGAATTCCGGCCGGAGCAGGTTCAACGCTTTCATGGTTTTGCCGAAGATGCCCGGGCGTTCCCCGCCCCCCCGGTCGGCAATGATGGCAAAGTGAAAATCCTGCGGATCATCCAGCAGGGGCTTGGCAGAATACGGTTTCGGCATATCCATAAAAAAATCCTGTTTTGATGGTTTTGTTTGAGATAATATACCTTGTTGAGTTCAAATTGTCAACGCTGAATTTCAAAAGAAAAAGGCTGTTTACTAAACATAGACTGATTTTTCTATATAGCAATTTATTTGCTGTGCACTTGGTCTCTGCGAGGCTGGGTTCAGCGTACTTCGTACGCTGAACCGTAAGGCCCCGGAAAAAATCGCAAGCTGATTGCTTGCTGATTTTTTATTGGGGCGGGGGGCCGGGGCTTATCATTTAAGGGCTGCTCGCCCTTAAAAATCCCCGCAAGGGGCGGTTGCCCCTTGACCCGTCGCTTGACGATCCAGATCGTCTGCGCTCCATAATATCAGTCTATGTTTAGTACAGAG
>JAFTIA010000113.1 GCA_017457105.1 Lentisphaeria bacterium | reverse complement strand
GGCAGCCCCCAATATTTTGGGGGCTGTCGCTGCACCGCTGTGCAGCGATTCCCTCCCTAGGCCCCTGCGCGCTCGGCACCGAAGGGCCTCGCCCCGTGTGCTAGAGAATGCACAGGGATGTTCTGCCCAACTGCTGCGCCCTGCGCTTTGGAATTTCCGGAGCACATAGCCCCCACATAGCCCTGTGCCGCTTGCCCTCCGAAGCCTCCGGCGAAGGAGGGTCCGTACAAGTCCGTACAAGTCCGTACAAGTCCGTATTCCCTTGCCCGCAGTATCGGCATTGCACAATGCACCCCGCCAGTTCCAAAACTTTTAAAGATAAAAACCTGCTCCAACACTGGAAAAAAAGAAAGACTGTGGTATAGTATTCCTGATGGATTGTTTTTTTAACCAAAAGAAAGTGGTGAAATCATGGCAAAATGTGTTGTTTTGGCGTATCACAACATCGGCCGTACCGGTATTGAAGCCCTGCTGAACAGCGGGTATGAGATCAGCGCAGTTTTTACGCACCGGGATAACCCCAATGAAAATATCTGGTTTGACTCCGTTGCAGAATTTGCCACCTCCAAAGGGATCCCGGTTTTTGCTCCGGAAAGTGTCAATCACCCCATCTGGATCAACCGCATCCGTGCCATGCAGCCGGATTTTCTGTTCAGTTTCTATTATCGGGACATGGTTTGTCAGGAATTGCTGGATGTACCTGCCAAAGGCGCGTTGAATCTGCACGGATCCCTGCTGCCCAAGTACCGGGGCCGGGTGCCCATCAACTGGGCGATCATCAACGGGGAAACCGAAACCGGCGTAACGCTCCATTACATGACTGCCAGAGCGGATGCCGGTGACATCGTTGCCCAGAAGAAGGTGGCGATCTCCAACGAAGACACTGCCCGCACCCTTTTTGACAAAGTGGATGCCGCCGCCGCAACCCTTCTTGCGGAAACCCTGCCCCTTCTGGCAGAGGGCAAGGCTCCCCGGATCCCGCAGGATGACGCACAGGCCACCTGCTTCGGCGGACGCAAACCTGCTGACGGCGAAATCGATTGGAGCAAAGATGCCAACGGTATCCGGAATCTGATCCGTGCCGTCACCCGGCCTTATCCGGGGGCGTTCACCTTCCTCGGGGACCGCAAAGCCTTTATCTGGAATGCGGATGTGGTGGAAGGTTCCGGCAAACCCGGAACAGTGCTTTCCACGGAACCTCTGACCATTGCCTGCGGCAAAGGTGCCCTCAAAATCAATGCCGCCCAGTGGGAAAGCGGCGTGTACGCTTCCGGCTCCCAGTTTGCCATGGATGGGAATGTGGTGAAAAACATGATCTTCTCCGGCAATGTCCGCCGTCTGCGGGAAGCCACCCGCAAGAAGAGCGTGCTGATCCTGGGGGTCAACGGGTTCATCGGCAGTCACTTGAGTGAACGGCTCCTGGAATCCGGCAAATATGAAGTGTACGGGCTGGATCTCCGGAGCAATTACATTGATCACCTGCTGGACAAGCCCAATTTCCATTTCCGTGAAGGAAACATCTCCATTCACCGTGAATGGATCGAGTATCAGATCAGCCGGTGCGACATTGTTCTGCCGCTGGTTGCCATTGCCACACCCATTGAATACACCCGCAATCCTCTGCGCGTTTTTGAGTTGGACTTTGAGGAAAACCTGCGGATCGTCCGCTATTGCGTGAAGTACAACAAGCGGATCATCTTCCCCTCCACCAGCGAAGTGTACGGGATGTGTCAGGATGCCAACTTTGATGAAGACAATTCCGTGCTTATCACCGGCCCCATCCGGATGCAGCGGTGGATCTATTCCACCAGCAAACAACTGCTGGACCGCGTGATCTGGGCCTATGGCGCCAAGGGTCAGCTGCGTTTTACGCTGTTCCGGCCTTTCAACTGGATCGGGCCCCGTCTGGATTCTCTTACCAGCGCCCGTATCGGTTCCAGCCGTGCCATTACCCAGCTGATCCTGAATCTGGTGCAGGGTTCTCCCATCCAGCTGATCGACGGCGGCGAACAGAAACGCTGTTTTGTGGACATCAAGGAAGGTGTGGAAGCGTTGTTCCGCATCATCGAAAACAAGGACGGCGTTTGCGACGGCAAGATCATCAATATCGGCAATCCGGATAACGAAGCAAGCATCAAGTGCATGGCGGAAATGCTGGTGGAAAAATTCGAGAAACACCCGCTCCGCAGCAAGTTCCCGCCCTTTGCCGGGTATGTGGTGCTGGAAAGCGGCGCCTTTTACGGCAAGGGATATCAGGATGTGCAGCACCGCTGCCCCAGCATCCGCAATGCCAAGAAATATCTGGACTGGGAACCGGCTCTCACGCTGGAACAATCCATCGAAACCACGCTGGACTTCTTCCTGAACGAAGCCGTTAAATCCGGCGAATTTGAACAAGACTGATTTCCATGAAAGAAATCGCACTCCGGATCGATGTGGACACCTATCGGGGAACCCGTGACGGTGTCCCCCGTTTGTGCAGTATCCTTGCATCTCACGGGGTCAAAGGGACCTTTTACTTTTCTGTGGGGCCGGACAATATGGGCCGCCATTTGTGGCGGCTCCTGAAACCGGCATTTCTGTGGAAAATGCTCCGTACCAATGCTGCGGGGTTATACGGATTGGATATTGTACTCATGGGAACAGCATGGCCGGGGCCGAAAATCGGCAAACGCCTTGCCGACCGGATCAAAGCAGCGGCAGATGCCGGACATGAAATCGGTTTCCACGCATGGGATCACCATTTTGCCCAGGCGCATATCGACAGTATGAGCGAAAAAGCCATGCACGAAGAATTCCGCAAAGGTGTGGAGGAACTGACCCGCATCGTAGGGTATCCTCCCCGCACCAGTGCCACGCCGGGCTGGCGGACCACGGATAAACTGTTGAAAGTCAAAACAGCGTTTGCCTTTGATTATAATTCAGACTGCCGCGGCTATGCGCCCTTCCGGCCGGATATCGCAAATACCCCTCTGCAAATCCCTGTCACGCTGCCCACTTATGATGAGATTTGCGGCAGAAACGGGGTGAATGATGCCAATTATAACGATCACCAGATCTCCCTTTTAAAAGAAGATACACTGAATGTCCTTACCATCCATGCAGAGGCCGAAGGCGGCAAGTGCGCCGCCATGTTTGACGATTATCTCCGCCGGGTGATCTCCGCCGGATACAGCGTGATCACCCTTGGCGAAGCCGCCAAACGCTACGCCGATGCCCCCGTTGGCAAGTGTTCCCCCCAACCCTTCCCCGGCCGGGAAGGCTGGCTTGCCGTTCAAGAGTAAAATGAGCGGGTAGCACCCGCAGTTATGCCGTCGGCTGTCGCCCTGACGGGCTCTCGAGCCTCCCGCCTCCGCTTTGCTCCGGCGTGGCAAGCCCGCTGGCAGGGCACATTGCGCAAGGCACAGGGTGGGGGCAGAGATGCTATGAATACTATGAATTCTGGGAATACTATGAATGGGCTATGGCACGCAGTGTGCCATGCGCTTTTGAATTTCCGGAGCACATGGCACACACTACGCCATGTTCCACGCCAGTATTCCTAATATTCTTAGTATTCCCGGTCAGCATCGCTCGC
>JAFTIA010000112.1 GCA_017457105.1 Lentisphaeria bacterium | reverse complement strand
TGCTGATTTTTTATTGGAGCGGGGGGCCGGGGCTTGCTATTTAAGGGCTTCTCGCCCTTAAAAATCCCCGCAAGGGGCGGTTGCCCCTTGACCCGTCGCTTGACGATTAAAAATCGTCTGCGCTCCATAATATCAGTCTATGTTCATTATCTTAATGTATATGACGGCGGATAAAAAGCAAGTTTGCTTTTATGTGTTTGCAAATTTTTTTTTCAGAATTATATTACCGCCGGAAAGCAGAGGAGGGGAATATGTCCGGAGTTCATCAAAGCCGTTTCAGTTTACAGACTCTTTGGGAAGATTGGTACGCCGGTATCGAAAACCTTGCGCAATGGACCGAAAAAAACAGCAGTAATCTTCTTTATTGTGTTATCGGCATCGGTATTACACTGACTCTTTTTGTTCTGGTGGGCTTTTTCTCCCGGAAATTTCTTATATCGCTGATCGGAAAAAAGCACAGGATGACCGCCTCTGTAATCGCAGGATTGAGCAGACCGCTTGCCACGGTACTGCTTGTCTGCGGATTATCGCTTTGCAGCAGTATGGTGGATTTTCCCGGAAAACTCGATATTTACCTGAATAAAGTATTTTATGCTTTATTGGTGATCGTTGTTGTTCAGATGATTTTAAAGGCCATCCACGGCATCAATGATCTGCTTCTTGCCAAATTCCAAAAGCATGATCCTGCAACGTTCAGTTCCAATAAACTCCTGCTTGACCTTTCACGCAGTTTGCTGAAGTTGGGAATCTGGTGTTTTGCAGTGATCTTTGTTCTCCAGAATATTTTTCAATGGAAAATCACAGCAGTCCTTGCCAGCGCGGGGATTCTGGGGCTGGGGATCGCCTTTGCCGCGCAGAATACCATTGCCAATTTATTCGGGGCTTTTTCCATTCTTGGCAGCAATCTCTTTGTCGTGGGGGACTGGATCAAAGTTGCTGGAACGGAAGGTGTTGTGGAACAAATCGGTTTCAGGAGTATCCGCATCAGGGCTTTTGAGGGCCGGGTGATCGATCTGCCTAACCGGATCGTGGCGGATTCTCAAGTGGAAAATTACAGCAACCGTCCCTTCTGGCGGGAAAATTTCTGTTTTGGCCTTGTCTATCAAACCAGTGCGGAACAAATCCGCTTGGCTTTGGGAATTTTGCAGAAGATCGGGGAGGATATGGCTGAGTGTATGGTTCCCGGCAGACCGCCGTTCTTTACCTTTCAGCGGTTCAATTCCTGTTCACTGGATCTGGAAGGTTTTGTTTGGTTCAATACAGACAGCTGGTGGCAGATGCGGGAGTGGCGGGCAAGGTTCAATGCCGAAGTCCTGCGGCGGTTCAACGCTGCAGGATTGGATTTTGCTTACCCGACCACCACTGTGTTTCTGGAAAATCCCGGATAAATCAAAGGAATGTCCGCATTTTCTGTGCGGAAAAAAGCAGACTCCGGGGGACATGGAAGAAGGTCTTCCACTTGCCGCCCTTCAATGAATGAGTCACTTCTCCGGCACGGTTGCAGTAGGCGTACCACTCGCCGTATTCCGGATCGGGGAAATGATTCCATGTCCATTCATCCACTTTCCGGAACATTTCAAGAAAGCAGGGATCTTTGGAAGCACTGTATCCGTAGAGAGCCGCCAGCACGGCTTCGTTATGGACCCACCAGAGTTTCATATCATGCTGCAATTCCAGATGGGGCTTCCCGAGTGCATCCATAAAATAGAAGATGCCGCCGTGTTTTTTGTCCCAGCCGAACTCAAATGTATTGCGGATGATTTGGCAAATGGCACTGATCTCTTTTCCGGAACCGGGTTTGCCTTCCAAGTGATTCAGCAGGAACCACATGGCTTCCAGTACATGACCGGGATTCATCTGGCGGCCGATACTGCTGTCCAGATCCGGCTTGTCGCTGTTGACCGGCATATTTTCAAAAACAAGCCCGAAATCCGGGGAATAAAATTTATTCAGCACCATATCCACGGCGGTATCCATGGCACTGTCAAATTCCCGGCTGCCGAGGCAGTCATTCATGATCAGCCCCAGATTTGCCATCATCATGTACTGGCCGAGGGAATAATAAGGGGTTTTGCCGGAGAGGGATTTGTCCCACTGCAAGGCACTCTTGCCGCTCTTTGCACGCTGGAGATAGTTGTTCATGGCACTGGCGGCGGCTTCTGCATACAGCTCTTTGCCGGTGATTTTATAGAGCTTGGCGCAGCCCATGGCGGCAAAGCAATCGGAAAAAAGGCTGTAAGGAGCCATGGCGGGAACGCCCTGCCGGTTCAGGGCAAAGTAATAACGCCCGGCTTCGTCACGCCCGTATTTGTAAAGGAAGTCAAAGCCTTTTTCAGCAATGCTGACATATTCATCCTTCCGGTAGCCTGCAAGATAGATTTCCGAAAACATGTAAACAATACGCCACTGCATCCACATGTATTTGGTTGTGTCATAAACACTTCCGTCCCGGTCCAAGCTGGTGAAATAGCCGCCGAACTCTTTATCCACGCAATTCTTTTCCCAGAACGGGATCACTGAATTCAGCAATTCCCCTTCGTACTTTTCAATATATTTCTGCCAAGTCATATTGCACTCCTTGTTTTAAAGATTGACTGTCATCTCTTCTGTTGTTAAATCCGGGCTCGAGGCACAGAGTGTTACCCGTCCGGTTGAGCCGGTGCGTATCAGAAAGGAAACGATTCCTGCTTCCGTCTGCTTATTGTCCGGCCCCACGATTTCTGCGGCACCGGAAACCTGTAATGTTACTTCAGCTGTACTGCCGGTGGCCGGATGATCGGCCGTATCCAGCAGATGAACTTCTGCAAACAATAAATCATGATTACCGGCGGGGACGCCATCTTCTCGCAGGATCAGCCGGAGTTTTGCGGCAGGGCCCCCTGTATAAATGCTTTCCCGCACCACGGCTTGACCTTTACAATAACCCACCGCCGTCAGTTCGCCCGGTTCAAAGGCAATGTCCGGGAATGTGAAGGGCGGATGCGGCCAGTAAGAGGCATTGCCCCCATCAAAGGGATTGCCGCCGCTGCCATCCTGCAATGAGGATGCTGCGGTTTCTTTGATATTCAGTGCTGCCGGGCTGTATGGTGTATCCGGGCCATGATCCGGTCGGCGGCGGGCAATGGAAACGCCATTGACAAGCAGTTCCACTTCGTCACAGTTGGAAAAGACCACCACTTTCCCCGAACTCCCCGGCTCCCGGTTCCAGTCCGCGGCCGGGTACACCATAGGGCCCTTTGCTGTCTGACTGCGGAAGAAGTGGTATTTATACCGGGGGACCCGGAACATATCACCCGCTCCGCCGTGGAATGTTACCGGAAAATATCCCCGGTTATAATCCCATGCCGCCCAGTCTGCCACGCCGATCACAGACGGTTCTTTGCCCAACTGATTGCCGCTCCAGAGATAATTCCACGCCTGTTGCAGCATGGCTTTTTCGCCATCGCCCCGTTTCTGGCGGGATGTACTCCGGTTTTCCCCGAAACACCAGTCTCCGTATTCCCGCACCAGAACCGGCTTATCCGTTTGCAGTCCGGGGCGGGAAAAGAGGACATCCCACCCTTCGTACAAACCATAAGTATCCCCGCAGGTAAAACATTGATCTCCGGGAAATTCCTCATGGGCGATCCGGTTTGCTTCGGTATTGATCCAATTGGCGGGATATGTTTCATTCATGGAAACTTCCCATAATACAACGCACGGGTGATTCCGGTAATCCCGGATCAGACTGCGGACATCCCGCCACAAATGAGCCAGAAAATGATCGTTGACCGCATAATACTGCCAGCCGGGGATGCAGGCGACTACTGCAATACCCAATTCATCACAGGCATCCAGAAATGCCTGATGCTGCGGATAGTGTGCCAGACGCAGGAAATTTCTGCCGCCATTTTTCAGCAGCATGGCATCCCTTTTCTGTGCAGAAGGCGGAACGGCGTTCCCCACATGAGGATATTCCTGATGACGGTTGGTGCCGTTGATAAAGAAAGGTTCGCCGTTAAAGCGCAAGCCGTCTTTGCCGCTGATGGTCAGGTGACGGATGCCGCAGCGGATAATCTGGTGATCTGCGGTTGCCCCGTCTGCAATGAGTTCGCATTCCAGCGTATAAAGGGCCGGATGATCCGGATTCCACAGTTCCGGATGGATCACTGCAAATTGTTCTGCAAACTGGTGATCACAGTTCATCCGGAGTTGCACCGGTTCCGAAACATGTTCTGCCGCAATTTTGCCGGAACTGTCTTTCAGGATCAGGCGGATTTGGCAGGTATGGGCTTCATTATAACTCTGCGGCAGCAGAAAGCGGCGATCCACCGGGACATCATGCTGAATATGTACCCTGACTTCCACTTCCGCCCGTTCCCGGTCTGCGGAAAGTGTCCGGAAAAATATCCCGCCTCCTCCCGGACATACTACGGCCAGCGGATCACTGATGTGCAGGGGAGGGCAAATGATCAACGCCGCCTCCCGGTAAAGTCCGCTGTAATAACAGAAATCAAGCCCCTTTACAGGCTTTCCCGGCGGGCAATCATCTGTTGGCGTGTTATCCAGCTCCAGCTTGATGATATTTTCCTTATTCCGCCGGAAACTGTCCAGCCGGACAAGAAAACGGTCATACCCGCCGTGATGGGTGGTCAGATACGCTCCATTCAAATAGACCGCACAATGCTGCATGGCTCCGGTGATTTCCAGATAAATTGCCGCATCATCCGGCATGGTGTCCTGCGGGGGGATTGTGGTGCAATATTCCACTTTCCCCTCCCAGGGCTCTCTAATCGTTTCCGGCTCAATGACGGCTGTGTGCGGCAGCCGGACTTCCTGCAAGGATGATCCGGGTTCCAGATGGCGGAATTTCCAGACCGGCAGAGCAATTTTGGTAACCATGGATCAAATTTCCTTAATAGTCTTTTGCAGTTCAGTGATGCCGCTGCAGAACCGGGCATGGGAACACAGCTGACGGAGACCGGCAATGCCGCCAATTTTCATAATGTGTGGCTGATAGTTCAGGCGGTTTTGCCAGACGGTATCATCCACGCCGGACAGATCTGCCAAAAGTTCCACATTGCTCAACGCCGCCGCCGCCATGGCGACAGGAGTCGTTTCTGCCGTGGAAACCAGCAGGACTTTCCGGAATCCATCCTCTTTCAGCCGGACGATTTGTGTTAAAATATCCTGTACCCGCATGGCAAACAGAGATGGATTGAAGGTTAAATCCTGCGGATCATCCCAATTCCGGACCGGCAGATCCAGCATCGGGGCAGTTTCTCCGGTCCCCAGCAATTCCCCGATCCAGCTCGTAATACCTTTATCCGTAATCATTTTCTGCAATTCAGCAAATTTGCCGTCAAAAAATTCCCGGAACGAGCCTGGGGCAAGCAGAAAAACGGCGGTATCCTGATCGGCAGTTTTTTCCGGAAAAACTTTTACTGCTGTAATAGTATCCCCCACATCCCGGCGGGAAACGATCCGCATTTGCGCCATGCCTCCGGGGAACTGCCACTTGCCGATCGTAACCCGTTCCGCCACATGCAGGACTTCCTGCGGGAGAATGATTTGGCGCAGCCGCTCCAAGTCCGGTGCTCCGCTGTAAATGGATTCCAGTTTTTTCATGGTGTCTGCGGCTTTTGCGTCATCCGCCGGGGCGGGTTTGACTCCGCCGTGCCACAGCATTTCCGGGGCAGGGGGATCGATTTCCCGCTCCGGCGTGGTATCCGGGCAATCTTCGCCTTTCAGTTCCCGCCGGAAAAAACTGTAAACAGATTCCCGGGTGATCCGGTCGTAATTATGTTCCTGATCCCGGTGGAAATGGAAGACTTTATCTTCTGCGCCGTAAAGTTTGTAGATCTCTTTCAATTTGGGGATCTCATAATACGGGTTGAGATTGGTCCAGTCCCGCATGACACTGGGGAGCATCACCGGACGGGGGGCCACGCAGGAAAGAATTTCAAAATTTCCCAAACCTCCCAGCCGCAGGAGAGAACCTTCTTCGCAGCCGCAGCCCCCCTGAAAGTGCGCAGACAACATACAAACAGGCGCCAATGCTTTGATCCGGTCATCCAGAATAGAGATAAACCATGTCTGACTGCCGCCGCCGGACGCACCGGTACAGCCCATTTTTCCGGCATCGACTTCCGGCAGAGATTCCAGAAAATCCAATGCCCGCAAACTGTTTACCGTTTGCAAAGCAAAGGGGGAAATGCCGTAAAGATCCGCCCGCCGTTTGAATTCTTCCGGGAACTGGTGCGGGAGATCGTTGTGATCATTGTAGCCGATCATATCATAACTGAATACCGCAAACCCCAGACGGGCAAATTCAAAACAGCGCATAACAACGCCGCCCCGCCAGTTGTGGTGGACCCGCCCCTCGGTCCAATGGCCGTGAGGACAGATCAACGCGGGAAGTTTGCCTTCTGTTTTTTCGGGAAGATAAAGGGTTCCGGTAAGCCGCAGACCGGGATAGGTTTCTATCTCCACCGCCTGAAGGACTACGCCGTAATAAACTTCTTTCTGGAATACACGGGGAGCTTTGCCGGAGAAGGGGGGCAGAATATCCAGCCCCACGGCAAACCGCACCCGTTCCACGATTTCAGCTTTGCGTTTCTGATGTTCCGCCACGCTTGCCGGGATCTCGACATTCCGGGCAAACTGGTGATGATCCACATTCAGCAGCCGCCGATCCGTCCATTGATATGTCAAAGGCCAGAAATCTGGTATTTCGGCTTTTTTATTCATAAAGAAACTCCTTGTTCCACATTTTTGATTACTATACTTGAATGTAGATTTTTTTCAACAAAATCAGTTCTTGAAAAAAACTTTTTTTATGTTATTTTAAGACAAAATTCTTCATCATTGTCAATGAAAGTACCCGATCATGCAGAACTTTCATAAATTTTTCAATTCAACTCCGCCGGAAAATGCGGTCTCTTACTTCTGGTTTATCAATGATGTTATGGATGTGGAGGTCTTGAAGAAACAGCTTCATGATATGTATGATCATCACGTCAGGAGCGTTTGTCTGCACCCGATCCCGCCGGGGTTCCGGCCGGTGAAGATGCCGACAAAAATGAAGCCGGACTATCTCTCTCCGGAATATTTTGCCATTATTGCGGAAATCGTGCAGGAATGTGAAAAACTGGGGATGCATTATTTTCTGTACGACGAAGGCGGCTGGCCCTCCGGCGGAGCCTGCGGGCAAGTCATTAAAAATCATCCGGAACTTCACGGCAGATTTCTGGCAAAAGATGAGACTGGCAGAATACGGGAATTCCCGCAGGCGTATGATCCCTCTTTCAGTGCGCCGCTGCCGGATCCCTTGCAGAAAGAATCCACGCTGGAATTTATCCGTCTTACCCACGACGCCCACCGGAAATATGTGGGAGATTCTCTCGGGAAAACCATCAAACTGGCATTTACAGACGAACCCTGTTTTATACCCAATACGGGCGGAAAAATCACCTGGACGAAAGATATGGACCGGATTTTCCGGGAACGCAAAGGGTATGATATCACCCCCTATCTGGAAGCATTGACCCATCAGGCGCAGGATGGTGATCCGGACGAGATCACCAATGTCCGTATCGACTTTATGGATGTTTGTACTCAACTTTTTGTGGAAAACTATTTTCTGCCCATTCGGGACTGGTGCCGGGCAAACGGCGTGATGTCTGCCGGTCATGTAAGCAGGGAAGATGAACCCGCCTATTCCGGAAAATCGGACTACGGTTCCATTATGAAAGTTCTGCGGGCACTGGATGTGCCGGGGATCGATATGATCTGGCGGCAGATTTACCCCGGTTTGCGGGAACACCCGTTCCCCAAATACGCCTCCAGTGTGGCAAATCAGAACGGCACACCTTATGCGCTGATCGAAATTTTCGGAGCCTGCGGGAATGGGTTGAAACCGGATGAAATGTTGTTCTACATCAACTATTTTCTGGTTCACGGCTGTAATATTTTTACTTTTGGCAGTTACCCGTTGGCCAATGCCGGAAACTGGATTTTCGGGTGCCGTCCCCATTTCGGCCCGGACGATCCACTGTGGCAGTATTTTGATCTTGTCCACGATTATGCCAACCGGCTTTCCGGCATGATGTCGCAAGGTAAACCGGTCCGTCCTGTGGCTGTGTTTTATGATATCCGAACCATGTGGGGCGGACGGGATACTGAACTCTTTTGGGGAGAACGATGGCACACCGGCACAGCAAAACGGCTATGGGAACGGCAGTGCGGGTATGACTTTCTGGATGAAGATGTTCTGGCGGAAGGGGAGGTGTGCGGCACGGAACTTCATGCCGGACACGCCGTTTACAAAGAAATCATTCTGCCGCCCCAGTGCCGCATGTCGGATGCCGCCCGGGCCAAACTGGATGAATTTATCGCAGCCGGAGGCCGGGTCAGCAATGATGGCGAATCGGCAGAACCGCTTTTGAAAATCGATCCTCCTCAACCCCGTTTGAGGATGGAGGAGAGAGTTTTGGAGGACGGCACCAAACTCTGGTTCTTCTTCAACAGCGGCAGGGACACAATTTCGGTGGATCTGGATTTGGATACCAATGGTAAACTTGTGTGGTGCGATGCTCATACTGGCAAGTTTTATACACTTCCCGGTTCAGGAAAATTCCACTGGTCCTTCGGGGCTTTTGAAGCGGCGCTCTTTCTTTCCGGAGCGGAGGGGGAGCCCATGCCGCAAGCGTGGCAGCCGGTGCGCACCGAAGTGCTGACCGGCGAATGGACTCTCCGGAAAATCACAGAACATGTGATCGGTGAAAAACGGCTGGAAGTCCATGCCTGCCGGGAATCTGCGATCCCGGCGGAGCCGGGGGATTGGCGGAAATATCTGGGGAATGATTTCAGCGGCGAAGCGGAATACACCCTTGTTTTTGACAGGCAGGATCCTGTGGATGCCCCGGCAAAGTTGGATCTTGGCAAAGTGGGCTATGCCTGCTCCGTGGAATTGAACGGCAAACCGATTGGCAGAAAGTATTTCGGACCCTATATCTTTGATACGGCAGATGCGTTGCAGAGCGGGCGCAATGTTTTGAAAGTCCGGGTCAGCAATACCCTTGCCAATCTCTACAATTCCAGTGCATCCAGTCAACGCTTTGCGGCGGAACCTCATAAAGCCATTTATGAACCGATCCAATTGTCGTTTGAACGGGAATCTCTGGCGTCCGGCTTGATCGGTCCTGTAAAATGGCTTTACGGGAAGTGATCACCGGCAAAGGGCGGAAAGTTTTTCATTGAGTTTTTCCCGCAGGGCCAGCAGCCACTGATCTTCTTTGGGGTACTTCTGCATGGTCATGCGATACCCGGCTTCCTCATCCAGCCACCGGAGGACTTCTTCCCGGGAAGTTTTGCTTTCCAGCAGCCGCAGAGCCATTTCGTCCTGCAGGCCTTCCGAAAGGACTTCATGCCGCAGGGAATCCACCGGACCGTCGTCCCCGGGATAAACCAGAAATGCCCCGCCGCTCCGGAAACTGCGGTCACTGTTGGAATCAACCCACGGATCCACATCCCATGTTCGGCTGAGCTGGCCGAACCAGAAATTATAACCCCAATGCAGAAAACCTTTGCAGTCATAGATATAAAGCAGGATCCCGAGGATCCTGTTCCGCAAAGACGGCATCCCGAAATGCCGCCCGGGTAGTCCGTTTTCCCATGAACCCGCAAAATAGACCCAGCGTTCTGCCGTGTTTTCTCTGGCAAATTCATCCAGCTTCCCGATGTAGGGGATGGGGCGGTCGATCACGCCCTGCCGGAAAAATTGAATGTCTGAAAGCGCATCGATATAAGGATACCCCTGCAAAATTTCCCGGAAAAGACTGGCGGCGTACCGGTAACGGTGCAGTGCTTCATCGCCGTGGGGTTCATCGGAAATATGGAAATAACAATTTTCCGGCGTAAGCCCGTGCTTCTGTAAGACCGGAATCATCTCTTTCATCAAATTCCGCAGAAAATCCGTGTATTCCGGGGCATCAAATGGCGTATCCTTACCGAACATGGGAGAGCCATCCACAATAATTTCCGGAGCCCACTTCAGGCCCCATTGACTGAAAGCGTGTACCAGTTCAAAATTTCTGATACCGCATTTTTGAGCAGCAGTGATCCAGCGTTCCAGCCGGGAAAAATCAAAACTCCAATCGTTGTTTTTCCGGGAAATCTGCAGAAGTTGAAGAGCCGGGCGTTCGGTCACCCCCGGGATTCTATCCAGCGGAACGCTCCACAAAGGTGTCAGGAGCAAATTGTTATGGTGCTCCGCAAAGTTGCGGAAATATTTTTCCAAAATCGCCCAATGTTCTTCGCTCCAGGAGCGTACCTGATAATGATGCTGGATACAGTCCGCATAAAACCAGTGCGTCACCTTCAACGTCTGTTCGGGCAGACAGGCCGGGATCACGGAGAGGATGAGCGATTCCTCTTTTTCCACTTCCGGCTCCGGATTGAAACTGGGCAGGGTGGCATGGGAAATAAATTGCAGTTTGAATTTCAGAGGGAAATCCCCTGCGGGCGCATCTGCGGGGAGCGCAACCGTTACCCACGCAGAATGCCAGCAGTTGGCGGCAGTCGGCAATTCCTGCAGGATCGGCTTGAGCGCATCCGGGTACAAGCCCGGCTCCGAGCGGAGGACCCAATCATCTTCCGGCGCGCAGGGCATCAGACTTGGAATATTCTGTACTTCCCGGACGGTGATTGCTCCGGCAAAGCCCTCCGGCAGGACGGGGAGGATTTTAACTCCGGCACTTTCGCCGGTGCAGATGGCGATTTGAAAATGGGCCCGTTCCCCCCGCAGGGCAGAAAGGTGATGTATCGCCGCCCCTTCAAAACGGGGTGCCAAAAATACTTTTTCCAGAGAACTGACGATCCGGCTTTCCACATTCATCATATTCAACCTCAATATTACGTTATATCGCTTGACAATATATCATCATGTTTCTCAAAAATCCAGCAAATTTAACTTTTGAGCAGCAATGCCGTATAGAAATATTTGATCCCGGTGTTATATTATTGCATATTTTGAAAAAAAACTTTTGGTATGAAAGGCGGCAAAATGCAATACAGAACTCTCGGCAAAACCGGTTTGAAGGTCAGTGAGATCGGCTTCGGCGCAGAATGGCTCGGCCCGCACAGCGAAGAAGAGTGTATGACACTTTTTAAAATTTGCGAAGAAAACGGCATCAACATCGTGGACTGCTGGATGCCAGATCCCTCGATCCGCAGAAAGATCGGCAACGGCATCCGGGCAAACCGGGAAAAATGGATCGTGCAGGGGCATTTCGGTTCGCTCTGGATCAATAATCAGTATGAACGCGCCCGGGATCTGGAGCGTGTCAAAGTCGCCTTTCAGGATTTGCTGACTTGCTTGCAGACGGATTATATCGATCTTGGTATGATCCATTATGTGGATGAAGAAAAAGAGTTTGAATCCATTCTTTCCAGCGATTACCTGAAATACATTCAGGATCAGAAAGCCGCCGGTGTGATCCGCCATATCGGGATGAGCACCCACAACCCCGCCATCGGCAAACTGGCAGTGCAGCACGGTTTGGTGGAGATGATCCTCTTCAGCATCAATCCCGCCTTTGATCTTCTGCCGCCGGGACAGGTTTCGGTGGATAATGTGACTGAAGACATGGTCGCAGGCGGCTGCAAAATCGATCCTGTCCGCCAGGAATTTTATCAGCTTTGTCAGGAAAACAATGTGGGGTTGACCGTGATGAAAGCCTATGCGGGCGGACGGCTCTTTGATGCACAGCGTTCTCCCTTCGGCGTGGCGATGACGCCGGATCAGTGCATCCACTATGCGCTGACCCGTCCTGCGGTAGCCTCCGTTCTGACCGGGTTTGAAACTGTTGAACAACTGCAACAGGCTCTGCATTACTGCGAAGCAAGCGAAGCGGAAAAGGATTTTGTCCCTGCGCTGGAAAAGGCAAGCCGCAACTCCTATGTGGGGCAATGCACCTATTGCGGTCATTGTCTGCCCTGTCCGAAGAATATTGACATTGCCATGGTCAATAAACTCTATGATCTTGCTGTCATGCACGAAGAATTGCCGGATTCCCTGCGGGAGCATTACCGGAACCTTTCGGTACATGCGGATGCGTGCATCCAGTGCCATGCCTGCGAAAAACGCTGTCCTTTCGGCGTAAAAATCGCAGACCGGATGGTCAAAGCCGCCGGACTTTTCCGGCAGTAAACACCTTATCTCCTGCGGACGGGAACGTAGCCTGTCTTTTCCACAAGTTCCTGTCCGGCAGGGGAAAACATGAAATCAACGATTTTCCGGAGATTTTCACTGCGCGGTTTGACGGTGATGATACAGCAGTCGGCAATAAAAGGATAAGTTCCGTTGCGGATATTTTCCACGGTGGGGGCAATGCCGTCGATCGCAAGCAGTTTGATTTCGCCGTTTTTGAACATTTCTGTTGAAAAATAGCGGAATGTAAAGCCGAGTGCTTCCTGATAGTTGCGGTAATTGGCAACATCGTTGATGATCCCGCCCATGCCGCCCAGACGATCTTCTTTCATGGGCGGCATAATTGGTGTTTTGCCCATGATCTTTTCCAGCATGGTCTGACTGCCGCTCCCCTGATTGCGCTGAAAGGGTTTGATTTTTCCACTCAAACGGGGATCGATCTGCGACCATTCGGTGATTTTACCGGCATAAATATCCCGGATTTGTTGTGAAGTAATATTTTTTATGGGATTTTTACTGTTGACAAAAAAGACAAACGCTTCTTTGGCAAAGGGAGTGATCTCATATTTCAAACCTTTGGCTTGGGCATCG
>JAFTIA010000111.1 GCA_017457105.1 Lentisphaeria bacterium | reverse complement strand
TTCTCCGGCGGCAGAAACGATTTTACACTCGAAATTACTTGATGAAATCAAAGTAATAGTTGGTCACGGAGATCCCGTTCCCCATATCGTCCCACGGAACTTTGGGGACCGATGCGGCATGGCCGTCCGCAAAAGT
Source organism: Lentisphaeria bacterium (assembly GCA_017457105.1). Classification (GTDB taxonomy): domain Bacteria; phylum Verrucomicrobiota; class Lentisphaeria; order Victivallales; family Victivallaceae; genus UBA1776. The sequence continues at coordinate 34,708 of JAFTIA010000111.1, read as the reverse complement.
GCTGTTGATGGCAAAATTACTCTTGTGGTGCCGTGTCCATGCGTAATTACCGTAGAGTGCTTCCCAGTAAGTCTTGGTGTGGGCATTGATATTTTCGTAGTAATAGCCTTCCATGTTCACGATTTTGTGGGATGCCCCCTTGATCATGGAATCCTTGACAAACTTGAGCGTAGCTAAATCAGCATTGCCATTATCATAAGCCGTATATTTGTTGCGGGTAAAACCGCCGTGCTGCTGCCATGCCGTGGTCAAGTCGATCTTGATATTGTAATAAGTAACCTGCAGCCCTTCTTCCTTCAACGCTTTGGCACAAAGGGGAGAATGGGACTTGTTTTTGTTGGAAACTTTGGGGTTCTGGAACAGATCCGGGGCATAAAATTTGAGAGCACCCGTCCAGGTCGTCTGTTTTTCTCCAATAAAAATATTGAAGGTCTTTGATCCTAATGTTGGAGCCAGATACCCATTATTGTCACTGCTGTAAAACATATCGCAGTTCGACATTTGTTTACAAAGGTTGATACAGGAAATCTGGTTAGCCTTGTCCCGGGCATTGTTCAATGCAGGAAGAAGCATCGCCGCAAGAATGGCAATGATGGCAATAACGACCAGAAGTTCGATCAATGTAAAGTTTTGTTTCATCTCTTTTTTTTCCTTTCAAACAGAACTTTTTATAATTATAGCAAATTTTCTTGGATAAATCAAGGGGATATGAAATTTTTTTAAAAAAATCTGCACCCTACTCTGCAAAGATCATCTGCAACCCGCTTAAATTGTTCCAGTCATTCATGGAGTTTCCGTTAAAATGAAAGCGCAATGTATGCACTTTCTGCGCCGGGAATTTGAAATCCTCAAATCCATTGCTTTTACCGCTGCTTCTGCCGTCAAAAACCGTTTTGAACTCCTCCCCGTCTTCCGAAACGTCGATCCGCAGATTTTCATACCGCTGCTCCCCGTAAAGATAACGGATGCTTACCCCGGCAAGCAGCTGCGGCTTTTTGAATGTGGCTGTGGCAACCGTTTTCCCGCTGCTGATCACGCTGCCGGTCCCCCGGTCCAGCAGTTCCTGCCACGCTCCGTGTAATGCCGGCTTGCTGATGGAAACCGACCGCAATACGCTCCGGCGGTTGTGGGAAACAAGGAAATAACAGTTGTTCCATGTATCCACAGTCAGATCCGTCCCGGTAAAAGTTGTGGCTTCGGCAGGCGTCACCACCCACATGCCGTTTTTCTGCGCCACGGTCACGGCATCTTCCGGCGCATCATCACAGCCTTCGGGAGCCGCCACAAGATCGTCCCCGATATACAAAATACCGTTCTTTTCCTGCCACGGGATGTTTCCGGCATTCAAAAGCCAGACCAGCGGCACTTTGCCGTCCGCAAGTTTGCAGACTTCCTGCCCGTTCATATACACCGTGTCTTTTGGTGGAACAAATGCCTTGCGGGGCCGGGACACCGTACAGACAGGGGGCTTGCCGGGCGTCAGGATCACCTGCCATCCCTCGGAAACAAGCGTGATCACTCCGTCCTTTTCCGTCATAGAAACCGGAGCGGGTTTTGTTCCCGGCGTAGGCTGAAGGATGTGGAGAAAGCGGGCATTGCTTTCCCCCTGTGCCGCCGAAATTTCCGTCCGGCTCCCAAAGGCACCCGGGAGATTCTTGTACGGCGGATCATACTGAATCCCCAGCACCTTGTGCGCCTCTTTCCCCGAAAGGATCTTTATCTCATGTTTACGGGGGAGCAGCGTTGTCACCGTCAGGCGTGACGGCATCCCCAGATAGCGGTGTTCCGCCACGAGCTGTGCATCTTTTACAACAGGTTTATCAAAGGTGGTCAGCTGCCACACGGGCCGGATGTCCTGCCGGGGAAACGCCATTTCGTCCAACACGATCAATGCCGGATTTTCCGCCGCCGCAAAGACCATGGTCCGCACATAACGCTTCACCCTGCCCGGATAAACAGCACTCAATTCCAGCTGCAAATGCGGGGATGCCGGGTCTTGGGAAACACTCAAGGTTTCCCCGGCAGTGTAAAAATGCCGTCTTTTTGTAATATCCTCCAACACCGCCGGACCATAGGGCGGAACTTCCTGAATACCGCTCCCCTTCAAATGCCTGTGCCACCGCCAGCGGGGCTCTTTCTGCTGCGGGTCTATGATCCGCATGACCGAATGGGACATGCTGGATTTGGCAAAATCCATGTCGTAAGGTTTCCCGAAATAGCGGTACTGCCCGATATCTGCCGCCAGCATCCCCCGGTAATAAAGTTGGAACGAACCGGCATCGTGATGCTGATGGCTGGAGTGATGGATCCCCGCACCGGTCATCTGCACCAGAACATCGTCCGACGCCAGACCGTATGCCCACCCCGTCCGTGCCGAAAGCATGGAAAGGGGTTCTCCAAAGAATTTTACCGTTGGCAAATCATCCCGCCGGTCATCCTGCAATTGATCTCCATCCTGCATCATAGCCAGATAATAAAAGGGCTCGCTGAACGGCAGAACCGTGCGGCGGAAGTACTCCATATAGCCGGATTTCAATTTGGGGTCCGGCCACAAAGCATTGGCAGCAAGATAGATTTCCGAACTCCCGGGGAAAGATGTTCCATGCATGTAATCATCCCCATTCCGGAAAAGGTCGCCATTGGGCAAACGCCAGTGGAACCAGGCATACGGGACTTTCCCCACATAAGGCTCAAACTGGTCAAAGCCGGCAGCCTGTTTCAAAAGAAAAGCCGCCGTAACATCTGCCCCATACCGCACCGTTCCGTAGGCGATGCCCTCGTAATGAAAACCGCTTTTATAGAGATAACTCTTCATGGGCCGTGCCTCTTCCAGCAAACGGTAGGTGCAATACTGCCACGGAAGAGGATCTTCGTTGTAAACGGCAATCGCCATGGAAAGAAGATCTTTATTCAACTGCGCTTCGTTGCCGTGACCGATGTTGATATGCTGGAGAAATGGCGGCCAGCCGATCTCCATGGATTCCGCCTGCCAGAGAAAGCGGTCCCGCAAAAGCCTGCGTTCCCCATCGGTCATGACAGGATAACACCAGTCATAAACCATACTTGCCACACGGATGGCTTCCCCGGTACGGCGGCAAACATCCTGCCCGTTGCCGAAATTCACGACTTTCATGTATGCCACGGCAAGGTCGCAGGCTTCCCTGCCGATTTTTTCATCGCCGGTAACCAGAGAATAAAGAGCTTTATACAGCATGGCGTTGATCACCCGCTGATCCCACTGCACCTCTTTCCCGGGAACAGGTGCAAATTTGAAAGGGTTCCGGGCAGTTTTTTCCACCATCTTCCACGCCTGTTTGTGAGACGGGCTTCTCCGGATATTCCGGCGGATCTTTTCCAGCGATTCCCGGTTGATGAAGAGCCGGGGACGATCCGCACGGGGCGTAATGGGCGGCACATAATCCACTGCCGCCTGCGGCAAACGCTTTTTCACAGGTTCCAGCTGCACATGGGTAATGGTCACCTCCGGATCGGTTTCGATACGCAATTTCAGGGGCTTTTCCGTAACCGCCACCCGCTCCACTTCGTACTGCCCGGTGGTGACCGTGGGGAAAATGATCCGCCGGGTGACCGGCTGCTGATCGTTGATGGTGATCCGGGCGTTCCGCTGGGGGCCCGGCTCGTCCACCACAGCACGGATGCGGATAAAATAATTCCCCGGTACTGCCGGAAGAAAATACGTGGCATCCGGCCCCTTTTTCCCCGGGAACGTCCGCAGAACGGGCTTGGAAGTAACTCGCTCAACAGAAATTTTATCCAGCCCGAAATCCGGTTCCCGCCGGTAAAGTTTCAATGTGTGCGACCCTTTTTGCAACTCAAAGACCCCCAAAGTCACAGGGGCAAGTTTTCGGGGGAATCCGGTGTGCAAAGCCTGCAAGCCCTCTTCATCCACCCGGTAATACATGGAGTCGTTCCCGGTGTGTTCCGTACAGACAACTGCCGTGATCTTCCATGTTCCGGAGCGATCCACGGAAAAGGAAACCGCACAATCCGGTTTGGCTGGATCCACCGCATCCATTTTCACCTGTGACTTCCCGGTCAAACGGACAACGGTGCCTCCGGAGGCATTTTTATAAAGGGCTGTCCCTGTTCCCGGGCTCAAGACGCCGCTTTCCGCTTCAAAGTCCGCTGCGCCTGCAGCACCCCCAATCAGCAACAACCAGATCCACCACTTTTTCATGCGTTTCCTCTCTCTCTTTACCGCCAGCTTGTCAGCGCTTCCACCGTATATTTGGGAACATGCAGACGATCCTGTTCATCCAGATAGTATGCCGGATCACCGTCAAGACCGATATCTTCCTGCACCGGATGCGCTTCGGCGGGATACCCCACGGCAAGAAGATAACGCACCTGCAGCCCCGCAGGAGGCGTAAGCAATTCCTGCACCGCCCCCCGGTTGAAAGAACCGATCCAACAGCTCCCGAGGCCGCTGTTGTATGCCGCAAATTCCATACTTTGCACCGCCGCCCCCGCATCGGCCTCCGCTTTCCCTTCCGGGGCAAGGACGGCTATAAATGTTTGCGGTGCTGTTACGCCCCAAACCGGGTTCCGCCGGGGCTGGACCTTGGCGGCATAGGCAGTGTTGTAAAAAATCTTTTCCGCCAGTTCCGGCGTGCGGATCACCATATAACGCAATAGTTGTGCATTGGCACCGCAGGAGGCGACCCGGGCGGCATCGATCAATTTGCAGAGTTCCGCTTCCGGTACAGCTTCCTGCCGGAAAAAACGGATGGTGCGCCGCTTCAAAAGTTCCGCAAAATCCATCACACCCCTCCTTATTTCAGTCCGCCGGAAAGCAGCGCCGCCAGTGCGGGACGGTTCTCCGCTGTTTCCGCCGTCAGTTCCGCCGTCAATCCCAAACCCGCCGCCCGAAGCGTGCGGTTCGCCCAGATGAAAAGCGAGAGCAGTTCCCCGGTATCCTGATGCACCAGTTCCCGGTTCCGCCCGGTATGGGAGGCTTCTTTGCACAATCCGGCTTCCACATTCACCAGATGCAAAGAACTTTTCGCCTGCCGCACCAGATCCCGGAAACGCCGCCGCTGGGCGGGAGAAGCAAAACAGATCCCGGTACAATCCACCTTTTCCGCCGCCTTTTCCACCGCCGCTGTGCCGGGAAAGCCCCACACAAGAGCGTATTCCCAACGCCAGGAACGAGGGGATGGCTCCACCCCTTCCGGATAGCGGATCATGGTACGGTCAAAAGAAAGAGAACCGTTTTCCAGCTTCATTTTCCAGCAGGAGGTGCCGCCGCACTCCGCCGCCCCCCGGTGCCGCCACAAGTCGTCCCCGCACATCCATTCTGCCGCCGTACCGTCTTCCAGCAAAATCTCCACTGCACGGGGCATGATCTCCCCGGAGGCATCACTTGTCCACTCCGTTCTGCCGTCATCCCCCAGGATCCCGGCACGCACCACTTTCCCCGGGATCGAAAGCGGGTCCAGACTGCAATCCGTTACCGCCCCGCCATTCAACGCCCGGACATCCACCGATGCCCGCAAGATCCCTTCCGCACGCTCGTAATTCCGCACAATGGCATATTCACACCCGAATGGAATCGTCTTTTCCGTTTTTCCGGAAATACTCATCCCGTCCATGGACTCATGGAAACGCTCTTTGCCGATCAATGAAGTGGATTCGTCAAACATCCCCAGACGGACACCGCCCAGAGTCAACTCCGTTCCACCAAGGTACAACGTACCGTCAAATGCCTGTAATGTCATTCTTTTCCCTGCGATTTAAAAACCTGTGCCGAAAAATCGGCCAACCATTTCATCCCTTTGGTATTGGGAGCATTATGCGCCTTGTCCGGCGTAGTAACAATATCTTTTTCCGTCCCGGCAGGAATGTTGTTGTACGCTGCAAACACACTGGTCGGCGCACACACATAGTCCATAAAACCCGTGCCGATATATGTTTTTGCCTTGATGCGCCGTGCCATATAGGCACAATCCACATACGCCACTTCCGGCAGTACGGCCCGGTCTTCCTCCGTCATTTTGCCGATACGGAACCAGGAAACAAACTGCGGCCAGCCCGCTGAACGCTCCGCCAGCACCCCGCCCTGGTCACACAAAGCAGGCACTCCTGCAATACAATGGGTAACATCTTTATCCAGTGCCGCCGCCGCAAGACTCTGCGCGCCTCCCTGACTTCCTCCGAAAACGATCAGGGTTTTGCCATCCCATTCCGGCAGAGTTTTTACATAATCCAGAGCCCGCATGACACGCATGAACATCCCCACAAAGTATCCCTTGTGCCGATCCAGCTTGTTCTGCGCATGATAATTATTCAAGTCTTTTTTCTGCAGATCGCTGTAAAATGCCGCATCTTTGCCGTTTTCGATCCCGTGTGCATTCACATCCAGCACGATCAACCCTCTGTAATAAAGAACGGCGTTGGCACTGCGGACACCCGCTCCATGGAAACGCACTGCCACCGGCAGACTTTTCGGCTTGGCACCTTTGGGAATACAGAGATACCCGGAAACCGGCCTCCCCCCGGCACAATCCACTTTAATGTCCCAGCAGTTGAAATACTTGCCGTTTTCCGGCGCAAAAGGTACACGGAGAGCCTTCACAGGAACCTTATCCAGTTCCGCCCGTTTTGCCGCCCAGAACGCATCAAAATCCGCCGGTTCAGCGGCACCGGGAAGGATTTTTTCCGGATCAGCCATGGCACCCACGCCGCCCTGTACCTGCCGGTTGCCGATCCGCAAAACTTTGCCCTGTTCATCCAGCACTTCCACCAGAAGCCGGATCCAGCCGGGACGGTCAAATTTTGCAGAGAATGTAATGGGGTTCTCCGTAAGCTGGATTTTTTGAGATTGTAAAACCTTATATCCATCCCGGATCACCTGACAGCGTACCGTCATCTTTTCCGGGTGTTTCCCCTTTACCAGAACATTCCCGGAAAAACAGACTTCATCCCCCGCATTGTAAATGGCATCCGCCCGGTCCGTTTTGAACCGGAACTGAAAATCGGACATTTTCCAATCCGCCCCGGTCAGCACCAGTGCCGCCGCCAGAAGAAACATACTGAACAATATTTTCATACCTTTCAACCTCTTTCCCATCAGCAATAAATTTCACGCAACCGGGTCTTCGGGTCCGCTCCCGGCAAAATGGGGCTCTTCAACCCGATGGGATTTTCCGGGAACATGCCCGCCGGATCGATCCCGCACAACTCGTAAATACTTCCAAGAAGATCCACCGGAGATACCGGGCGGGACACCACTTTGCCCCCCACTTCATCCGAGGCTCCCACGATTTGACCGCCCTTGAAGCCGCCCCCCGCCACCATGGCACTGAAACAGGGACAGTAATGGTTCCGCCCTCCCTGCCACGGCGGATCATAGTCCACTTTCGGCGTTCTTCCGAATTCCCCGCTCCACCACACCAGCGTGGTATCCAGCAGTCTCCGGGACGCCAGATCCTCCAGCAGAGCCGCCACTGCACGGTCCATTTCAGGAGCAATGCGGTTCAGCGTTTCAAAGTGCTTCTTGTGCGTATCCCAGCCGGATGCGTTGATGGTGATATAAGGGACCCCCGCCTCCACAAGCCGCCGGGCGCACAAACAGGACTGCCCGAACCGGGTCATGCCGTAACGCTCCCGAACCTCTTTCGGCTCCTGCCGCAAATCAAAAACATCTGCCGCTTTGCCGTACATGATGCTTTCCGCATCCTTTTCCGCCAACGCCGCAGAACGGAGCGCCGGGTGTCCGGCATACTGCCGGGAAAAGGTATCCAGTTCCCGGGCAAATTTGGAACGCTCCTGCATCTGCTGACGGCTGATGCCGCCGGCAGGCGTGTAACCATCCACCTGAAACTGCCACGCCATAGGATTCCCGCCCGTGGCAAAGGGCCGGTAACGGTCCCCCAGAAATCCGCATTCGGAAAAACGACCTTTGTTGATGGTAAGTGCCACATAGGGAGGCAGATTGTATTTGACATCCCCCCCCTTCATCATCGCCAGCAGTGCCCCGATGGCAGGATACGTGATCCCGCCCCCCGGCTCACGGCCGGTCTGCATCAGATACGTCGCCGCTTCATGCCCGAAAAACCGGTGCGTCATACTGCGGATCACCGAAAACTTGTCCGCCTGTTTTGCCAGCTGCGGCAGATATTCACTGAGGAACAACCCGTCCACATTGGTGGGGATCTGCCCCCTGCCGCCATTATACAACTCTCCGGCACCCGGTTTGGGGTCAAAAGATTCCAGCTGACAGGGGCCGCCCCAGATCCACAATTCAATGACGGACCTCGCCCCGCCGGATGTCCGGGTCTTTTTCGGCACCTCCACTCCGGCAAAAGCCTTGCTCCCGGCAGCAGCCGCCCCCAGAACCCCCAATGTCATGCAATGCTTCAAAAATTCCCGTCTGTCCATCAGACCCTCCTGCGTAAAGCGTTACGGGTATGCTCCACGTCCGAAAATGCGTATCGGACACCGTTGATTTCCTGATAATTCTCGTGCCCTTTCCCGGCAATAAGAACGCAATCCCCGGGCTCTGCCACAGAACAGGCAAGTTTGATCGCCTCCGCCCGGTCCGGTTCCACCCGGTATTCCTTCCAACCAGTCATGCCGCCTGTAATTTCGCTGATGATCCCTTCCGGGTCTTCACTCCGGGGATTATCGCTGGTAACGATGGCAAGATCCGAATAAAGCTGTGCCGCACGCCCCATCCGTGGGCGTTTGGTCCGGTCACGGTCGCCGCCGCAACCGAAAACAGTGATCAACCGCCCCTTTGTCAGAGGCCGCAATGCCTGCAAAACCTGCGCCAGTGCATCATCGGTATGAGCGTAATCCACAAAACAGTTGATCCCGCCCCCGCGTACCGGTTCCAGACGCCCCGGCACAGCCGGAACACAAACCGTGCCGAAGGGTACGCCGAAAACTTCCGCCGCCAGCATGGCACCTGTCAGGTTATAAAGATTATGTTTCCCCACCATGGGAGTAAAGACCGGATACGCTCTCCCCTCCCGGAGCAGAACACAGCTTGTCCCCTCCGCCGTCTGTCTGATTTCTGTGATCCGGCAGTCTGCATCCGGCGAAATCCCGAAAGTGACCAATTCCTTCCCCCGGGAAACGGCACAGAGTTTCCGCCCCCAGTCATCATCCGTATTGATCACGGCACGCCCCTCCAACCATTCGCTGAAAAGCCGGCTCTTGGCGGCAAAATACCGCTCCATGGTTTTGTGATAATCCAGATGGTCCCCGGTGAGATTCGTAAAAACCGCCGCCTGAAAACGCACCCCGCCCGTGCGGGATTGATCCAGTGCGTGGCTGGAAAGTTCCATGGCAAGATACCGCCCGCCCTCTTCCCGGACCTGGCGGGCAAATTGGAAAAATGTCTGCGGATCCGGCGTGGTACAGTCGGAATCCCGGCGGCTCTCCGGAGAACGGACTTCCACCGTGGAAAGCAAGCCCCCGGCAGCAACAGTTTCCGCCAGCGCCGCCATCAGATATGCAGTCGTCGTTTTCCCGTTGGTCCCCGTCACACCGAGCATACAAAGTTCCTGGTCCGGACACCCCGCAAATTCCCGCTGGATACGGGCGTAAGCCTCCCGGGTATCTGCGGCCCGCAGGACAGCCCCGGGAAAAGACACCCCGTCACGGGAAACCAGCACCGCTGCCGCCCCCTTTGCTGCCGACTGATCCAAAAAATCATGGCCATCCGAGCAAACGCCCGGAATGGCCGCATATAAGACGCCCGGTGTCACCCGGCGGGAATCACAGCATACAGCAGGAATATCCATCTCCGGAAGCCCCGCTTCCAGAGAAAGACCCGGCACACACTCCAATAACTGCCGGAGCTGCATGAAATCATTACCCTTTGAGTTCAGCCTGAAGTTCGGCGTCTGCCTTTAACACTTGTTCTGCCTGCTCCCGCCGGAACGCCTTCAACTGCTCACGCAGGCCGGCATCTTCCACAGCAAGAATGGAAATGGCGTACAATGCGGCGTTTTTACCGCCGGCTTTGCCCGCCGTGACCGTTGCCACCGGGATCCCCGGAGGCATCTGCACAAAACTCAACAGCGAATCCAGCCCGTTGAAGGGCTCGGACGCCACCGGAATACCGATCACCGGCAAAACCGTGTGGGCCGCAAAAACGCCGCCCAGATGCGCCGCCATTCCGGCGGCACAAATGATGACTTTGCACCCGGTTTCTTCGGCGTTTTTTGCAAACGCCGCCGCTTCATCCGGCGTGCGGTGCGCAGAGAGGACACGGGCAGTGTAGCTTACACCGAACTTGTCCAACATCTGAAACGCACCCTGCAGAACGGGGAGATCACTCTTGCTCCCCATCACAATGGCAACTTGTGCACTCACGATCAGGCTTCCTCTGCCGCCGCATCAGCAGCTTTCACTTCCGCCGCTTCCGGAGAAGCCGCCGCTTCCGGATCTTCATCCCCGAAATAGTAGGTCAGAAGACCTTCGGCAATTTCCAGCAAGGCAATGTCCAGCACATTTTCATCTTTGCACTTGATCATCGGACGGGCCCCGGCTGCCAGCTGGCGGGCTCGCTTGGCCGCCACCACCGACAAAACCTGCACATCCGGGATCGCCTGCTTTGCACGATACAGATAATCGTTGTTCATGTTTCCAATCCCCTCTGTCAGTAATCCAGAATATCATTCTTCTTTTCGATCAGCTGCATATCGCCGGAGAGAACCCGGAGATAACGCTTTTCGACTTCCACAACTGCATCCAGCACAAACCGTTCCGCAATGGGCATACGGGCTTCATCACGGGTGGCATTGCGCAGCATCAAAAGCCCCACATAGACGCTGGTGGCCATATCCACCAGATCCCGGGCACGCAGATCGTGATAGGCGGAATCCTTCTTGTCGTTCACATACTGCACGGCTTCCGCCAGTTTGGTATTGAACCCGGCAAGCATGTCACGCAATTCCGCCGCACGGCCTTCAAAGGGCAGTGCCAGAAGATCGTCGATCTCCTTCTTCAAATGCCCCTGCAGAACACCGCCGATGGCCGCCACCACCTGCAACTGGGTGGTGCCTTCATAAATATTGGTGATACGGGCATCACGATAGTAACGCTCCACATCAAAGTCGTGCATATACCCCGTACCGCCGTGGATCTGCAACGCATCGTAAGCGATCTGGTTGGCACTTTCCGTAGCCAATGCTTTGCACATGGGAGTCAGCGTGGCAGCCACGTTGTTCCAGTACTTCTGCTGATCCCGGACGGCTTCGCCCCGTTCCATGGCAGCAGTATAACCGTCACGCAAGTCCACCGCACGGGTGGTTTCGTACAGGAGCGTGCGGGCGGCAGTCAGTTTCACCTTCATGCTGGAAAGCATGTCATACACTGCCGGGAACTGGTCGATGGTCTTCTTGAACTGTTCCCGTTCCGCCGCATACTGGCGGGCGGCACGGTAAGCGGCTTCCGCCACACCCACAGCCTGGGCACTGATGGCCACACGGGCACCGTTCATCAGGCTCATCACATACTTGATCAAACCGAACTTGCGTTTGCCGCAGAGCTGGGCGGGAACATCGTTGAACTGCAATTCGCAGGTCGCCACACCGTGGATCCCCAGTTTGTGTTCAATGCGGCGCACCACCAGCTGCGGACAGGCTTCGGCAATGAACATGGAGAGTCCGCGGGCATCCGTGGTCCCTTCTTCGGAACGGGCAAGCACCAGATGTACCTTGGCACAGCCGTTGGTGATAAAACGCTTCATGCCGTTCAGATACCACTGGCCGTTTTCATCCTGCCACGCCCGCAGACGGACGCCGGGCAGATCCGAACCGTAATCCGGCTCGGTCAAGTCCATGGCCCCATCGTATTCCCCGGTGGCAAAACCGGGCAGATACTGCGCCTTCTGTTCTTCATTCCCGAAAAGGCAGATGGTTTCGGCAATATCCTGCAGACCGAAAATATTCTGCAAAGAAGCATCCGCACGGGAGACCATTTCGGTCATCATGGTGTAAACCGTCACCGGGAAGTTCAGCCCGCCGTACTGATAGGGCAGCATCACGCCGGAAACTTCCGCCTTGGTCAGGTCGGCAATGTTCTGCTGTGTCAGCGGGTGATAGGTCACCGTATTGTTTTCAAATTCCGGGCCTTCTTCGTCCACCGTCCGGCTGCGGGGAGCAATGCGGTCGCCGCAAATGCCGCCGACAACTTCCAGCACCCGCCGGTAGTTATCAAGCGCATCTGCCAGATCCACAGGTGCATAGTCGCAGTTTTCGGTAAATTTAAAGCCCTGTTCACGCAGAGATACGGTATCCTTCAGATCCAGATTCCCCAGCGTAAACATGAGGTCGCGATTGTCCTGAAAAAAGTTCGCCATCGAAAAATCCTCCTAATTTACGCCTTGGCCTTGAACGCTTTGATCATCTGCGGGATCACCGTATTCAGGTCGCCGCAAATCGCATAATGTGCAATGGAGAAGATGGGGGCATCCGGATCATTGTTGATGGCAATGATCTTTTTGGCATCCTTCATCCCGGCCGTGTGCTGGATGGCACCGGAAATCCCGCAGGCAATGTAAAGACGGGGACGCACCGTAACACCGGTCTGCCCCACCTGACGGGCATGCTCCACCCAACCGGCATCCACGGCGGCACGGGAAGCGGCAACTTCGCCGCCCAGCGCATCCGCCAGATCCTTCAACAGCTGGAAATTTTCTTTGGAACCCACACCGTAGCCGCCTGCCACGATGATCTGTGCACCCTTCAGATCCACTTCCTGATCGGCACGGACCCGTTCCAGAACCTTCACCACCGTATCGGCATCGGTCAGTTTGGGGGTCACCCGGACGACTTCACCCTTGCGGGAAGCATCCGCTTCACCCATCTTCATCACGCCTTCACGGACGGTGACCATCTGGGGATCGTTCCAGGTGTTCACAATAGTGGCGATAATGTTGCCGCCGAATGCAGGACGGATCTGCATCAGCTTATTGGTATAGCTCTTCTTGTTGACCTTGTCTTCAAAATCATCGATCTTGAGTTCGGTGCAGTCGGCAGTCAGGCCGCAGCGTTTTTCGGAAGCGATGCGGGGCGCCAGTTCACGGCCCTTCAAAGTGGCACCGAACATAAGGATGTTCGGCTTGTGTTCCAGCACCAGATCCATGATGACCCGTGCAAAAGGCAGAACCGTAAAGGGTTCCAGACGGGGATCCTCCGCCAGAAACACGGTATCACACCCATAGCTGATCAGGGTATCCGTGCAACCGGAGAGATTGTCCCCCAGCAGCAAAGCTTCCACCTTCACGCCCAGTTCGTCTGCCAGCTCACGGGCTTTGCAGACCAGTTCCAGACTCACATCGGCGATCTTACCGCCTTCCTGTTCAATAAAAACCCATACATTTCCCATGATATCACCCCAACGTATGATCAGCAATCAGTTCATGGATCAAAGCGGTAACACCGTCCGCAGTCGGCTCCACTTTCTTTGCTTCCCCGGCGGTCAGCACCACGCTCATCACCTGCTTGACCTTGGTGGGAGAACCGGCAAGACCCGTGCGGGAAAGATCCGCACCGGCATCCGCCGCGCTCCACTCCCGGATCAAAAGCCCCGCCGCATCCAGACGGGCCGCTTCGGCGGAAACCGCCGCGGCATCCGCTTCCGCACCGCCCAGAGCAGCACGGATCTCGGACATGGTTTTGGCACGCTTGTACTTCATGATCCGGCGGGCCGCCATGGGCCGGGGATCGTTGCTGTCCACCACCGTCAGCAGAGCCGGCAGGGGGGACTGCAGAACTTCATAACCGCCATCGATGCGCCGACGGACGGTAATGGAGTTTTCCGTCATTTCCACCACATCTTCTGCGTAGCAAATTTGGGGGGACTGCATCTTTTCGCTGAGCTGGGGTCCCACCTGGGCGGTATCCCCGTCGATAGCCTGACGGCCGCACAGCACTACTGCCACATCCTGCACCTTGGCGGCACAGCAGCTCAAGGCATAACTGGTAGCCAGCGTATCCGCACCGGCAAAAGCACGGTCCGTCAGAAGAATGGCTTCATCCGCACCCCGGCAAAGACAATCCCGCAGGATCTCGGCGGCTTTCGGCGGGCCCATGGTCGCCACCGTGACGTGCATGCCATAGCGGTCCTTGAGCTGAAGAGCCATTTCAAGAGCGTTCAAATCTTCCGGGTTGAAAATGGCCGGAAGTGCAGCACGGTTGACGGTACCCTCCGGCGTCATGGCGTCGCCGGTGATATTCTGGGTATCCGGAACCTGTTTTACGAAAACGAGAACTGTACGACTCACGATTTCGTCTCCCTTATTTAGTTGTTTTATGGTTTTTATTCCAAAGAATACAATAAGACAAGGTTAATATACACCTTTTCTGCTAAAATGCGAATTTTTTTACCGTGGAATCAGGACAAAGATCCGGTGTGTCAGAATAAAAGCCTCCTGAAAGGGCATTTTTTTCAATTCGTGCCCGCTTCCCCAGCTGTCTGAATAGAAGATTTGATCTTTCCCGGGATCCATTCCCACGATCAAACGGATATGCCCGGGGATCATCCACAGGATCGGCAATCCCTGCCGGATGGCGGCTTCAACCTCTCTCCGGAATTTAGCATAGTCTTTATCTTTGATCCGCATCTGGCGGTACACCTCTTTATCGATTTCTTTATTCAGGCTGTCCAGATCCAATGTCCGGGTCCTGCCGGAAGTTTTGATATGATCTTCCAGTCGGATGCTTTTCTTCTTCATGGAACGGGCTGCGCGGTTGTAGCGGGATACAAACTTCCGGATGTCATTAAAGGAACTGAAATCCTGAAATTCGTACAGCATTTGCGTCCGTACATTCAGCATGGACTTTTCCTGTTCCAGTTTTTTCAGCATCCCCCGGCAGGAAGTGCCGAACTGGGCATCGGTACCGATCACCTGCGCCGCCTGATTCTGATCTATCTCGCCGCCGTAATAGCAGATCACCCGTGCCATGGTGGCGGCCGCGCAATACCCCTTTTCCCCCTGATCGATCATGGGAACATCCATAAAAAGACTGCCGTCCTCCTGTTTTTTCACCATGGCGGGAAGCATCTTTTTATCCACAGCGGCCTTTACAGCTTTCCGGAGTTTTTCCTCCGGAAGCGAGGGGTGGAGAGCTTTCAGCGTCAGGTATTCCGCCCCCCGGTCGGATTCGCACCACAAAAGCTGCCAACGGACTTCCGGCCCGTGCCATGTCCGGGAAAAAACCGTTTCCCGTGCCATTCGCATACGGTCCCGCACCGGCTGGACATTGTTTCCGGCAAGTTTGCTGACGGCTTCTTCCGCCCGCTCCTGCAGCCGTTTGAAATCCCGGTCATTCATGGCTCCGCCATCGCCCCGGTTGTAAATGGAAATGGTCATGGACTGCAGTTTTCCGGCAGGACTCCCCAGCGTGCAAAGGATCTCGCACACCGGCTGATCCAGCCAACTTACGCTGGAAACAGTCCCTTTTTTCGGGGAATAACGGATGGACTTACGATCCCGGGTCCCCCACCGGAATCTGACACCGGTATTTTTCTGTAAATCCGCAACCCCTCTGTTCCAGAAACTCCCGGCAGGCGGGGTCAGCAAAGTTTGCAGATCTGCCCCAGAAGCCAGCACAGCCAAAACCATCCACACAAATAAAAGAATTTTTTTCATGCTTTTTTCTCCCGCACTTTCCGGAAAAAGGAACGCATCACTTCCAGACACTCTTCCTGCCGCACCCCCCCGCAGGCTTCCACCTGCCACAACATTCCCGGGAATCCGGCCACATCCAGCGCCGAACCGCAGCAGCCGCTCCGGGGATCCGGCAAGCCGAAAATCACCCGTTTCACACGGGCATTGACCATGGCTCCGGCACACATGGCACAGGGTTCTTTGGTAACATAGATCTCCACATCTTCCATACGCCAATCACCACGGACTTGAGCGCACTGTTTCAGGAGTTCGATCTCCGCGTGACAGGTGGCATCGCCCGCAGCCTCCACCCGGTTGCGGGCACGGGCAATGATTTTGCCCCCGCAAACAGCCACCGCTCCCACGGGCACTTCCCCGGCTTCGGCGGCAAGCCGGGCTTCCGCCAGAGCTTCCCCCATGAAATCTGCGTCAGACATCACTTTTCAATGACCTCAAAACGGGTCACGATATTGTTATAGCGGCTGAATACAAAACGGATGGAGCGATTGCCGTACTGGTAATAAAAACTCAACACCTGACTCCGGGAATTGGGTTTATCCACCTGGGCATCCACAGAACTGAAAATGGCGTCCAGCGTTTCCACCCGGCGGATGTAGGAAAAATCCACCTTTTCCAACAGGGATTTGGCGGCGTCATACTTCAATTTACTGTTGGGGCTGATTTCCGGCGACTGGAGAGTAGCGATCTCCCGGCGGCACACTGTCAGAACATCCAGGTCTTCCGCCGGAATTTTTTCAGTCACACACCCGGCAAGCAATGCCACTGAAAACACGACAACGAAAATACGGAACAATCTACCCATAGCAAAACCTCACTTGTTTTACTGTTAAAGTAGCAACTTCCGGATTTTTTTCAAGTTTTTTGCAAAAAAAAACAGTTGACACTTGCATTTTTGACATTCTGCGTTATTGTATAGAGGTATACACGAGCGGGTGTAGCAAAACGGTTATGCTCCAGCTTCCCAAGCTGGCGACGCCGGTTCGACTCCGGTCACCCGCTCCATTTTTTTTTGCCCGGGCCCCCGGCCGGTTTCTTCACCACTCGCCACTCGGCCCCTGTAACTTGTGAGGTTCTCAATGACGATGAATTGGTTGTGGTGCGGTGTTTTCGGCGTCGCCGGATTGACTTTGCTTTATTACGGTGCAGAATGGATGGTCCGGGGCGGTGTGAGCATTGCCCGCAAATGCCGTATTTCTCCCCTTGTTATCGGGTTGACGCTGGTCGCATTTGCCACCAGTGCGCCGGAGCTGGTCGTCAGCATTCTTTCTGCTCTGGGCGGGAAAGGCGATGTTTCTCTGGGGAATGTGATCGGCTCCAATATCTGCAACATCTCAGTCATTCTGGGGCTCTCCGCATTGATTGCCCCCATTGCGGTCAACCGCAAAATGCTGAAACTGGATATGCCGCTTCTGCTGGGGATCACTCTATTGCTGGCGTTTTCCGCCTATTTTCTGGGCGGAGTGGGGCGTCTTGCAGGGGCAGTACTGCTCCTGATCGGCATAGCCTACACCGTTTTCCAGATCCGCTCTTCCCGGCAGGAAAATGCAGAAACAGAGGAGGAGGAAACGATTTTGAAGCTCCACTGGGCCGCGCTGCTGACACTTCTCGGTATCGGCTCCCTGATGCTGGGCGCAAAACTTTTCCTGACAAGTGCCGTCTTTGCCGCTGAAAAATTCGGTATTCCGGATGCGGTGATCGGCCTTACCATCGTGGCTCTGGGAACAAGTCTTCCGGAACTGGCAACTTCCGCTGTGGCGGCATTCAAAGGGGAACAGGACATTGCCATCGGTAATGTGGTGGGCTCCAATATCCTCAACATCCTTGTCATCATGGGGATCGCCCCGCTGATCCACCCCATCTGCGCCCCGGGGATCGCTCTTGCAGACCTGGCAATGATGCTGGGTACAACACTGGCATTGGCACTGGTCATGAAATTCCGTCCCGCCATCAGCCGTCTGACAGGCGGAGCATTCCTGCTTGCCGCCTGTCTTTACTCGGCGTACCTCATCAGCCGGGTGTAAGACTCTATTTGTTGGTAGTGTTTCCGATATTGCGTATCAAGAGATAGGTAATGTACCCCACCGCCACCACCAGCAGCAGAAATGCGCTGTAAGCGTGGGGCCACCACAAACCTTCGGTCATGGCGGTAAATTCAGACATGCCGCCCATGCCCACCAGTACGTTGATGGGCATAAAGACCACATTGATCACTGCCAGATATTTCATGATGATCGCCAGATTGTTGCTGACAACAGATACACGGGCATCGGACATGCCGGTCAAAATCCCGGTATAAATATTGGCAAGGTTGTCGCACTGCTTGTTTTCGACCGTAATATCTTCCAGAAAGTCGATCTCTTCCTCATTAAAACCCACTTTCCGGGCATCGTTCCGCAGTTTGGCAAGGAGGAGCAAATTGGCACTGGTGGCACTTTCGTAGTAGGTCAAACTCTTCAAAAGTGTGAACATATTCACCAGAGCCTTGTTGGTCACGGAAAATTCGATCTGCGCCTCGATCTCATCGGAAATGGTGCGGATGATCCGCAAATGTTCCAGAAAGTGATGGGTGGAATGGTGCAGAAGCCGCAGTAAGATCCCCTGCACACTGGTCCCCCGGATGGGAATACGGCCGTGTTCAAAAAGAGGCGACTGTTCCGCCTGAACAATGATGATCCGGTCTTTGAAAAGAAACGCCCCGGTGGATACCACCCGGAATTCCAGTGAACGGTCCGCCGTATAATTGCTGGGGCGTTTGAGAATGACGGCAACATGGTTGCTCTCGAACTCCACACGGGAAAGTTCGTCATCGTCCAGAGCAGAATTGAGGGTGTGTTCGTCGATACCGTATTCCTCAATAAGGAAACGCTTTTCTTCATCCGTGGGATCGCTGTAAATGGCGATCCGCCCCTCTTCGTCGCCGGGGCAATGGGTCACCCGCCCGTCGATCAATTCATAATATCTGTACATTCTGCCGCCCCCATTTTCCGCGCAGCAGCGCATTCGATTTCAACTCCGGAAAGCGTGGCTCTCCGGCAAAAACATCAGAAACTGTTCCCCGGCCCGGGGAAAGAACCTGCTTTTACTTCCGCTACATAATCCCCCAACGCCTTGCGGATCATGGAACCCGCATCCGCATAACATTTGGCGTGTTTGGGCAGATAACAGGACATCCCCAGAATATCATGGATCACCTGCACCTGACCATTGCACCCGATCCCGGCACCGATGCCGATGGTGGGAATGGTCAATTCCCCGGAGATTTTTTCTGCCAGCGCAGCCGGAATGCACTCCAGAACCAGTGCAAACGCTCCGGCATCCTCCAGAGCATGCGCATCCGCAAGAAGCTGACGGGCAGCCTCTTCGGTCTTTCCCTGCACCCGGTAGCCCCCCATGGCTTCCACCTTCTGGGGCAGAAGCCCGGCATGAGCCACCACCGGGATCCCGCAGGCGGCAAGGCGGCCAACCAGAGGCGCATATTCCGCCCCGCCCTCCAGTTTGACGGCGTTACATCCGGCTTCTTTCATCAGCCTTGCGGCATTGTGCAGAGCCTCCTCCGTGGAGATCTGATAACTCATAAATGTCATATCCCCCACCACAAAAGCCTCCGGCGCACCGCGGCGGACAGCTTTGCAATGATGAAGCATATCTTCCATGGTTACAGGCAATGTATTCTTGTAACCCAATACCGCCATGCCCAGAGAATCGCCCACCAGAAGCATTTCCACCCCGGCTTCATAAGCCATGGCGGCAGTGGGGGCATCGTAGGCGGTGACCATCACGATCTTTTCCCCGGCTTCCTTCATTTTCCGGAAACTGGAAACGGTCAGTTTTTTCATTTCAACCATCCCTGTTTACGGACACCGGCAAGCCAGGCATCTGCCAGAAGCTGATGACCGGCGGCAGTGGGGTGGACCCCATCGACCAGCCAATATTCCGGAGAGGCAGTTTGAGCGGCTTTCGTGAGCATTTCCTGCGTGGGGATAAAGACGGCATTGAATTCTTCCGCCAATTTCCGGACCACAACAGCACGCTCTGCAACTTCAGCCACCCAGGTTTCATCGGCGGCACCGAAAGGCAGGACGAAGGGCTCCATCAATACCAGTTTCACTTCCGGCAGAACTTCCCGGGTCCACTCCAGAAGCATCCGGTAAATTTTTTCAAACCGGGGCACTTCCACGCCGTTCTGCCGGGAGCGTTCATGCCAGGTATCGTTGACGCCGATCAGAATACTGATAAGATCCGGTTTCAAATTCAGAGCATCGATCTTCCAGCGGGCATAAAGATCCACCACCCGGTTGCCGCTGATGCCCAGATTATAAAACTGCAGTCCTGCCTGCGGCTGATCCGCCAGCAGCCGTGCAGAGGCAAACAGGGGATACCCGTATCCGGTACCGCCGTAAGGACCGTTCACCACCCCCTGCTGCTCCCGGTTCCGTCCGGCATCGGTAATGGAATCGCCCTGAAAAAGGATCACTTTTGTTTCTTTCATCGCCATCACATCTTTCAATACGAAATACCCAGTCTGTCAGCAACAGACCGGGCAGTTTTTTTGTAAAAAGACCTTATTTTGCGTCTTCTTTTTCCGCTTCAAAATCGCTGAAAGTGGCTTCCGCCGCACCGCGGACAAAGAAAGCAAAGCAGGCACGGGCAGGAACCTTGCCGTTAAGTTCGGCAGGGATCACAACTTCAAACTTCAGGTCATTTTCGCCGGGCTTGAGCGTCACGGGAACCTGATAAATGCCGCCGACCCAGCCCTTGGCATTGTAGAGATACATTGCCAGAGCGGCCTTGCCGGTGCCGGTGACATCACAGGAAAGTTCATACTTTTCCCCGGGAGCAACATCCACCTGTTTTTTGCTGTAATAGTGAAGATCCCGCTTGGGATTGGAGATCTGCACACCGAATTGATCGCCGACTTTGACCACTTTCCCGGTACCGACCGGCTTGACACTGGGATTGAAAACCCATCCATTGGGAGCGATTTCACCCTCTTTGGAGCCGATGAATTTGCCATTCACATCAATATCCGTTCCGGCAGTCAGCATAGCACCGCAGAACACCAGAGTCAACATACTCAAAAACTTCATTTTTTCTTCCTTTCACTGTTGTTATTGAATGTCTTCTTTTTCCAGTTCCACATCGTAATAAGTCGCTTCACCGGGACCGTTCAGATAAAAGACGAAACTGGCCACCACCGGAACCTTCCCTTTGATCTCTGCCGGAATGGTGAACGTATATTTCAAGTCATTTTCTCCGGCTTTCAGAACCACAGCGGGCTGTGAAACCGCACCGCCCCAAACACCTTTTTCCGCATAGAGATACATGGCAAGATACGCCTTGCCGGTACCAATGACATCGCAGGACATTTCATACTTTTCCCCTGCTTTGACCGGAACCATGCGGCTGAAATAAGCAACGCTTTTAGCGGTGTTGGTGATCTTTACCCCCAGCTTGTCCCCCACCTGTACGACTTCGCCGGAACCGACGGGTTTGATGCTTTGATTGAAATTCCACCGTTTCGGAACTTTGTCCCCGACTTTGGAACCGGCAAAATTCCCATTGATGTCAATATCCGTCCCCGCCATCAGAACGCCGCCGCAAAACAGCAGTGCCAACAAACACAAATGTTTCACCTCATACCTCCTTCTTTCAGGTTGTTAAAGGTATAATAGCACCGGACTTATTCAAAATCAATAGGGAACACAAAAATTTTTCAGGTTTTCCGCCTGAAAATCACCGCAAGCCCACAGCACGGCGCACCCTGTCCATGGTTTTTTCCGCTTCGGCAGAGGCTTTTTTGCCGCCTTCACGCAGGACGTCCCAGATGTAATCCGGATCTTTTTCCAGCTGGGCACGGCGTTCACGCATGGGTTCAAAATACGCCCAGAGTTTTTCAAAGAACGCCTGCTTGGCATGGCCGTAACCGTAATTCCCGGCACGGTAATTGGCCTTCATTTCCTCCACCTCTTCCGGCGTGGCGACCAGTTTATAAAGGGCGACCACATTGCACTTTTCCGGATCTTTGGGGGCCTCCATGGGAGTGGAGTCCGTCACAATGGACATGACGATCTTCCGGATGGCTTTCTGGGCACCGAAAAGCGGAATGGTATTGCCGTAACTCTTGCTCATCTTCTGACCGTCGATACCGGGAACAACGGCAACGCTGGTGGGGATATAGGCTTCCGGAATTTTGAAGGTTTCCTCATAATCATTGTTGAACCGGATCGCCAGATCCCGGGTGATTTCCAAATGCTGTTTCTGATCCTTGCCCACGGGAACGAGTTCACTGCCGTACAGCAGGATGTCCGCCGCCATCAGCACCGGATAGGTAAAAAGCCCGGTATTGGGCGTGAACCCCTTGGCGATCTTATCCTTGTAACTGTGGGCGCGTTCCAGAAAACCCACGGTGGTGATGTTGTTCAGGATCCACATGAGTTCTGTGACCTGCGGCACATCCGACTGCCGGAAAAAAACAGTGTTATCCAGCGAAAGCCCGCAGGAAAGGAAATCCAGTGCCAGATGGTAAACATTGCTCCGCAAGTCATCGGCCTTGGGACCGGTGGTAAGAGCGTGATAGTCCGCAATAAAAAGAAAAGTTTCCCCTTTCTGCTGAAGTTCCAAAAGCTGCCGCATGGCACCGAAATAATTGCCGATATGCAAATTGCCAGAAGGCTGCAATCCGGTAAGAATACGCATATTTCCATCCTTTCAAAAGTATTTGTATTACCATAGCACATTTTCGGGAATTTTCAACTGCTGACAGGAGGCGGAAGTACACCCGCAGAAGTACATCATAAAAGCAAAATAACAGCCGTCCCCGTGGATAAAATTTGCGGGAAAGTCATTCCGGGTGTATATTATACGCCCTATGAAAACGATCCGTGACAGCCGGGGCGGTTATCTGGAACTTCTCAAAGTAGCCTATCCCCTGATCTTCATGTCGGCAAGCAATGTAGTCATGCAGTTTGCCGACCGGAAATTCCTGTCTTTGAGTTCCACCATGGAAATGGCGGCGGCACTGCCCAGCGGCGTGCTGTTTTTTACCCTGTTCGTCTTTTTTTCCGTAACATGCGGCTACACGGCATCGCTGGTGGCGCAGTGGTAAGGCAAAGGCGTTTACAAAGAGTGCGTCCGCAGTGTCTGGGCGGGGCTGTGGCTGGCGTGCGCCGCCAGTGTGCTGATCCTGACCGTACTGCCTTTTCTCTGCATGAAAATTCTGCAGTTTTCCATGACGGAAACGCTGTATCCGCTCGGGGAATCTTATCTGAAAGGCTTGCTGCCCTCCGGTGCAGTCATGTGTTTATCCATGCCCTTTTTTGCCTTTTTTTCCGGCAGGGGGAAAACGGCGGTCGTGGCAGGGATCAATATATTCGTCTGTCTGGCAAACATTTTTTTCAACTGGCTCCTTATTTTCGGCAACTGGGGATTCCCCAAATGGGGGATTTTCGGTGCGGGGCTTGCCACCAGCCTCAGCGGCCTTCTGGGGCTGCTGATCGCCGCAGGATTGTACTGGAGCTTTGACCAGAGAAAATTCCCCACCCGGCGTTACCGGAAATTTAATTTGCAGCGCATCGGGAAACTGGTGAAATTCGGCTCTCCCGCCGGATTGCAGGTGTTGAGCGATGTGGGGTGTTTTGCGGCGATCCTGCTTATTGTGGGGAGATTGGGGGATACGGCTCTTGCGGCATGTTCCATCGGATTTGCGGTGAACAATTTGAGTTTTATGCCGCTCATGGGCGTTGCCGATGCCACCGCCATCCTTGCGGGGCAGTATATCGGGAAAAATGAACTGGATATTGCCGCCCGTGTGCCCCGGAAAGCCATGCGGATCATCCTTGTTTACATGTTTTTTTCCGCCCTGCTCTATTTGTTGGGACCGGAATGGATCGCCAGGTATTTCAGCCCCGGGGATACATCGGGGACGCTGGATTTTGAAGAGATCGTCCGGCAGGTGCGCTGGGTGTTATGCGGGGCGGCCATGTGGAACTTTGCCGACTGCTTCAAAATGGTCTTTGGAGGGATGCTCCGGGGTGCGGGAGATACCCGGGCCGTTATGCTCATCAATTTTTTCTGCAGCTGGGTGCTGACGATCCCGGGGATCGCCATTCTGGTATTCGGCTTCCATCCTCCGGCGGCACTCATCTGGTTTTATCTTGTTTTCCCCGCAAGCACAGAGGCGTTTCTCATCTACCGCCGTTTCCTGTCCGGCAAATGGCGCAAAATCAAAATGATCCACCGCTGAATATCGGATTTATCCGGCACACTGGATGCCATGGGGAAACGCATGGGTTTCCCGGTCACCGGCAGAAACTTTTCAACCGTGAAATCTCTTCCGGCCACAAATCGGCATCCACGGTTTCCAGTACCAGCGGGATGCCGTCCAGCCGGGGATCCTGCATCAGTTTTTCAAAGACCGGCCAGCCCAGCGTGCCTGCGCCCAGACTGGCGTGACGGTCCAGATGACTGCCCAGCCCCGCCTTGGCATCGTTCAGGTGCATCCCATGGAGATATTGGAAGCCCACGCATTTCTCAAAATGCTTCATGGTCCATTCGTAACCATTTTCCGTAAGATCGTATCCGGCGGCAAAGGCATGGCAGGTATCCAGACAAACCCCAACTCTGCCGGGGCGGTCCGTCAGCCGGATCAATTCCCCCAGCTGCTCAAAACTGTACCCCAGATTGGAGCCCTGGCCCGCCGTGTTTTCAATCACTGCCACCACTTCCGGAACGGCATCCACCGCCTGTTGGATCCCCTCGGCGATCAAGGCAAGACAATGGGCTTCGGAAATCTGTTTCAGGTGGCTTCCCGGGTGAAAATTCAACTTGGTCAACCCCAGCTGATGACAACGGGTCATTTCATCGGCAAACGCCTCCTGTGCGGCCTTGCGCTTTACAGGATCAGGATTCCCCAGATTGATCAGGTAACCATCGTGAGGCAAAATCTGTTCGGGAGTATAGCCGTATTTTGCACAATTTTCCTTGAATCCGGCAATATTTTTCTCTGAATAGGGCGGGGCGGACCATTGCCGCTGATTTTTGGTAAACATGGCAAAGGCCGTCGCTCCGATGGCGTGGGCGTTCAAAGGCGCATTTTCCACGCCTCCGGAAATACTGACATGTGCCCCGATGAATTTCATGAAAAAAGTTTCCCCGTAAGTTCTGCAAACATTTCCGGAGTCACCCGGTCAGGGCGGATCTCCAGCGCAAGCCCCATTTCCGCAAAAGCGGCATAGGTCTTTTCCCTGCCGTAATTGGCACCCAGCACCTTCCCCATCTGCTTCCGGCGGTTGGCGAAAGCGGTTTTCACCACCCCGGCAAGGTGTTTGCGTTCCAGCAGATCCGGAGCCTGTTCCCGGCGGCGGAAAACGGCGATGGCAGACTCCACTTCCGGCGGCGGGAAAAAGACTTCCGGCGGCACGATCCTGTCCAGCTTCACCTCATAGGCGTGCTGGGCACGGACACTCAAAGCACCGTAGGCTTTGCAGCCCGGTTCTGCCGCCAGCCGCTCCGCCATTTCCCGCTGAAGCATAAAAGTCATACTTTCCGGCAAACAAGGCAATTCCAGAAGCCGGGCAAGGAAAATACTGGAAATGGAATAAGGCAGATTGGCGATGGAACGGAAAGGGCCCCCTTCCGGCAAGATCGCCTGCAGATCCGCCCGGCAGGCATCTTCCTCAATGAGGGTAAAATTTTCGTGATGCAGATTTTTCCGCAGATAATCGGCGATCCGGTGGTCAAATTCAATGGAATAGACTTTGGCGCCGGTCTTCAATAACTTCTCCGTCAAAGCCCCGAAACCGGGGCCCACTTCCAGAATCACCTCTCCGGGCTGCGGAGCCGCCAGACGGACAATGGCATCCAGAAGATTGCCGTCCAGCAGGAAATTCTGCCCCAGCCCGCGGCCGGGACGCATACCGATGGAATCCAGTACGGCTGTAAGTTGAGCTTTATTCATCGTTTGTCACCCGTGATGATGTCCGCAGCATCCGCCGCCACAGCCGCACCCTCCGGCAGAGGGGCAGCTTTCCGCCATGGCACACCGGGAGGCCGGAGAACTGGGGGGCGCCGCAAAAACGCTGGGGAGTTTTTCCGTTTCCCCGCCGCATTTCAAACAGGCGACCTCCGCATCATACTGCGCCACCAACCGGGAAGCGACCTCCCCGCACTTCACACATTTATAACGGAAAACCGGCATGGAACGCTCCTTATTTTGCAAAAGTCTTGAACAGAACTTCAGCAAAAAGTTTGTGCCCGGCAGGATTGGGATGGATCGCATCCCCCAGATATTCCGCCCGGTATTTCACAGGCCCGATCTTGGCAATGGCCTCGTCAATGGGAGAAGTTTCAAGACCGAATTTTGCGGCAACTTCCCGGGTGGCATCTGCCATATCCTGCTGATCCGTGAACCGGGGCACCCCCTGTACAGCAGGGATCAGCACCACAGCAGCTTTCCCGCCGGTCTTCATGGCAAAGCGTTCGATCCATTCGGTCAGATGTTCCGCATAAAATTCTTTGCTCTGGCAGGCGGAACGGTTGTTATAACCGATCAGCATGGTCGCCGCATCCGGCATCCCATCTGCAAGGTCACGATCCAGCCACGCAATGGACTGGAAGGTATGCGCCCCGCCCACGGCAACACTGCGGACAGTGATCATGTCATTCTTGTAATGTTTCCGGAGCATCCCCTGCAAAACAGTGGCGTAGCGGTCCTTTTCGCGATCCTGCAACCCGCTCCCGGCGGTGATGCTGTCCCCGAAACAGAGGATGGTCACAGCCTTGCCCGCTTTCATTTTGGCGATCACGCCGTCCAGTTTGGCGGGAGCGTGTTTTCCACGGACAAACTGCGGCTTGATATCATCCAGCAAACGCAGATCCGCCAGCTGGAACGAATACTTGGGGCGGCGGTAGTTGTTCTGCCCGATCGCCCAGTAATCGCCCACCGTGATCCCGGAGAGTTGCCCTGCCGTAAGGACTTGCGGAGCGGGGTTTGCCATATCTTTGGCGGGAGCCATGTCGCCGAAAGCCACACGGTATTCAAAGGTCCCTTTTTTCAGCGGGAAATAGTAATAAGCACAGTCCCGGGGCCCGGCGTTGATGGTGATGCTGCCCCAGCCGCCGATGCCATCGCTGGTAACTTTGAAGGCGATACCGGTAAATTTTTTATACGGGTCATTTCCGACAGCCGGAAATACACGGAACGACCTGTTATAGATCTTGCCGGGGCCGTTAAATTTGATAAGACCATTTGCCATATCCTGATCTTTCAGAGCGGTCCGCCCCAGTTTCCACACGGAAGCATCAGAAAAATCTTCCCATTTCATTTCCGCAGCAGTCAAAACAATACCTGCTGTCACAAACATCGCCGCAAACATGATCTTTTTCATTGCATTTTACCTTTTCTTTTTTATTCTCCAAGGCACAAGGATACTTTCCGGAAAATATATACGGTCTGCCGGAAAATACAACTGTTCAGCACACAATTTTCTTGAAAACTCCTGCCGCAGTGCTATTGTATAAAAAATTTGATACTGTACTGAACGGGAACTGATTTGTTTTTTAAGAGATCTTGTCCTTAAAAAAACAGGGAGGTTTCGCCGCCCCGGCAAATCAGTCTGCGTTTACTGCACAGCCCAGAATTTCCGGAAAACAAAACAGGAGAAAAAATATGGACTTGATCACTTCCGAAATGCAAGGATACCTTGCCAATTCCTCTGCCATCCGCAAAATGTTTGAAGCCGGGATCGAATTGCGCAAGAAATACGGAGCGGAAAATGTTTACGATTTCAGTCTGGGAAATCCCGACCTGCCGCCGCCTGCCAAAGTTGCCGAAGCCTTGAAAGAAGCCGCCGGAAAAGCCGGAGAACCTTTCAGCATCGGTTACATGCCCAATGCCGGATACCCTGCGCTCCGGGAAAAAATGGCAGCCAAACTGGCGGCGGAACAGCAAGTCCCCCTGAAAGCGGAACATGTTCTTATGACCTGCGGAGCCGCAGGCGGCATCAATGTTTTTTTCCGTGCCACGCTGAATGAAGGAGATGAAGTCCTGACCCCCAGTCCCTATTTTGTGGAATACGGGTTCTATGCCGGACACTCCGGCGGAAAACTGGTCCCGGTCCCCACCATGAAAGACACCTTTGCGCTGGATATCGACGCCTTTGCCGCCGCCGTGAATGAACACACCCGGGCAGTCATCATCAACTCCCCCAACAACCCCACCGGCGTCATCTACTCCCGGCAGGAACTGGAAAAACTTGCCGCCGTGCTGAATGATGCCGAAGACCGTTACGGCAAACCCATTTTTGTGGTGGCGGATGAGCCTTACCGCTGTTTGAATTTTGACGGAGTGGAGATCCCGTCGCTTCTCTCCATTTTCCGGCACAGCGTGGTCATCGGCTCTTTTTCCAAGAGTCTTTCCCTTGCGGGGGAACGGATCGGCTTTATTGCCATCCGCCCGGATATGGAAGGCGGGGCGGCACTGATGAATGCGCTCATTCTCTGCAACCGCATCCTCGGATTTGTCAATGCTCCGGCACTGGCACAGCAGATCCTTCTTTCCTGTTTGGATGAAGAGATCGATCTGGATATTTACCGCCGCCGCCGACAGGCCATGGCGGATGTGCTGGATGCCGCCGGGATCGAATACCAGATGCCCAAAGGGGCCTTCTATTTCTTCCCCAAAGTCCCCGTGGCGAATGAGGCAAAATTCTTTGAAGCCATGACATCGGAATGTGTCCTTGTGGTTCCCGGCAAATCCTTCGGGCTTGCCGGGCATTTCCGCATGACATTCTGCGTGGATGAAAAAGTCATCCGCAACGCCGGTCCCGGTATCGCCCGGGCGGTCTCCAAAGTACGCAACTGAACGGAAGAAAGGAATGCACTATGAAAGACTGGAAACTTTTTGTCCCGGATACCATGCCGGACCCCATCCTGACTGCCGGAGAGGGATTTGCTACCCTGACCCTGCCGGAAGAACGAATGGCGGGCTTTTGGGAAAAAGATTTTACCGGCCTTGCCGGAGAAGCGGTAAAAATCCATGTGGAAACCGATGCCGACCCCGCCTTGAACAACCGTGTCGGCGCAGTGATGACCCTGATTACCGCCGACGGCCAAAACACGGCGACACTTTATCTGGAGCCTTCTGTGGGGCAGGACGGCAAACTTGTTTTTGACATTGTCCATGAACGGATGGATGCAGTGACCTGCCAGCTTTCTCTCTATGCCAAATGGTTTGTCGGCAGTGTGACATTCCACAATGTTACAGTGGAAGATGCCCCGGCGATCCCGGTACGCAAGGCCCGTATCGTGACCACCCGCATCTGGCCGCCGGTGCCCTCCACCTGCGAAAAGAACATCCAGATCATGAAAGAAATGCTGGAACGCATTTCTGCAGAAGTCGAACACCCGGATCTGGTGCTTTTCTCGGAAGGCATCACGGACCGTTTTGATCCCCGTCCGCTGAAAGAGCGTTCCGAACCGGCAGACGGCCCCACCTTCCGGATGTACTCTGAATGGGCAAAGAAAAACCACTGTTATGTGGCGACCACCATCCATGAGATCGCCGATGACCGTGTGTTCAATACCGCCATTCTGGTGGGGCGCAACGGCGAAATGGTTGGCAAATACCGCAAAAACCATCTGACCTGGGGCGAAAGCCGCATGGGGCTGACTCCCGGCGGAGATTTTCCTGTTTTTGAACTGGACTTCGGCAAAGTCGGCATCCAGACCTGCTGGGACTGCTGGTTCCCGGAAAGCGCCCGGGCTTTACGCCTGAATGGTGCAGAAGTCATTCTGCTCCCCATTGCCGGTGACGGGATCACCCTCCACCGGGATCATGTATGGGCGGCACGGGCTCTGGAAAACGGGGTTTACATGGTTACCAGCACCACCTTTGCCTCCCATGACGGGGTATCCCCCAGCCGCATTTACGCCCCCAGCGGCGAAATCATCGCCCAAATGGCGGAACCGGGCCGGTATGCGTGGGCGGATATCACCCTGCCCTTCCACGACTGGTGTCCGCACCTTTCCGTGGGCCCCAGCCGTGCCGAACCCCGCAACATCTATATCCGGGAACGGAATGTGGAAGCGGATCACCGGCTGACCAAATTCTGACAGCCGGATACAGAACCGGCACATGGCTCTCCAGCAGCCATGTGCCGCTGACAAAAAAAAGAGCCGCCGCAAAAACTTTTTGCAGCAGCTCTTTTACGGGATCGTTGCCGATTACTTGACGAATGCGGCATCCAGTTTGGCGAGAGCTTTGTAGAAAGCATCGGCTTCCTTGGCGCCCCAGCTTTCTTCCACCATCAGCAGGAAGCAGCGGTTGATGGCTTCTTCCGCATTGGGGCACTTCACCGGAGTGACCTTGCCCTTGTAGAGGGGGTTGTTCCACGGATGTTTCTTTTCACGATTCTGGAACCATTCCTGCTTCCAGGGCAATGCGCCGATGTAGTGGGGGTTGATCGGCACGCCTTCAGCGGCCAGAGCCTTGCAGTATTCAAACTTGTCCACCTTCAGGTTTTCCAGATTCAGTTCCAGACGCCACCACCAGTAGGTGTGTTCCGCACCTTTCGGCAGTTTGGGAATGGTGATGCTCTTCAAATTCCCGATACCGCGGCGGATCAGCATCTGCACAAACGCCTGACGCTTGGCAATGATCTGCGGCAGCTTCTTCAACTGGGCACGGGCAATGGCTGCACCGAATTCATCCATGTTGCAGTTGATGGCGGCACGCACATTGGTGTGGCCATCCATGCCGAAGGGCTTGCCGCGGTCTGCGGCACGGCGTTCCTTGAAATAAAGATCTTCGGTATTGCTGAAAATGGCACCGCCCTGACCGCCGGCACAAAAATGCTTGCCGAACATGAGGGAGAAGGCACCGTAAGTACCGAAGGTACCGACCTTCTTGCCGTCCACAGAGGCACCGTGCGCCTGGGCGCAGTCTTCCACCACCGGGAGCTTGTGCTTCTTGGCGACCTTCATGATCGCCTTGATGTCTGCCGGAGCCCCGCCGATGTGGGGGATCACAATGGCAGAGGTGCGGGGCGTGATGCAGGCTTCCACCTGGGCGGCACCGGTATTGAAGCTGCCCGGTTCAGCATCCGCCACCACGGGGATGCAGTTCAGCATCACGATGGGCATGATCCCGCCCGGATCGGTCACCGGCCCCACGATCACTTCCGAGAACGGGGGCAGGTCAAGGGCGTGCAGAGCCACAAAAACAGAGTTGGTACCGGAGTTGACACCGTCCGCATAACCGCCGCCCAGATAGGAGGCAAATTCCTTGCAGAACGCATCTTCTTCCTTGCCGTTATACCCGGGGGCATAACCGCTGCGGATCGCCTGAGAGAACAAACGCAGAACGGACGCCTGTTCTTCTTCGCCGAAATGACCACGGGGCTTCAGCGGGAAATTCACCGCCGGAGTGCCGCCATTGATGGCAAGCTTGTCTTTTTTCATTTTAAACTCCTTGAAGTTGTTGGAAAACTTTTCGATTTACCGCTTGTAAACCACTTCCGTGCGGCCGCTCTGGCAGGAGCGTTCCGCGGCATCCAGCATGGAAATGATGTCCAGAGATTCTTCGATATCCACCGGGGCGGGGCCGCCGGTGAAAAACTTTTCAAATTCATCCACGCCAAAGGGATAGGGGAACTGGCTTTCCAGGAACTTGTCTTCCTTGGCGTAGTGGCACATCATGGCGAAACGGCCGCCTGCACGGCTCAGATCCACCACGGCATGACGGCCGTCGGCATATTCCACGTTGCAGACCACGCTGTCCTGATTGCAGATGGAGGTCACGGCAATCGCCCCCGGACCCATGGTGGCACGGAGGATCTCAAAGGTGTGGCAGCCGTACCAGATGATGCTGGAACCGGCCGGGGCAGGACCCATGGGGCCGAATGCCACCACGGATTTCGGACGTTCCGGATTTTCTTCTGCAGAACGGAAAGAGGGAACAAAACGGACCGTGGAACTGGTAAAATATTTCACATTGTTCGCCTTGGCGATCTCGTCGATCTTCAACGCATTCTGGTAGGTATCCGCAAAAGGCTTGTCCAGGAAAATGGGTTTGCCCAGCGTGGCACAACGGCTGAAATATTCCAGATGATACGCCGGATCGTTCACTTCCAGCATCAGAGCATCCGCACCGGCAACAGCTTCGTCAAAATCTTCCGTGACTTTGATCCCCATGCCTTCCAGAATCTCCTGCCGTTTGTCCAGACCTTCCTTGTTCTGGAAAGGCGTTTCAAAACGCAGGCAGGAAATCACTTCCAGCGGGGTATTGTCGCCCCGTTCCTTGATGATTTCCGGAAACGCGATGGAGTGGCTGGTATCCAGACCGATCAACGCAATTTTGACTTTGTTCATTTTTGACTCCTTTTTATGTTGAGTGAAATGGTTTCAAAATCCACTTTTTCAGGTAATATAGCCCGGTTTATAAAACTAACAAGCCCTTTTTCCTCAAAAATCAACGCTCTTTTGATCTTTTGCCGCCTGATAGATGCCGCAAATCACCTGAACAGCCCGCAAACCGTCTTCGCCGGTACAGGAAATGGGCTTGCCATCCTCAATGGCCGCCACAAAATCTTCCAGCTGGCGGCGATGACCTTCGCAATTGCTGACAAGATGACTTGCCGCCCCGCTGTGCAATCCTTCAGATTTTCCGAGTGATTTCAGGATTTCTTCATCTTCCGGCATGGCTGTATTGAATTCCCAGCGGGTGATCCTGTCCCCTTCCAGTGTGGCACTGCCTCCGGTACCGGCAAGGTCGATGCGGTTGGGCTGGCCCGGCGCACATGCCGTGCTTGCCTCCACATACCCCAGTGAACCGTTGGCAAACTGCAGAACGGCACAGGCCGTGTCTTCCACCTCGATATTCCGGTGCAGACGGTTGGCGGTGCGGGCACTCAAATTCTTTACAGCACCGTTGAAGTACAGCAGAAGATCCACCGTATGGATCCCCTGATTCATCAACGCTCCGCCGCCATCCAGAGCCCACGTTCCACGCCACGCTCCGGAAGCATAATATTCCGGCGGCCGGAACCAGCGGATGGATGCCCCCGCAAGGGTCATTTCACCAAAACGCCCCTGCTGAACCGCCCGGTACATGGCTTGCGCCGCCGCCGTGAACCGGGAGGGGAAAACAGACATCAGTTTCACGCCGTTTTCCCGGCAGGCGGTAATGATCTCCTGCGCTTTTTCCACCGTAACATCCAGCGGCTTTTCGCAGAAAACATGCTTGCCCGCCTTCGCCGCAGGTACAGCCCCGGCGGCATGGACGCCGCTGGGCGTGGCAATGGTCACTGCATCCACATCTGCCGATGTTAGCAGTTCCTCCGGCGTTCCGTACCGGCAGTGGTATTGTTCCGCCAGTTTGGCGGCCCGCTCCGGTACGGTGTCACACACCATAACCAGTTTTCCGCGGTCCAGTTTGGAAATGGCTTCCGCATGGGTGGCGGCGATGCCGCCAGCTCCGATGATCCCGAAACGCACCATCAAATCAACTCATCCAGATTGGCGGCAACCTTTTCCACTGCCGCAATGTGCAGATCGATGGCAGCCTTGTCAAAATGCTTGAACCAGGGCAGGCTCCAGATGGTATCGGGCGTATTTTCCGTGACAGGCAGAGTCCCCGCTCCCTGACGGACATCCCGCTGGCCAAACGCCAGAACCGTGGGTTTCCCCTGACGGAAGAAGTCCAGATCATGGAACACTTTGTGAAGGTGCATAGGCATATTGCCGCCGGGACGGGCGGTACAGCCTTCCGCCATCACCGCTTCGCAGAATTTCGCGCAGGAAACGCCCTTCATGGCTTCGGCATTATAAGAACCTTTACAGGCATACCAGCCGCCCTGGGTGGAATTTTCAAACTTTGTACGCAGACCTTTCACGCCGGGAATGTGTTCAATGCCGTCGCAGAAATAGTTCATGGCTTTGTCGATCTCGGCAATGCGTTCCGGATAGTATTTCAGCTGAACACGGCCCATGGCGGCACAGGTTTGATTCATGCGGTGCTTCACACCGCCCATAGGCATACCGCGGAAGGGCAGCAGATCTTCTTCGTGGACCTGGGCATCCACCAGGTTGTAATTGCTGGGCATCCCGGTGCGTTCATAATGCCCGAAAGCAATACAGCGTTCATACAGCACCCGGTTATCGGTGGTGATCATACCGGCTTCCCCGGCGGCAAGGGATTTGCCGCTCATCAGACTGGCGGCAGAAATATCTGCGATACTGCCGCACATCCGCCCCTTGTAAATGGCGCCGTGTGCATGGGAATTGTCTTCAATAACATAGAGATTGTGCTTGCGGGCAATGGCCATAATGGGATCCCAGTCCGCCGGAAGAGCCGCATAGTTCACCACAATGATCGCCTTGGTGCGGGGACCGATACGGTGCTCGATATCTTCCGGATCCATGCCCAGCGTATCCGGCTGAATATCCGTAAAGTTGACCGATGCCCCCAGAGAAATCGCCGGAAGAGCCGTCGCCCAGTAGGTCAAAGCAGGGGCGATCACTTCATCTCCGGCACCCACGCCGCAAGCCCACATGGCCGCCAGCAGAGCCGCTGTGCCGTTGCAGGTACCCAGAGCATATTTGGTACCGTTCCAGGCAGCGTATTCCTTTTCAAACTGCTTGGTGATATCGGAGCCGCTCATGCTGCCGGCTTCCAATACTTCCGTCACCGCCTGAATGTCTTCCTGCGTTACGATCGGCCAGTGGAAAAGTTTTTCATTTTCCTTTTCGATGACCGGTTTCCCGCCGTTGATCGCCAATACTGCCATAAAAAACCTCCTGTAAGTTATATTATAAACCAATGGTCTTTAATTACCCACTGGTTACAAAATAGCACTTTTTTTGTAGATTGCAAGTTTTTTTTGAAAAAAACAGGGAAATAAGCAGCGGCGGAGTGGCTGGCTGGCGGAGCGTAATGCGCAATGCACAGGGTAAGGGCAGAGATGCTATGAATACTATGAATTCCGGGAATACTATGAATGGGCTATGGCACGCAGTGTGCCATGCGCTTTTGAATTTCCGGAGCAC
>JAFTIA010000110.1 GCA_017457105.1 Lentisphaeria bacterium | reverse complement strand
TGTCATAATATACTACTACATCGGGCAAAACGCAACCGAAAAACTCTTTTTTTCTTGCCTTCCTGTTCAAAATATTTAACCAAACGCCAATATGGATGCTTTTATTTGTCTACGACTACGGTTCATTCTTCTTTATTCTATGTTGCTTGGCTTGTAAAATTGTGTTGTCCTGCTATATTATGGCATCGAAATGGTTTTCAGCAATTCATGGTGGATTGCGGCTGTTTCGAGGCTGATTAAGTGCAATTATGGGTGTCCCCATTCTTCCCCACTTTGTGATGAAAAATCTCCGGATTTCCCCATTTATGGTGGATTTTCTTCAAGCAGAGAGAAGTGCCAAATAATGTTAAAATTTGAGAAATTTACGCTCAAAAGGCGGAATAAAACATCTTTTTAAGCGTGGTTTCACAAGGAGAATAATCGTGGGTTCGAATCCCCCCCTCTCCGCCATTTTTTTTGCCTTGATTCAAGGCAAAAAAAACATGAAGCCTGAAAAGGCTTTGCTTCATACCGCATCTGCGGTGCTTCATATTTTGCGGCAATGCCGCAAAATGCTTCATACGCTGGCAGGCGTGCTTCACCCAATCCGGACCAGCCTTTTCAGATGAAGCAACTTCGTTATGAAGCATTTTCCGTTTCACTCCAAATATGAAGCATTCGCTTCGCTCATATGATGTAAAAATGAAAAATGAGAGTTCCGGTTTGCAATACTTCATCACAGATAGTATATTAACCAACGATATTAAACAACAGTTGCTCTCAAATCCGGGTCATGCTGGTAAAATCCATCAATACGGCAAAAAGGTGATGAGCAATGACGAAACCCTTGAAACAAAGCATTGGAATAACTTTCATATTGATATTGATTTCTGCATTGAGCGGTGGTGGCATCACTCTGGGAATGGCAGTATGGCGGGGGAAGATAAAAATTCCAGCCGCCATTTTTTTGCCCAAAAAAATGGCGGAACGAAGCCGCGAGTAAGGATGGTGTTATCTTTTACTGCGCTTCGCTTATACGGCGGCGCGCCGCCTCTGACAGCGGAACAACAATGCAGGGATTTTTAATTCATCCTCCCTGAAACATATTTCCGGCCCATGTTTATCATACGCATGAAAGGCCCGGAATTTCTGTCACATCCAACACATCACGCAGGGAAACTTGCAAGCGGCGAAATACCGGAATAAAATTATCGGAAAAATTTGAAAAAAACAAAGTTGATGTTATTTTACAGAACAGACATCAAACAAAATATACAAAGGATATTATGTCACAATATCAACCCGTTCCGGAAATTTCAGGCTGTTGGCTCATACCGCATTTTTACATGGAAGACACACGGGGAAATTTTCTTAAATTTTTTCAGCGGTCTAAAATGCCTGCGCCGCTGGCCGACTTGAACTTTCATGAAATCTTTATTACGGCATCCCGGAAAAATGTGATTCGGGGAATGCACTTTCAAAATCCGCCGTGGGATCTGCATAAGTTGACGACCGCTGTTCAGGGGACGGTACTGGATGTGATTTTTGATATGCGCCGCCATTCGCCGACTTTCCAGCAATGCTTTGCCATTCAGTTGGGGGAGGACTGCCCGTTCCGATCCATTTACATCCCGTCCGGATGCGCTCACGGCTTTCTGACCCTTTCGGAACAGGCATTGATGTGCTATCATACGACTTGCGAATACAAGCCTGATTTTGATACGGGGATCCGGTATGATTCCATTCCTTTTTCATGGCCGGTCGATCCGGGAGATATCATTATTTCAGACAAAGATACTGCGTTGCCGCCATGGTCGCCTGAAAGATCGGAGTTTGTATGAGTCCGTCGCCAGTTGTCATTACCGGTGCGACCGGTTTTGTCGGCAGCCATCTGGTTCCGGCGTTACGGAATGCCGGCTGTCCTCTGTTATTACTGACAAACCGCCGGAAAATGGAAACGGAAGATCCCGGTATTCAGCAGTGTGATGTTTCGCAAAACATGCAGGAAGCCGCCTCTCTGATGCAACAGCTTGCGCCCCGTGGAATCATCCATTTAGCTACACATTTCATGCCGTCGCACACACCGGAAATGATTCCGGAAATCATCCGCAGCAATATTACTTTCGGCACAGAACTGTTTGATGCCGCAGCCGGAGCCAATGTACCGTGGATCATCAACATCGGAACATTCTGGCAGCATTGGAACGGTGCACCCTACGATCCTGTCAATCTCTATGCAGCAACCAAGCAGGCATTGGAGGATATCGGGGAGTTTTACAGGAAAACCACATCCATGAGGATCGTTACGCTCTGTCTTAACGATACTTATGGAACTGGCGATACCCGAAAAAAACTGTTCCCGCTCTGGAAACATCTGCTGGAACATCCGGAAGAAAGGATGGCAATGTCTCCCGGAGAACAGCTTATGGATATCCTTCATGTGGATGATGTGGTTTCCGGCATTATTCACTTGATGCAAATGCTGGAGCATCATGCGCCTGAAATTGCGGATTCTGACCGTTTTTATCTGACAGCCGGAGAGTGTTTATCCCTGCGGCAAATCGCCGGGATCTTTGCCGAAGTTGCCGGACAGGATCTGAATATAAGCTGGGGCGAACGCCCTTACCGCCCCCGGGAAGTGATGCATCCCCGGTGTTACGGGACTCCGCTTCCGGGGTGGAAAAGTACGATTTCCCTGCGGGACGGGATCCGGAATTTTTTGGCAGGTAAATAAGTCATGGATAATACATTAAGCATTGTGATCCCCACCATCGGCAGGAATGCTCTGGAGCAAACCATCCATTCGGTCCTGACACAAACCCGGTTGCCGGATGAGATCATCGTCTGGGATAACAGCGGAACCGGTGCCGCCCGGCAGCATTCGGCGTATGCAGAGCATCCGGCGATCAGGTGGCAGATTTCAGAATGCAAACTGCCCATTATTGAGTCATGGAATACAGCAGTCGGCTTCTGCCGCAGCAAGTTTCTTTACATTCTGGGAGATGACGATCTGCTGCTCCCGGAATTTGTGGAAACAGTAAAAGAGGAGTTGTCCAAAGGAGCCCGCCTGATCCACGTGGAAGCCATTCCCATTGACGAAAACGGCAATATTCTGGAAATGCCGGAAACGGCAGAAACGCCGTCGTGCATGTCGGCGGAGGCGTTTTTTGCGGCCTTTGCCGTAACTGCCAGATATAAGATCCAATTAGGGGCACTGGTCTTTTCCCGGCAGGATTTTGAAGCAGTCGGCAAGTTCAAAGACTTGATCATGAATGCGCTGGCCATGGATATACTTTTCAATATGGAGTTGCTGTCTGCCGTTGGAAAGATCACAGTACTTCCGCGCCCCTTGTGGCAGTACCGTACAGCCGTGGCCGATTGGAGCGGCAGTTTGAAATCTCCCGCCGATATCCCATTGCTGATGCGGCAATATTTGCAATACCGGGATTTTGCCCGCCCGCTTTTCCGGGGAAACCTGCAAAAAATGTGGCCGGAATTCAACCGCAGGCTGGTCTTCTGCCAAATGACCAAATTATGCTATAAAACCTCTCCGTGGAAAACGCTGATGTCTGCCTCGACTGTCCCTATGGCATTGAAAGAACGGCTTTATATTCTGCGTGACTGGCTCTACCTGCTCCGGCACGGTGCATAAAAATTGTCTGCTGCCCCTGTGCCGATTTTCCAGTCTTTTGATTATTTCGCCAATCCGAAAACGTTGCGGATGGCCTCCAGATAGCCGTAACCGTAATAGGTATCCGGCTCCAGGTAAGCCCCCTCGGTCCATTCATTCCAGCAGGGGATTTGCAGCATTTCACTCTTGCAGATACCGTTGTCGTACATCTCTTTAAGTTTGGCAAGTGCCATTTCAAAGAAGTCCGGACAATCGTTGACCACAACCGCATCAAAAGGAAATCCCAGTTTTTCAAACATATCCGACTGCACCGTCCGCGGCGAAACATCCCACCCCACCGGGCAGGCAGGAGAATACGGAAGTTGGAAACGGCGGCACTTATCCTGCATTTCGGCAAGCCCTTTCTGCATCCAATCCGCATAATCCTGCGTGGGGAATACGCCCGGATCCCGCAACCAACTGTATGAGCAGACCGAGTCAAAGCCGATCCGCCGCATCCACGCTTCATAGGCTTCCAATTTGCCGGGCGCCATTTCATATTCATCACAACGCGCCCCCAGATTCAATTCGCCCAATCCGGCCTTGCGGACATTTGCCCGGAATTCGGCGATCAGTTCCCGTGCCACATCTTCCCCGCCCAGATTGGTCACCATCACCTGCGGCTGGTAAATGCTGAAATACAACCCGCCGTCCACCCGCAGATAGTTGGGCTGACAGAAGTATTTTTCAATATACAAGGCGGTTTCCCGGCGGAACGTTTCCGGCGTGACATCATCCCCGATCCAATTGATTTCCGCCGGTTTCCAGTAGCTGCCGGGATGAACGTAGATCGGATTGTGATTGCACCACATCATGGCAAATTGAATGTCCTGGCAGTTGGGCGCCTTCAAAAAACCTTCATCCAGACAACGCTGACGGTACGGACCGTCATTAAAACAGTACCAGTCAAAAATAAACGCATCCACGCCATGCCGTTTGGCAGCGGCGATTTTCTGCATCATCACTTCCGGCCGGGATTCGTCCCGATACCCCCACAGCGGCACCCGGGGCTGACGGTGGCCCGGGAAACGGGGCGTGGCGTGTTTGACAACTTCCCACTCTGTCCACCCCTTGCCGTGCAAAGCTTCGATCCGGGGATCACAGTGCCAGTTCGGAAAATAATAACTTGCGATGATCGGGCGTTTTGCCATGTTTTTTCTCCTTTGTTCGCTGGGTGATGAATGGATGACGATATTCTTTGTCGTGTCTAATATAAA
Organism: Lentisphaeria bacterium; assembly: GCA_017457105.1. GTDB lineage: Bacteria > Verrucomicrobiota > Lentisphaeria > Victivallales > Victivallaceae > UBA1776. The sequence goes on along the minus strand of JAFTIA010000110.1, from coordinate 39,956 downwards.
ATATCCTCTCCATTTCCTCAACTGTAAATATTGATCTTTATGAAAAAAACAAAAAAAAGGTTTGGATTTACAGCTGGAAAAATTTTGCGGAAAGGGTATATTGACGGCACGGGGGTTTTTATGCGGCATGTTTTTTTGAAAAAAGAGTTTTTTCCAGATGAATTGCCGGTGGTGATCGATTCCTACACCTGCCCGCCCGGAAAATATGGCAATGTGGAAAATCTGCGGGAATTCTGGAAAATCACCATGACCGGAAAGTCCCGGATGAAGCTGTTTTTTTACGGCAAAGCGTATCTTATCCCGCCGGAAAGTGTGTTTCTCTCCCGTCCGCAGGATCTGACCAATATTGAAGCGGATCAGCCGATGGAGATCACCAATTTGCTGATTCTCTGCCCGTTTATGGAGAAAACCTCCGCAGGGTTGCCGGACAATGCCTTTTTCCGGATTTTGAAGGATCCCCTTGCAAACGCGGACGCCCCCCGGCTGTTCACCGTCCGGGCAAACGCCGGGATCCGCAGTAAATTCCGGAGTCTCCGGTCCGAATTGCTGCATACGGACCAATGCACTCCCGCCGTTCTGCAAAGTCTGCTGCGTCTGCTTCTGACCGATTTTTACCGGCAATGGCTCCTGGAAAAACAACAAAACGCCGCCGCCGCCCGGATTTCAGCGGTGGATCATTATCTTGCGGAACATTTCCGGGAAAAAATCCTGCTGGCGGAACTGGCGGACCGGACCGGGGTATCCGTGGGGTATCTTACCAGGAAATACAAGAAAGAGACCGGGCACACCATCGGAGAAACCATACAAATCCTCCGGGTCGACTGTGCCGCCCGACTTCTGCGGGAAACCTCATATACGCACCGGCAGATCCGGGAGCATTGCGGATTTCCGGATAGCGGAAGTTTCTACCGTGCCTTCCGTCAACAGAAAGGCACCACCCCGGCAGAATGGGCGGCATCTGTTCACGACTTGCCTTGATCGTGGAAACGCCCTCCGGCACTGAAACAACGGGGAAATGCCGTAACCAGCCAGCGGGTGGACGTCGGCCGGTTCGGCTGTTTCACTGCGTTCAGCAGCCGCAAATCTTGCGGAGCGCTGCGGCCGATTTGGTCACGGCACCCGCCGGGTCTTCCTGCGGGGTGTATTCAATGACCAGCCAGCGGGTGTTGCCCTTTTCGCGGCAGTAGGCAAGACACCCCTGCCAATCCACATCATCTTCCCCGATGGGGACCTCAAACTTCAATTCGTGGGAGAACGGCTTGAAGTGGATCGAACGGGTCCGCCCCGAAAATTTGGCAAGTTCCGCCACCGGGTCACAGCCGCCATTCATCACATGCCCCACATCCATCTGCAGGCAGACTTCCGGCACCGTTTCCCGGACAATGATGTCCCACGGGCGTTCACCATCCACCAGACGGAATTCGTGGGCATGATTGTGGTACCCGATCTGTATCCCGAGCGGCGCACATTTTGCCGCATAACTGTTCAGTTTCTCCGCAAAAAGATACCACTCTTTTGCCGTATCCGCATTAAACACAGGAACCACGATCAAACTGTTGTTCACCGCCTTGTTCCGCTGGATCATCAGGTCAAAATCGTTGTCCAGATCCCCATACATCACATGCCACCCGGAACAGGTCAGGTCAAACTCCTTCAAAAGTGCCGCATACAAGTCCGCCTTGTAATGCTGCCCGTAAAACTCCACCCCCTGATACCCGGCATTTTTCACCGTTTTCATGGCTTCCAGAGGATTCGTTTCCCACAATGCCCGCAGAGAAAACATCTGCAGAGAAATCGGAATGTTTTGCATATCAAACTCCTTTTTATTGCTGAATAAAGGACAGAATACGCTCTTCCAGTTCCGGCAGCAGCCGGAGGTCGGATCGGTCCGGATTCCAGATCCCGTGACCGGTAAGGCCCTCCCGGGGATCATACAGCATCTTTTCCACCTTCACTCCCCGCTTGGCGGCAGTGGCGGCAAATTGAACCGTACTGGCATCCGGCACTACCGTATCCGTCAGCATGTGCGTACACAAAATCCGGGGCGCCGTCGCCGGATCCAGATAGGTTTCCGGGAAAGCGTTCCGCAGATTTTCCATAGTGATCCGCCAGCCGAAAAAGTTGATGAACATGTGCCGGCTCTGCTCCTGCAAAAGCGAGGGAATGGGATCCAGCACCCCGGAAATGGAAACGATCCACGAGGTATTCCGGAACCGCAGACCGGTCATCATAGCCAGATGCCCACCGGCAGAACCGCCGATCACACCGACTTTTTCCCGCTTCACACCGGCCAATTCCGGAATCTTCCCGTTCCGCAGAAAATCCGCCGCTTTCAGGCAGTCATCCCCGCAGGCGGGCCACGGGGTCTGCGTGGTCAGGCGGTAGTCAATATTGTAAACAATACAGTTATTCTCCACCAGAAATTCGGATATCCCCACGGTACGGCTGCGGTCAAGCGAACTCCAGCCGCCGCCGTGAATATTCAGTACCAGCTGCGTATCCGCCGTCACCGTATCCGGCAGATACAGATCCCCCACTGTAGACGGGGCGTATGCCGGATCATAAACGACATTGTAAATGACTTTCATTTCTTCGACCTTTCATGTTCCGCAAACAAGGTTTCCACAATACGGCAGGAAAGTTTGGGCCGCCGGTATATATCAAATACACCTGCAAGATTCTGCGCCAGAGGTTTACAGCGGATATTGCTGCCTTTCCGCAGGAAACTTTTGGCATCACAGAATTGCCAGATGGCAAGACCGCACAGATCCGGTTCACCAAAGACGGTCCGGATCACCGACTCCAGATATTCTGCCTGAAATTCCTCCGTCCACTGGGCATTGGCTTCGTCATGCTGCCCGTAAATGCCGCATGTACCCATTTCACTTACCATAATGGGTTTCTCCGGATAACGGGAGCGCAAAGACTGCAAAATCGTTTTCTGATTGGCCGCCATGGATTCCGTGGGTTCCATCTGCATTTCCGCCTCATTGGCAGGGATCCAGCCGGGATAAGTATTGTACGCCACCAGGTCCGTGTATTGATTGACCACATCCGTCAAAGGTCTGCTGCATGCAAAGGTGACCAGTCTGCCGGAATCCCACGCACGGGCAGTATCACAAAGAAGTTTCCCCATCGCTTCCCCCTCCGGCGTATCACAGGCAAATTCATTCAGGAACCCCCAGATGATAATGGAGGGATGATTGAACGCATGGCGGATCATCAGCTCCATCTGTTCCACCTGCATCGCCCGGAAACCGGGGTCCGCCAAATCGGCGGCAGTATTGTTCCAGCCCAGCGTTTCATCCCAGACAAGGATCCCCATGCGGTCGCACAAGTCCAGAAAGCGGGGATTCTGCGTATAATGAGCGCCGCGGACAAAATTGCAATGCAGTCTCTTCAAATTCTGTAAATCCCGCAGCATCAGACTTTCTGAAGAACTGCCCCCGGAGATACCGCTGGATTCGTGCCGGTTGAACCCCCGGAGATACAACTCTTTCCCGTTGAGGAAAAGTTTGGTCCCGCAGGCTTTGATCTCCCGGATGCCGAAGGGTTCCGTTACACTACCGGCGCCTTCCACAGATACCGTCACCGTATGCAGAGCCGGGTCTTCCGGCGACCACAGCCGGAAATCCGGCACATCCAGTTCCACATCCCGCCCGGAAAAAGTATAAAATTTCCCCGGAGCGTGATCAAAGGCGATCCCTGCCGACACCTTTTCCGGCACATCCCCCAGAAATTCCAGCGAGAGCCGCACCCTGCCCGTCCGGTGATCCAGTGTCCGAACCAGTACCCGGTCCAGAGCAAAAGTGCCCTGCATCATTTTCAGTTTTACACCGCCGTAAAACCCGCCGAAAGCATAAAAATCATAAAAGGCTTGAAAGAGTCCGGGATGATGCCCGCCCTCAAAGGTATTATCCACCGCCGCCAGCAGCACATGCCGCCCGGCTTTCAGGGGCCCCGCCGGGATCTCCAGCGAGGAATAGGCAAGTTCCGAAAAACCGATCTCCCGCCCGTCCACAAAAAACCGCCCCCGCAAACCCATGCCTTCCAGACACAGCACCGCAAGGGTACAATCTTCGGCAATTTCAAATTCCCGGCGATACCACGCCGTCCCCCGGCGGCAGTACCACGCAGGCAGTGCATCAAACGCCCCGGGGACACACATCCAATCCGGGAAAACGGCAGGTTCTGCCGCCTCCCCGATCGCTGTTTTTTCCTGAAATGCAAACGACCAGATGCCGTTCAGATCAAGCCATTTCATAGAACACACCGTTTATTACCGGGGCAACCCGAATACATCAATGATTTCATCCACCTGCGGCTGGGCAATGGGGTTCGGCTTGCCGATCCGGTTGGCAAGGATCAGGCACTTGGCCGTAAATTCCCCCACTTCCAAACGGTCAAAGGCATTGATCAATGTGGCACCGGTGGTCAGGATCCCGCCATTTTCCAGCATCAGCACAGGATTCACCGGGGCAATGCTTCCGGCGATCACTTCCGGAGAAGCGGCATCCGCTCCCTTCAAAAGCGGAATATCCCGCAGCTGGATGTAGCTTTCCGGAATGGTGCGGCTGTCCATTACAAGCCCCGCCGAGGCGTATGCCATAAAATAGGGCGGGCGGGTGATCATCACAGCGTTCACTTCCGGATGTGCCTGATAGATCGCACGGCAGATCGCCGTCAATGCCGAAGGCGTGCGTCCGGCTTGCGCTTTATTGTTATGCACACGGACCAATTCATCCGCCGTCAGCAACAGAGGATCGAAGCCCGCAGGCGTTACCAGAAAATCGTCCGCATTGGCCGTCAGCCGGGCGGAAAGCACCCCTGCCCCGCTGAACACCAGTCCCTGACGGTAGCAGCGGCTGGAGAACTGCACCAGACTTTCCCGCAAAGCACATTCTTCCGGGGAAACTGTTTCCGGCACAAAAGCTCCGGCACAATCCGCCGCAGGCACTGCCGTCAGATCCTTCAATGTGCTGATATCACTGGAGTTGATCTCCATCCGTGCCATGTAGTCCAAGGCTTCAAAACGGGAGAATGCCTGGGCAATGGAAGTCCCGCACACCACGGCGCCGTGATTTTCCATAATGACCGAACTGGCACCGGCGGCAAACTCTGCGGCAATGATTTTGCCCAGTTTTTCACTGCCGGGAACTTCATAACCGGCAAAGGCCACCTTGCCGCACTGCGCCGCCACTTCCGGCACCAGCTGCGTATTGGGCATGCGCCCCACCAGACTGAATGCCACAAGCGCAGGTGAATGAGCATGAAGCACCGCCCTCACATCCGGCCGCAAATTGTAAACCGACCGGTGGAACGGCAGTTCACAGCTGGGTTTGTGGGGGCCGATCTCTTTCCCGTCCGGGGTGACCATGATCACATCTTCGGGGCGGAGAGTGCCTTTGTCGATGCCGCTGGGGGTGATCCAGATGTTGCCGTCATCGTCCTTGATGGAGAGGTTGCCGCCGGAAGTGGTGGTCATCCCGAAATCGTACAGACGCTTGAGGGTGGAAACGAGGATCACACGGGGGTGCAGATAGGTGTCATTCATGATATTTACTCCTTTTTTTGAGATTTATTGCTGTTTCAGAGATGCTCCGGCAAGCACCAGCGGATCATCGCCGGTATTCCAGACGGTAATGCGGACAAAATCAGCCTCTGCCGGAATGTCCAACTCTTTTTCACTTCCGGTAAAAACAAATGTTTTCAGGTTTTTAAAACGCTTTATGCAGGATACAGTACAGCGGAGCGTGCCGCTTTTGATCCGGAAGGAAAGGGTATTCTTCCCCTTTTCCACGCCGCCCAGCGTGGAAATCGAAAAAACTTCGCCTTTTTCCGTTGCAACCAGTTCGCCCTGCCCGTTGACGGATACGCCTTTTCCCAATTTGAATCCGTCCGGCCGCTTATTTTCGTCCAGATCCACAGTCCACTGCGGGAAAACATTTTCTGCGGGATCCGTTTTGCTGTAATAAAGCAATTTGGCCCACTGGGACTGGGTGCGTACAGGGATGCCCTTTTCCCTGCACCACTTCAATAATTCATCGTGTTTCCGCAGAAACTCCTGCCAGCCGCCGGGCAGTTTGTGATCCGTCATGTGGCTGGAGGCAAAAAGCACCTGATGACAGGCATAGGCATCGGCGATCTGGGTCTTCAAAACATCCACCGTATTCTGCGGCAATCCCAGACGCAGCTGCCCCCACATCATAGCATAAGCACAGCGTTCCGGTTCGGATTCGCAGAAAACTTTGAATGCGGAATTCTGATAGGTCGCCGCAGAAATATATCCGCACTCCGCCAATCCCTGCCGTACATTGTCCGCCTGAATAATGGCTTCCGGACTGCCGGGCTGGATCCACGCCGTAGGACGGGGCAGCTTCATAGCTTCAAAACGCTCCGCCACGATCTTTCCCATGGTTTTCAATGCTTCCGGCGGAATGGAAAAACCGAAGTTTTTGGAAACCGTTTCAGCCACAGCCCCCTTGACCGACCCCAGATTGACAGGTTCGCCCCAGAAGGTTTTCAGCTGGAAAACGCCGGGGTTCTTCTTATCTGCCATCACCAGATACGCTTTCCCCTTATACTTCAAAAGGGTCGAACCCTGAAAGTTCTTATGCTGTTCCACGGGCAGCGTTACCAGATCTCCAGAAATATCCACCTGGATCTTTCTGGAAGCATAACGAGGCGGAGCATCGTTCCGGAAAATGTATTTGATATAAATATTCTGCCCGTTGATATGATCCACCCAGGGCTCTTTGGCATATTTGGCAGGATCCGGCACTCTCATCTTGAAAACACGGTGTTCCAGCGTGTGATCCATGATCTCATGGCCCTGCTTCACCAACTTCTGCAAACAGGCCTGCTGTTCGGCGGAAAGATTTCTGGTGCCGCCGGTATTGATGGCGTACATCAGCGGGAAGTTGTATTTGTTGAAAACATCCGCCATTTCCTGCCACATCTTTACAGTCCGGTTATCATCGAACCGGAATCCGATCCCGCCCTCCTTCTTCACCACAGCTGGCTCAACGGCCCAAACGCCCCCTCCCAGAAGGGCAACGGCAAAAAATACGATCTTCTTCATCCATACACCTCACATTCCGGTTCATAAAAAATGTTGTAGAAAATATACCTCTTCCCGCTGAAAAATCAACCGTTTCCAACGATTTCCCGAAGGAAAACAACTTTCCGGCTTGAAAAAATACTGCACCCGGTTATATTTCCGGTAATAATGGACTGAATGGAACAGAAAGGAGCAGGAATGATGCTTTGGATCTCTCACCGCGGGGAATCGGCGGATGCCCCGGAAAATACCCTTGAAGCCTTTGCACTCGGTAGAAAACGGAATACCGACGGCTGCGAGTGCGATGTTCACATGACCCATGACGGACAGTTGGTGGTTTGCCACGATAATACCACGGAACGGATGGGCGGCCGGATCCTGAATGTGGAGCTGGAAAACCTTGCAGATGTGCAGAGTGTCAATGTTTCCGGAAAACACAAAGCGACCTATCCGGATACCCGCATCCCGCTTTTTGCCGATTCCCTGAAAGAGATCGGTCCCGGGCGGAAGTTCTATATTGAGCTGAAAAACGGCACGCCCGCACTGGCGGATGCCGTGAAAGCGGAACTGGATAAAGGCGTTCTTGCGCCGGATCAGGTCGTTCTTATTTCCTTCAGTTTCGGCACATGTGAATATGCCAAAAAGATCATGCCGCAATATCAGAATCTCTGGCTGACCGGCTCCGAGATCCCCACCACCGAAGAATTGATCGCCAAAGTCAAAGCCGCCGGGATCGACGGCGTGGATCTGCATTTCAAAGCACAGCATACCACCAGAGAAGCTGTGAAAAAAATGCACGATGCAGGACTTTATGTGGCGGTCTGGACAGTGGACGGCGTGGAAGATGCCCGGGAGATGATCGCCAACGGCGTGGATGCCATCACAAGCAACTGCGCCGCCAAAGTCCGGGATGCCATTCAGGGATAACCAACTTTTTATTTGCAAAGGATAATTTATGATCAAACAAGTCGTCTGGGCCCCCGAAAAGCCCTGTTACCGTGCAGAAATGCTGCTGGACCTGCCGCCTTCTGCCCAGTTTGTTTTCCGGAACAGCAACAATATGTGTCCGATCCTGCCGGGGTCCTCGGCTCATACTCCGGCGGCGCCGGAATGTGAAATGCCCAGTCAGGATGTGATCGTGGTGGGGGATGAAGCCAGTTCCCGCTACATCCTTGCCGGTGCCATCACCGCTCACCGTTCCATGACCTATTTTACACTGGTCAAGCGGGGGAGATTCCACTCCATTCTGGTCAAACAGCCGGATATTGCCCCGGATGCCGTGCCGGAAGATGTGATCGTGCTGGAAGGGGATGACTGGCGCAAACTGCTCATCCAGTACGCCGATCAGGCGGCACGCGCCATGGCGGTAAAACCCATCAAAGCAGAAAAAAATGTAACCGGATACTGCACCTGGTATTACTATTACGCCGATGTTACGGAAAAGGATTTTCTGGAAAATCTGGAAGCTCTCAAGGCAAAAAAAGATTCCTGCTATTCAGCGCAAGTCGTGCAGATCGACGATGGATACCAGACCTTTCAGGGAGACTGGCTGGATCAGGATCCCTCCTGGCCCACTCCGCTGGAAGAGATCGGCAAACGGATCACCGATGCCGGGATGCAGGCAGGCATCTGGACCATGCCGCTTCTGGCGTCCACCGCCAGCCGGGTCTTCCGGGAACATCCGGACTGGTTCGTCCGCCGTCCCGACGGCAGTGTGCTGGAGATCCACGGCTGGTCGCCGCCGCCGGATCATCTCTGGGTGTGTCTGGATGCCACGCAGGAAGCCGTTCAGGAGCATCTGCGTAATGTCTTCCAGACCTTCCGCAAGTGGGGATACAGCTACTTTAAAATGGATGGGCTTTGCTATGGGCTCCCGCAGGGGAAACGCTCCGATCCCAACGCTACGCCGGTCAGTGCGTTCCGCCTTGCTATGAAAACCATCCGGGAAGCGGTTCCGGATGCCACTCTTCTGGGATGCTGTCCGCCGTATATGCCGCTTCTGGGGCTGGTGGATCACTGCAGAGTCAGCCCGGATACCTCCCGGTATTACCACCCGGACAGACCGTTCTACAACTGCGACTACGCCCCCGGCGATTGCTGTATAGCCAATGCGCTCCACGCCACCATCAGCCGTTTCTGGTGGTTCGACCGGTTCTTCCGTGCCGATCCGGATACCCTGATGGCTCGGCAGGACAATGCCTTTTACACCCTTGGAGAGGCCCGTATTTCAGTCATGACCGGGATCCTGACAGGGGTCAGCATCACCAGCGATCATCTGGGGCGCATTGCGCCGGACCGTCTGGAACTGCTGGGGAAAGCGGCCCGTTACCGGCTGCGGAACGCCATGCCTGTGGACTGGGTCCCGGATCGCTGGCCCCAGATCTTCTCCGGCAGTGTGGACGGCAAAAACGCCACCGCCATCATCAACGATTCCGATAAGACTCTGACTTATCACTTTGAATCGTTGAATCTTACCGGAACGGCGGAAGAAGTTCTCCAGCCCATGGGAAAAGTCACAGGATCCATCACCCTGCCGCCCCATGATGCGGCACTTTTGATCCAGTGCTGATGCCGTAAAAACATACGGGCGGGATGACAGCAAATCATCCCGCCCTTTTTTCTTTCCCGGAAAGATTACTTCACTTTTCCGGAAAAAAGACACTTATTGCGGCGTTCCACGCTGCGCTTGTAATAGTCATCCCAACGCTCGATTTGAAATTCCCGGACGATATCCGCCGCAGAAATATCCTTCATCTCGCTGGTCAGCAGGACAGCCCCCACATGGCCGGGATCAAAAACAGTCACTTTCGGACCGTATTTCTTTTTCACCGCATCCAGTTTTGCCCAGTTGTAATCCAGATGGACCACTTCGTAGTCCAGATTGATCCGGGCACTCACCCGGGGGAAATAGTTGGTGGAATGGGCGATTTTGCTCCCCAGCGGATTCAAAATATCATTGGCTCCCCTGCCGAATGCCCCCACAAAATAACTGCGGCAGAAATACGCCCACACCCCCTGCATCAGCCCGCCGTGATAGGCACTGGCAAAGAGGATCAGTTTCGGTTTTTTGGCGGCGACCCGGTTCAGCATTTCCATAAAGTTGAGGTCATAACAGATGGCGGGAGCAACAGGCCCGAAATCGGTTTCCCACACAGGAGCCTCCTCCCCGAAGGAACGCCCCCAGTCACTTTCGTAGATCGTGATATAGTTTTTCAGATACACGCCCACACTTTTCCCCTTGCGGTCAAAAAGTTCCAGCGTATTGTAAACCTTTCCATCGATCCACTGCATCCCCGAATAAGCAACATAGCACTTGTTTTCCGCCGCAGTCCGGGCGAAAAGAGCCCGGACTCGGTTCTTCTCCGGCTCCTGACCGCGGACTTTGTAATATTCATTCTGGGGCGGAGTATTATTGGCGTATCCGGGGGAATCGCAAACTTCCGGCACAAGGATCAAATCCGGCTTGTCCACCAGCATTTTGGCAAATTCAGCCTTCCAGTGGTCCAGAATGCGCTGGACATCCTTTTCCGCCCCCCCGCCTTTTCCCGGTTCCGGAAGAGCCCCCGTGGAAGCCACGGTGATCCGCTGGGGTTTTTCTTCCGGCTCCCACGCGAAAAGCATCCATGTTCCGGCAAAAGCAAGAAGAAAAGTCAACAAATATTTTCTCATGGCTTTCTCCTTTTCTTACAGCCCCAATGCCTGTTTCAGCACAGGCAGGACACGCTGATACATAAGGTAAAAACCCAAATCGTTGGGGTGGCAGCCGTCCACGGTAGCCGTCGCCCAGTCTTCCAATCCGGCAAAATAGTCGGCACCGTCAATAAAATACACATTTTTATCTCCGGCGGCAACAGCCTTTTCGTAGGTTTCCCGCACAACAGCAGTGCGTTCTTTGGTGGGATTATCGCCTCTGGTCAAAAGCAGGATCGGCAGATCCGGGTGCGCCTCACGGACTTTCCGGAAAAAGGGCCCGTGCGTTTTGGCAAGGTGTTCCGCATTGGGGGCATTATGATCGTAATCCATTACAAAAGCCGCCAGATCCAGCGAAGCAATGGCTTCTGCAACAGAAATTTCCCCTTTGGCACAGCCGGAGAAGCCCAGATTGATTTGCGGCGCATCCAGTTTCCGGCACAACATGGTGGAGTAATTGTTCCCGGGACGGCTGGCGCAGCCTCCCTGGGTGATACTGCTGCCGTAAAAAAGAATGGGCTTTGCAAGGGTATAGGCTTCCGGAGCTTCCACTTTTGCCCCCGGTTCCAGCCCCAGTTCCAGTTTGCGTACACCGCCGTAAAGCGGCAGATTGATCCGCCAGCTCCGCATGGCTTTCTCTTTCCGTTTGACGATCACCATCATTTCCAGAGGTTCACCTTTCAAGTGTTCCGGGGTGGGCGCAACGACCCGGCGGAAACGGTACCCGTCGGCAGTCTTTTCGTAAAAGTCAAAGCCGGAACTCCCGGTGCGGGGCATGTGCCCCATGTCGTGGGGAGCCACATTGATATCCGCCCGAATAGCGATGTAACGGGAATCCGTCCGGAAAGAGATCTGCCCGCCGGAAGTGTGACTCGAAAGGAACAGCACTCCCTCATTGACATTATCTTTATTCACAGAGTCAGGCATACGGTAGATGGTGCCATCGGCTTTCCGCCAGGGAAATCCGGTAAGCCGGAAAGGGCCTCCTGCAAGAGCATCCACATATTCCACCGGTTCACCGCCCACTTCGGCAGTTTTAAAATTCGGGTCCACCGAAGAAATATCCCGGGGGCCTGCGGTATTTTTATCACTGCCGCAAAGCATCAAAGGACTTGTCATAGCAAGCAAAGCCTGCAGCCACTTGGAACGTTTTTTCATGATCCATCTCCTTTTTGTAAACGACTTTTCATCTAATATAACATAACAGAACTATTCTGCAATCCCCGCCCCGGGAAAAATTGTCTTTTTATGCCGCTTTACAGGTTGAAAATCTATGCTATATTACTCCTTAACCAACCCTATTTGCAGGAGAAAACATGAAATATACTTTGCTTGCAGTGTTTGCCGCTGTGCTGTTCGCCGGGACAGCTCTCTGCGCCGCCCCGCAGAAAAAGGCCCACGTCCCCGCCAAGGCCGATCTGGAAAAAATTTACAAATCCACACCGGAAGGGGAGTTGAAACTCTACATTTACCGTCCGGCAAATTGGAAAAAAACCGATAAACGCCCGCTGATGCTCATGTATCACGGCGGCGGCTGGCGGGGCGGCGATCCCTCGATCTTCTTTGACCAGTGCCGGTATTATGCCGATCAGGGCTTTGTAGCCATTTCCGCCCAGTACCGGAAAGCAGACCAAAAATTGACCTTTGACAATATCCGGCGCACGGTTGTTGATGCAGTGTCCGCCATCCGTTATGTGCGGAAAAATGCGGCGGAACTGGGGATCGATCCTGCCAAAGTCATTTGTGCAGGGAGTTCGGCAGGCGGCCATATCAGCCTTTGTGTGGCATTGATGGATCAAGTCAACGATCCGGCGGATGACCTCTCCATTGACCGGGTTCCCAACGCTCTGCTCCTCCTCTGCCCGGTGGTCCACTGCGGTCCCGCCCCCGGCTATGCTCCGGCATACCGTGCCATGAAAGAGCAGTATCCGGCCCTTTCCCCGGCGCATCATCTCCGCTCCGGCATGCCGCCCCAGCTCATCGTTTCCGGCTCCAAAGATCATGTGATCCCGGCAAAATATGCTTCCGAATACGCTGAAGAAGTCCGGAAAACCGGGTCCGTGTGCGAAGTCAAAATTTATGAAGGTGCCAAGCACGGGGCCTTTTACCGCGGGAAATATCTGAAACAGGCGCAGCCTGTTATCGACGCCTTTTTGAAAGCGCAGAAACTGTGGCCGGAAAATGAATCTGACTGACGCACTTTTTTCAAAGGCGCTGAATTTACAGATTCAGTGCCTTTTTCAATTTCGGCAGAACCTGCCGGTACATGCAGTAAAACCCCAGATCGTTGGGGTGGCAGCCATCTACCGTAGCGGTATTATGATCGGCAAGTTCCGCAAAACATTCCGTCCGGGTTACAAGATAACTATGGAGGTCCCCCATACTTTTTGCCCGCTCAACCATTTCGCGGATCACCGCAGCATGGCCGGGATGGATATAATCCCCCTGCGTTACATAAATGATCGGCAGTTCAGGATGCGCCGCACGGATGATATCATGAAACGGAATCAACCGGTCTCGCAGAAATTCCGGCGTGGGCGAATTAAGTTCACAGCCCATGATCAGAGCGGACATATCCAGTTCCGCAATTTTCCGGGCAATGGCAGCTTCCCCTAATCCACACCCGGAAAACCCAAGGCCGATCTGCGGCGCATCCAGTGCCCGGCACAGCATTCCGCCCAGAGAATTCCCGGGACGGCTGGCACACGCCCCCTGAAAAATACTGCCGCCATACAGTACCACAGGCTTTTCCAGCCGGAAAGGTTCCGGCGCTTCTACCGCAGCCCCCGGTTCCAGCCCGATTTCCAGAGTACGAACCCCGCCGTACAGCGGAAAATTGATCCGCCAGCTGCGCATAGAACGCTCCTCCGCAGCAGGGATCACCATTTCCTCCCGCATTACCCCGTAAAGCTGAAGTTGCGATACCCCGACCACATACCGGAAAACACTGCCGCCGGGCATCCATTCATAAACATCAAATCCGGAACTGCCGGTACGGGGCATGTGCTCCATATCATGCGGAGCGATATTCAGCATGGCACGGATGGCGATATATCTGGAATCTGTCCGGAACGCCAGCTGTCCGCCGGAAGTGTGCTGAGCCAGATAAAGCGCCCCTTCATTCACTTCCTTCCGGGACATGCTTACCGGCAGACGCCGCAATGTACCATCCGCATCCCGCCAAGGAAAGCCGCTCAGACGGAAAGGACCGCCCTGAAGCGCATTCACATACTGTACCGGTACGCCGCCAACATCAGCCGCCTTGAAATTTGGATCGATTTCTGCAATATTCATCTTTATCCACGTTCCTGCGTTATTTTGCCCCGCGAATCAGAGATGCCGGGTCACGGTTGAGATTATCCGCCAGCTCCCGGAACATATCCAGTGTCCGGATCCAGGCATCCACAGCGGCCTTGATCTCCGGGGTTTCTTCCCGGAGCAGCCCGGAAAAAGCATCTGCCGCCTGCCGGACACTTGCCGCTGTCCCGGAAAAATCACTCTTTTCCGCTTCGTTCCGGACCACCGCCGCCAGAGTCCGCAATTCCGAGAGTGAATTTTCCAAATCATCCAGAATGACCCGCAAGCGGTCTTCCGTAACCACCCGGGTAAACACCGCAGCCGTCTGATCCATGCTGACAGCCATCCCGCTCAAGTGGGAAATGGTCCGGCGGACATCTTCAGAAGCAAGGATCTTATTCAAATCATCCAGATTGCGGACAAGATTATTGGAAATTTCTTCAAACTGAATGCGGGAGATCCGTTCCAGAGAAACGTTCAGCGACTTCACCACATCCCGCAAAGCAGACGGCACGGAGGGCAGCAGAAATCCCTTCACCGCAAATTCCGGCTTGACAGGCATTTCGCCAGACGCGGCAAAGTAGTCCAGATCCAGAAAGCGCAGTCCGGTGATCCCTGCATATTCCAAACGGCATCGCAATCCCTCTCGGATCTCTTTCTGCAAAAAGCGATAAAAATCCTCGTCATCCCGGAAAAGTGCAGAACCGTCAACGTTCCGGAAACTGTCCAGTTCCACACTCATATCCACCTGAATGATTTTCCTCGCAGGCAGGATCACGATTTTTTCCACACTGCCGACCTGGGCACCCTTGTACTTTACCTGCGCCCCCACCGCCAATCCCTGAACGGATTCCGGGAAAAAAGTGGAAACAGCCGCTTTGCGGCTGAAACAATCTGACAATCCCAGATAATACAGCATCCCCGCCAACAATACCAGCGCACTTAATACAAATATCCCGATCCGGAAATTACTGATTTTTGCCATAATCCCCCCCTGTTCAGTGTTTCAATCCGTCACGGGAAAGAAATTCCCGGACCCAGATATTGCTGGAAGAATCCCGCAATTCAGCAGGAGCCCCTTCCGCCACAATGGTTTTTGCCTCTTTATCCAGCATGATCACATGTTCGCCGATGGTAAAGGCACTGTCCAGATCGTGAGTCACCACCACAATGGTCACGCCGGACTCTTCCCGCATCCGCAAAATCAGCCGGTCCAGCCCCGCAGAGGTAATGGGGTCCAGCCCCGCAGAAGGTTCGTCGCAGAACAGCAATTCAGGATCTAACGCCAGTGCCCGTGCCATCCCGGCGCGTTTCCGCATACCGCCGGACAATTCTGCGGGCATATAATCCCCGTATCCGGCAAGATCCACCTGCTTCAGTTTGGCTTCCGCCACCTCCCGCTGTTCGCTTTCGGTCAAATCCGTATATTCCGCCAGAGGCAGCATCACATTTTCCGCCACGGTCATGGAGCCGAACAACGCCCCGCCCTGGTAGGTCACGCCGAAACGCTTCATCAATCTTCTTTTATCCTCTTCCGGTGCAGAAACGATACTTTCCCCGAAAAGCCGGATATCCCCCGCCATGGGCCGGAAAAGACCGATCATGTGTTTCATCAGTGTGCTTTTTCCGCACCCGGAGCCGCCCATGATACAGAAAACTTCCCCGCGGGAAACAGAAAAATCCAAATGCTGCATGATCACCCGGTTATCATAACCGATGGTCAGATCCCTGACTTCTATCACAGGCTCGCTCATGACTCCTCCACACCTCAATATCCGAACATTGCAAAAAACATGGTCAAAAGCATGTCCCCCACTACGATCAGCAGAATGGACATCACCACCGCATCGGTGGCACTGCGCCCCACGCCCTGGGCATCCGGTTCCGATTCAAATCCGCGCCAGCACCCGGCAAAAGTCACCAGAACCGCAAAAACACAGCTTTTCACCAGTCCAAGTACAAGATTCATGGGGCTCAAAACATCCATCGTGCGGCTCCAGTACGCCTGCACCGGCAAGTCCAGCCAGGTGGAACCGATAAAAAGTCCGCCCAGCAACCCTGCCGCGTCGCCGAAAACAGTCAGCAAAGGCAAAGCGATCAGCATGGCAAAAAGTTTGGGGACAACAAGGAATCGTACAGGGCTCACCCCCATGGTAGTCAATGCCGCGATCTCTTCATTGACTTTCATGGTTCCGATCTCTGCGGCAAAAGCAGAACCGGCACGGCCCGTGGCAATCATCGCCACCATCAGAGGGCCCAGTTCTTTCAAAATGGAAAAGCCTACCAGATCCGCTACAAAAAGTTCCGTTCCGAACTTCCGCATCTGAAGTGCCGCCTGCAAAGCCAGCACCATCCCCATCAGGAAACATATAAGCAGCACGATGCTGACCGATTTCTGCCCGCAGAGAGCCAGATAATACAGCATATCCCGCCAGCGGAATCTCCTCCAGTTCCGCAAATCACAGACGACCTCCCGGCAGAGTGCGCCCAGAAATTCCACCATCCGGTGAAATCGCTTATGCGTATTCTGCGCCCAGTTTGCCACAAGATCTTCCATGCATCCACCCCCTTTTTGCATCCCCCCGGAAACAGATCAGAACGGCCGTGCCTGACGCACCCTTTCCTGCCGGATCTTCGGAGCTTCCAGATAAAGGGAATACCAGGCATCCCCCAGTCCGGCGTTGGAGAAATTGCGGACCTTCCCATTGGCAAGGCGTTCCCAGTTTTCCAGTACCACCGGATGATCGGTTTTCTTTTTGGCTTCCACCAGCACCTTCAAGGCTTCATCCGCCCGATCCTGCTTCACAAGGATCCACGCATAGGTACTGGCGGCAAGTGCCAGATCCTCCCCCTTGAAACGGGCGGCTTTTTTGCGGTAAAACTTATCAATACCATCCTGTTTTTTCTGGTACATCCGTGCCATTCTGGTAACGACGGAACGGACATCCAGAAACATGCACTTCGGCATAAGAGCATCCACTTCGTCAAATTCCTTCATCTGGAAGTGAAGCATCATACGCATGGTATTGAACTGCTTTTTCAAGAGCGGACTCCACAACGCATAGCGATCCGCTTCATGGGAGATCTCCAACGCCTGACGCATGGCGGCAAACTGCTCTTTTTCCAGCATTTGCTGCATCATTTTCACATTACCGCCGGGGCGATTCTGGAACATCTGGACCTTGCGGTTCAGTTTGGCCTGTGCCTCCGCCATCACCTGCTGCATTTTCCGGTTGATACCGTTGACTTTCCCGCGAATCAGAAGACCGATCAAAAGCTGTACGATCATCACCGTACCGATGCCGCAAACAACGCCCCACACCGGACCGAGATCCCGGCTGGTCACCAGCATAATGCCGCATCCGGCGGCTACTGCAATCATCACAGTGAACATATTGTCCCCTCTTCTCTCTTATTTCTTCCGCCGCTGTTTCTGGCGGTCTTTCTTCTGCTGTTTGGCTTTTTTCTTCTTCTTATCCTGTTCTTTGCGGGAAAGCGGAGCCGGGGCACTCAACCAGGAGCCCAGAGAAGAATGACTGCCCGCATCCGGCATGCCGCCCGCCATCATACGGCCCAGCAAACCATTGTGTTTCATCATCTTCCGCATCATTTCAAACTGCTTGACAAGGGAGCTGACCATTTCCATGGCAACACCGCTGCCTGCAGCGATACGCTTTTTGCGGGAGAAACTCATCAGATCCGGATTCGCCCGTTCTTCCGGCGTCATGGAAAGGATGATCGCTTCCAGACGGGTGAAGTGTTTGGGATCCACCCCCGCCATGGCATCGGCGATCTGCCGCCCGCCGGGCAGGAACTTCAATACCGATTCCATACCGCCCAACTTGGAAAGCTGGCGCATCTGTTTCAAAAAGTCATTATAGTCGAACTGGGACTTGCGGATCTTTTCCTGCAACTCCCGGACATCTTCTTCATCAATGGCCTGCGATGCTTTTTCCACCAGAGAGACCACGTCCCCCATGCCCAGGATACGCCCTGCCATACGGTCCGGATGGAAAACTTCCAACGCATCCAGTTTTTCCCCCGTCCCCACAAATTTGACCGGACACCCGGTGACCTGACGGATGGAAAGTGCCGCACCGCCACGGGCATCCCCGTCCAGCTTGGTAAGGATGAACCCGGTCAGGCTCAAGGCATTGTGGAAATGTTCCGCCACGGAAACAGCTTCCTGCCCCAGTGCGGAATCCGCCACCAGAAGCACTTCATCCGCCTGCACCGCCTGACGGAGACGGACAAGTTCCTGAACCATGGTTTCGTCGATCTGCAAACGCCCTGCGGTATCGATAATGACCACATCCGTGCCGTTGGCGGCGGCATCCTTCACCGCATTGGCGGCAATGGCAGGAACATTGATACTGGTGCGCTCCACATGAACAGGGATATTCAGTTCCCGCCCAAGGATCTCCAACTGATCAATAGCCGCCGGACGGTACACATCCCCCGCCACCAAAAGCACCTTTTTCTGATACTCCCGGGACAACAGACGGGCAAGTTTCCCTGCGGTGGTGGTTTTCCCGCTCCCGTGGAGACCCACCAGCATGATCACAGCCGGTTTGTGTTCCAGCTGCAATTCAGATGCACCGCCGCCCAGAAGTTCCACCAGACGGTCGTGGACGATCTTAACGACCTGCTGGCCCGGCGTAACGCTCCGGATCACTTCCTGCCCGGCGCAGTCTTCCTTGATCCTGGCGATCAATTCGGATGCAATGGTCAAATTGACGTCCGCCTCCAGCAGGGCGATACGGATCTCCCGCATGGCCTCGGAAATATTTTCCTCGGTCAGCACACTCTGCCCCCGCAGTTTCTTGAATACTGCGTGGAGCTTATCGCTCAAATTTTCAAACATAATCCTTTTTCCTTATTTATATTTTATATCATTCTGTAATATACCTTTCAAACCGCCTTTTCGCAAGTCCGAAACGCTTTTTTTCCGGAAACTTCACCTTTCAGAGAAAATCGGTTGACACTTTTTCTCTCTGTAAAAGATGCGTTAAAGCAAGGAGGAACCCATGGATTTTTTGGAAATCAGAACATTGATACAGGATCTTCTGGCGGAAAAACTCTCTCTGGAACAGGGAAAATTTCTATTCTGCGGATCATTTCCACCCGGAGCCGCAGAGGGAATCGCCGTCAAAATGACAGGGATCCTGCCCCACACTCCGGAAGAAGCTCCGGAATATACGCTGGAGATTTCCGGCATGTTTGAAGATGAAACCCGCCTTGCCGCCTCTTTGAACACGCTGACGGAACTCTTCCATGCCCCCTGCCCTGTCCGGCTTCTCCACTGGGAGCAGAATGGACCGATCCAGCTGGACACGCTCCCCGGAGACAACATGGACCGCTTCACCTTCCTGATGCCGATCCTCATCGCCGCCATTTAACGGAAAGGAATGGATATGATTTACTGCAATACCCGTGAAAATCCCGTCATCACCCTTGGCTATCCCGGCATTTCCGCCACTCCGCCATCCGTCTGCCGGACGCTGAAAAAAGCATTCAACCCCGTGGATGCCGAACGGGCCGCCGTTCTCCTTATGGCAGAACTGGCGGTGTTAAAACTGGATCAGCAGATTTTCCGGCGGAATCTGCCTGCAGACAAACGCAACGGCCTTGCCCTCACCCTCACGGGGGAATCCCCGTCTCCGCAGGGGTTCCGTTACCGGGAATTCCATTTCCGGCTCTCCGGCAGAAATGAAAATCCGGAAACGCTTCTCCGCCAATTTTCAGCCATCCGAGCCGGACTCCCCGGGGAAATGTTTGTGCAAGTAAGTTCCATCCGGCTCAAAGAGCCGGTATCTTTTGTCAACTGGGAGGTGCAAAAAATGTGTTTTGAAGAATCCAGCTGCAGCGGCGCCATCGTCATGACTGGCACCATGGAACTCACCGTCCAAATCTGCTTCGCCCCGTGATTTCTGCGGGCTCCGCCTTCCTTTTCAAATCTTTTTATGTTTGCTTTTTACTCTTGAGTTGTGCTCAAGAGCAAAAAGTGGAACAAACGCTTTGAAGGGAGGTAAAGCATGATATGGTATCGAAAACAGTTGAAATTCTTTTTACTGATGCTATATTGTCCGGCGTCAGCCATCTCAACCGTAACGAAAGGAAAACAACAAAACACCAATAGGCTCCATTTGAAAATTATATAGCATAATGAAACTGGCTTCACATCGCAAACTACCACTTTGAGAAAAAGCCAATACAGAGAAAGCACAGGAGAATTGTGCCGTGTATCCTCGCATACATGGTGCTTTTCTGTGTTTGCATTTCTCTGTAACGCTGTGGTAGGCGTGCGATGTGGTGCAAATCGGGAATGCACCTCTTTTTTTTGTGGTGGTTCCCGGAACCCCGGAGAAACCACAGATGGCAGGCAACAGCAATTTACAAGCCGCAAACAAAGCTAAAAAAGATGAGTTCTACACTCAACTTACGGATATTGAAAAAGAACTGCGGCATTATAAAAACCACTTCAGGGACAAAACAGTTTTCTGCAACTGTGATGATCCTTTTGAAAGCAATTTTTTCAAATATTTTGCCATGAATTTTAACTTTTTAGGGTTAAAAAAGTTGATTGCGACCTGCTATGACGGCTCCCCTATTGCCGGAGATGAATTGCCTTTGTTTGATGATGCCGACGACTCTGAACCGAAAAAAACAGCACATAAAATAGAAATCATGGAGGTTTCAGACGAAAACGGCGATGGAGCAATTGACCTGGCAGATGTTGAATTACTGATAAAGAACCGCAAAAACACCTTGACCACTCTCCATGGCAATGGGGATTTCCGCTCGGAAGAATGTATAGAGCTGTTGAAACAAGCTGATATCGTTGTTACCAATCCGCCCTTTTCTCTTTTCAGGGAATATATGGCACAGCTGGTACAGTATGACAAAAAATTTTTGATCATCGGTAATGTCAATTCCATTACCTACAAAGAAATTTTCCCTTTGATCAAAGAAAACAGACTGTGGTTGGGTGCAAGTATCCACAGCGGCGACAGAGAATTTGCCGTTCCAGACAGTTATCCCCTGAATGCAGCAGGCTGCAGAGTTGATGAAAACGGCAAAAAGTATATCAGAGTAAAAGGGGTAAGGTGGTTTACCAATTTGGATTACCCGCAAAGGCATGAAGATTTAGACTTATACAAGCGGTACTCTCCTGAAGAATACCCCAAATATGATAATTACGATGCTGTCAATGTTGACAAAACTTCCGATATTCCTTATGATTATAACGGCGTCATGGGGGTCCCGATAACCTTTTTAGACAAATATAACCCAGAACAGTTTGAAATCATCGGGCTGGACAGATATGTAGAAGATAACCCACATTACGGACACAGATTTACGATTAACGGGAAGGAAACTTATGCACGAATCCTCATCCGTCAAAAAGGAGTAACCGCAAATGAAAATTGAACTGCATGAATTAACGATCCGTGAAATCTCCGAAAACTACATAGACAATGAAGAAAACGGGGTTATCGGCTATAATGGAAAACTAAATATCAGGCCTAAATATCAGCGTGAATTTGTTTACAAAGATAAACAGAGAGATGCGGTTATTGATACCATTGTAAAAGGGTTTCCCTTAAATGTGATGTATTGGGTAAAGAATGAAGATGATTCTTTTGAAGTTTTAGACGGGCAGCAGAGAACGATCAGTTTTTGTCAGTATGTTCACGGTGGATTTTCTATAAACAACAAAGCTTTTCACAACCTGACAGAAACAGAGAAGAATCAGATCCTTGACTACAAAGTAATGGTGTACTTCTGTGAAGGTAATGACAAAGAAAAATTGGACTGGTTCCAGATCATCAACATTGCAGGGGAAAAGCTGACAGATCAGGAATTAAGAAATGCCGTTTACACTGGAGCATGGTTGAGCGATGCAAAACAGAAATTTTCAAAGTCCAATTGCATTGCTTACAAAATGGCAAGTGACTATATGACTGGCTCACCAATTCGCCAAGACTATTTGGAAACTGTTTTGAAATGGATCAATAATGGTGATATTTGCGGCTATATGTCTAAACACCAGCACGATCCGAATGCCAATGAACTATTCTTTTATTTCCGCTCTGTCATTGATTGGGTGCAAAATACTTTTGTCAAGTATCGCAAAGAGATGAAAGGTATTGATTGGGGACTCTTATACAATCAGCACAAAAATATCGTGGTTGATACTGCAGAGCTTGAAAGAGAAATTGCCGCCCTGATGGCGGACGATGATGTAACAAGCAAAAAAGGCATATATACTTTTGTATTGACACGGCAGGAAAAAAATCTCTCCGTAAGACCGTTTGACAACCGCATGAAACGGACAGCATACGAAAAGCAGAAAGGGATCTGCCATAAATGCGGCAAACACTTTGAAATCGACCAGATGGAAGCGGATCACATCACGCCATGGAGTCAGGGCGGCAAAACAATTGCAGAAAACTGCCAAATGCTTTGCAAAGATTGCAACCGGAGAAAGTCCGATATTTAAGTCCGGCTGCCCGAGAAATAAAAATACTAAAAGTTGAATAAGGAAGGAAAAAATACCGGAAACGGATCACCGGCCCGCCTGGCGCAGACCTTCAAAAAGGGCTACGGCGGCACTGTTGGCAAGATTCAAACTCCGGTAAAAATCGCCATCCATGGGGATCAGGCACAAGCGGTCCTGATAGCGTTCATACAATTCCGCAGGCAGTCCGCTGGATTCACTGCCGAACACAAAGTAATCGCCATCCGTATATTGCCGGTCCCAGAAACAGGTGGCACCTTTGGTGGAAAAAAACCACAATCTCGCTTCCGGATCAGATTCCAGAAAGGCCTCCCAGTTTTCATGGATCACCAGATCCAAGTGAGGCCAGTAGTCCATTCCGGCTCGGCGGACGTACTTGTCTTCCAGCGAAAATCCCAGAGGTTTGATCAAATGCAGTCGGGTCCCCGTGGAAACGCAGAGCCGCCCGATGGCGCCGGTATTCTGCGGGATCTCCGGATGGACCAGTACCAGATTAAAATGTGCCACAGTTATTTTTCCTTTTCTGAACCGGTATAACGCATGGGCGTGAATCCTGCCATGGGTTCAAACCCCAGTTCCCGGTAAAAGTGTTCCGTACCGGGGGCACCGATCAACCCGATCCAACTGACCCCGTTCTGTTTCAATTCGTCCAGCAAAAGCCGGACAAGTTTTCCGCCGACCCCCTGCTTCCGGTAAGAAACATCCACCACAACATCCTGAATGTAGGCATCACTTGCTCCGTCAGAAAGAGCCCGGGCCATACCGATCAATTTGTCGCCGTCAAATGCCGCCGCCACACGGAACGATCCCAGCAGAAGCGGAGTCACGGCATCTGCCGCATCTCCCGGCTCCCACCAGTCCGCCTGAGTATAGAGCCGGATCACGGCAACAGGATCCAGCTCCCGGACGATACGGCAATCACACGCCATAGTAATACCGGCCCAGAATGTAGAAAGAAGCAATGACCATACTGCCCACTGTTACCGGCAACCCGTAACGGAGGAACGTACCAAACGAGACTTTGCTTCCGCCTTTCTCCGCAAGCCCTGCCACCGCCAGATTGGCGGCCGCCCCCACCAGAGTACCGTTTCCGCCCAGACAGACGGACAATGCCAGAGCCCACCACATCAGATGCTGCAGTTCCGGCGTTTGGAAATTGGGAGATGTTTGCAGGAAACTCCCCATGATCACTGCCATGGCAGCCGTAAAAGATACATTGTTCATCACCGCCCCGGCAAAGGCACTCAGCCACATCACCGCCAGCAGAGTCACCGGCACCGGCCAGGAATCTGTAAACTGCAAAACCTTACCGAAGATCCCCATCAATCCGGCTTTCTGGGCCCCGGAAACCAGAATAAAAAGCCCCATGAAAAAGAAGAGTGTACCCCATTCGATCTTTTCCAGAGCCTGTTCCACATTCACCCGGCAGCAGATCAGTGCCGCCGTAGCACCGCACATGGCCACCACGCTGGGCTGCAGCCCCACCATGCCGTGAAGCAGAAAACCCGCAATGGTCAGCAGCATAATGATCCCGCCCCGGCGCAGGTTCACCGGGTCCACAATGGCGGCCTTTTCGTCCATATCCATAATGCGGGCACGCTGTTCGGCAGTCACCGTCATGCGTTTCCCGTAGTACGCCCAGAGGCAAATACTGTAAATCGCCAGGATCACCACGATCACCGGGGTCAGATTCACCAGAAATGCCATAAAGTCAAATTTGGCGGCAGAACCGATGATCAGGTTGGGCGGATCCCCGATAAGAGTCGCCGTCCCGCCGATGTTGGAAGCCATGGTTTCCGCCATCAGGAAAGGCAGCGGGGAGAGGCGCATTTCCGCCGCCACCACCAGTGTCACGGGGGCTACCAGCAAAACCGTGGTCACATTGTCCAGAAATGCGCTCAAAAATGCTGTGGCAAGCACCAGAAGCACCATCATACGGATGGGATACCCTCTGGCGACTTTGGCGCACTTGATCGCCACATACTGGAAAACACCGGTCGTGGCAAGGATATTCACCAGCACCATCATTCCGGCAAGGGTGAAGATCACATCAAAATCCGAATACCGGGAAAATACATCCATGGAACTGTACGCTTCGATCTGTTCCCGGAAAGAAGCGGCAAGTTCCTGCAATCCGGCAGGCGCCCCGTGATGGGAGGGCCCCGGCAGTACCACCAGAAGCATCAGCATGGCTCCCAGAAGTGCGGCGGCAGTTTTATGGATCTTTTCGGAGGCGATCAGGATGTAGGTCCCGAAAAACACCACCGCGGCAAAATACAACAGTACATTCTGCGAAAACATAAGATTCATACTTTCCCTCAACCGCGCAGCACACGGTGGATAATATTATTTACGGAGAGAGATCCCACCAGCGTCTTATCCTCCCGGGTCACAAAAATCGTATATGCCGAATGGCGGCAAATCTCCACCGTACAGTGGAAAAGCGGCGTATCCGGCGTGATCAAAAGTTTGGCAGGACGCATAAAATCCTTTACCAGACGGGTGCCTTCTTCCCGGTTCAGAGCCTCAAAAGTTTCAAAACTTTCCAGAAATTGAGCATTGGGAAGCATCATCACATATTCCGGGATAAATTTGCTGATCACATTGACAGCATCCAGCACCCCCAGCAGGCGGTTTTCCGCATCCACCACAGGCAGCGTGGAAAGATGAGCCCGGGTAAAGAGGTCAAAGGCTTCCCGCAATGTTTTTTCAGGAGAGATCGTCGGACAATTCACATCCATCAGGTCTTCTGCTGTAATGTTTTTCTTGATCCGGATCCCGTCCCACTCCAGCTGGGACTGCAATTCTTCGCCGGAAGCACACCCCGCGATCCGTTCCAGATTCACAGGATTCCCCAGATAACGCAAAAATGCAGCCAGAGTCTTCAAATAGAAATCCCCGACTTTTTCCCCCACCAGAGAAAGGATGACGACTTTGACGTCCCCCATATCGGACTCACGCAATTTTACAGGAGATGCCAAAATCCCCACAGCCAGCCCCAGATCTTCGTACCCATTCAGCCGGAGGTGAGGATATGCCACACCGTCATACGCCACGCCGATGGCATCTTCCCTGCCGGTCATTTCCTGCACCATGCCTGGAATATCCCCTTCCAGTTCCATGGCAGGCAGCATCCGGCGCAGCATCTCGGAATAGATCTCCTGCGCCGAATTGCCCCGCAACCCCGTAAAAACAAATTCGGGGTTCAATACAGACGACAATTTCATTTTCTGAACCGCTCCTCTCTCCCACTCCAATTCTTCAGTTAAAGACTTACATCCGGTCCACCACCGCCCGGGCAAAGGCGGAGCAGGAAACTTCCTGCGCACCGGTCATCAGACGGGCAAAGTCATAGGTCACGACCTTGTCGGAAATCGCCTTTTCGATCCCGCGGGTCACCAGTTCCGCAGCTTCATTAAAGCCCAGATGACGCAGCAGCATTTCGCCGGAAAGCGCCAGAGAACAGGGATTGACCTTGTCCATGCCCGCATACTTGGGAGCCGTCCCGTGGGTGGCTTCAAACACAGCATGGCCGGTCAGATAGTTGATATTTGCCCCCGGAGCAATGCCGATCCCGCCCACGCAGGCGGCAAGAGCATCAGAGACATAATCGCCGTTCAAGTTCAAGGTGGCGATCACATCATATTCCGCAGGGCGGGTCAGGATCTGCTGGAGGAAAGCATCGCAAATGCAGTCTTTGACCAGCAATTTACCTTCCGGCACCGGGGCGCCGTCCAGATCCGGACTGCAAACGGCCACATCGCCGAATTCCCGGCGGACAAGATCATAACCCCAATTCTTGAACCCGCCTTCGGTAAACTTCATGATATTGCCTTTGTGAACAAGGGTCACACTGCGGCGTTTCTGTTCCAGAGCATAACGGATGGCGGCACGGATCAGCCGTTCAGAGCCTTCCTGCGAAACCGGCTTGATGCCGATGCTGGAAGTTTCCGGGAAGCGGATCTTGGTCACATTCATGGTATTCTGCAGGAAGTCGATGACCTGTTTGGCTTCCGCCGACCCGGCGGTCCATTCGATCCCGGCATAAATATCTTCCGTATTTTCCCGGAAAACCACCATATCGGTCTTTTCCGGTTCCTTTACAGGAGAAGGCACCCCCTGAAAATAACGCACCGGGCGCAGACAGACATACAGATCCAGCATCTGCCGCAGAGCCACATTCAGAGAACGGATCCCGCCGCCCACCGGCGTGGTCAGCGGCCCCTTGATGGCGATCAGATATTCCCGGATGGCATCCACTGTTTCGTCAGGGAGCCAGGTATTGGGTCCGTAAACTTCATTGGCTTTTTCCCCGGCATAGAGTTCCATCCATGCAATGTTTTTTTTGGAACCGTAAGCCTTTTTCATGGCACTGTTCCAGATATGCATGGAACCAGCGGTAATATCCGGCCCCACACCGTCGCCGCCGATAAATCCTACGATGGGCTGATCCGGCACCTGCAAACGGCCGTTATCATTGATGATCCGATCCCCGGCGGGGACAACGATCTTGTTGTATTTGGACATAAAAAACCTCCGTGATAATGATGTTTTACTGTTTCGGACACACTGTATTAATATACAGTCCATCCTGTAAAAATCAATCTTTACAGCAGAGGCACTGTCATTTTTTCAAATATTCATGGTTTGGAAAGCAGACTTCAAACCGGAAAAGATCATCTGCATCGCCGTCACGGCGATCACCAGCCCGGTCAGCCGGATCACCGGGCCAAGCAAATGCGTTCTGTTCAACAGCCGATTGATCTTCCGGGAAAAAACCATCAGAAGAAAATTGATCCCGATAGCCAGTGTAAGCGACACAGCTTCGTGGGCGATCCCGTACTGAATGGTCCCGGCGATCACAGCGGCGATCATTCCGGGACCGGCGATCAGAGGTGCCGCCAGCGGAACCAGCGAAAGATCCGTCATATCCGGCTGCCTGCCGTCTTTCGGCAAAGCGAGGAAACGCCCTTCCCGGATCGCCAGCCAGCCGATCATAAAGACCACCAGTCCGCCAGTCACCTGCAAAGAGTACAGTTCCACCCGGAAGATCCTCCGCAAAAGGGCATCCCCCACCGCCGCCAGGATCAGCAAAATCAGCAGAGCCGCCCCGCTGGATTTCCACGAAAGTTCAAAATTTTCCCGCCGTGACAAACTGGGTTGATAACTGGCAAGAAACATGATTTTGCTTGCTGGATTCAGTAAAACAAGCAAATACATCGCATTTTCGATCACCGGGTGCATTTTTCCTCCTGTATAAAATAACATAAAATTGGCTCTGTACTGAACAATGACTGATATTATGGAGCGCAGACGATTTTCAATCGTCAAGCGACGGGTCAAGGGGCGGCGGCGGCGAACGTCGGCTGCACAAGCCCGGTACTGAAACGAAGTGGAAGTACCGTAACATGCCAGCGGGTGCTACCCGCCCCCGGCCCCCTGCGCCAATAAAAAATCAGCAAGCAATCAGCTTGCGATTTTTTCCGGGGCCTTACGGTTCAGCGTGCGGAGCGCGGTGAACCCGTCCTCGCAGAGACCAGGTGCATAGCAAATACATTGCTATATAGAAAAATCAGTCATTGTTCAGGACACCGTCATAAAATCTACTTGCATCTTTTTATACATTCAATATATTAAAAAGACGATGTTGATACAGAAAAGGAATAAAAAAATGGAATTAAGACATTTGCGTTATTTTGCAGTCCTCGCCCGGGAACTGCATTTTGCCCGGGCGGCGGAGCAGCTGGGGATCACCCAGCCGACCCTTTCCCGCACCATCCAGCATCTGGAAAAAGAGTTGGGAGTCCATCTCTTTTCCCGGGAAAACAAGTGGAATATCAGTTTGACCGAAGCGGGCAGAACGCTGCTGACGGAAACAGAAAAGATCCTGCCGAAATTGGACGATGCCATGACCCGCACCCGGGCGGTTGGTTCCGGGATCTGCGGCAGACTTACCGTGGGAGCCATTTCATCCATGATCGGGCATCCGGCATTTATCGACACGCTGGCGCAAATGCAGAAAAATGTTCCCCGTGCAGTCATTGAGATCGTGGATTCCACCTCGGGGGAATTGCAGGAAATGCTTGCAGAACGCTCGGTGGATGTGGCACTGATGCGCCTTGCAAAACCTGCGGAAGAGAACTTTCATGTGGAAAAATTATACACGGACACCCTGCTGGCGGCACTTCCGGCCGGCCACAGGCTTGCAGTACAAGCAAACTTTCCGGTATCCGCATTGCGGCAGGAGCGTTTTATTCTGGTTCCGGAAAAAGAGTCTGCCGTTTTCCGGAATTATGTTTTGGATGTATGCAGAAAATATGGAGGTTTTGAGCCGCTGATCCACCATGAGATCAGCAATTCCTACACCGCCTTGCGGCTGACGGCAGCCAAAGCCGGAGTCACCATGGTATCCTCGGCATACATCGGTACCTTCAGTGACCGGGTGATTTACCGGAAATTCTCTGATTTTCAGGCAGATCTTCCCATGTACGCCGTCCATCCGGCAGGCGGCCTCACGCCCCTGGCACGGAAATTCCTTCAGGAACTGAAAAAACAACTGCGGCAAAGTAAATAAGATTTGCGAATCCCGGCGTTTGCCGCGATCCGTTACCTGAACCGGGTCACCATCCCAAATGGCAGGGCAAGAGAGTAGCGATACGCAAAAATAGCAGACCGCCGCCGATTCAAAAAAAACGGCAGCGGCCAACAGCCAAGCATCTCTGTTTAAAAACAGATCCGCGAACTGCATTGTGCC
Source organism: Lentisphaeria bacterium (assembly GCA_017457105.1). Taxonomy (GTDB): domain Bacteria; phylum Verrucomicrobiota; class Lentisphaeria; order Victivallales; family Victivallaceae; genus UBA1776. The sequence goes on along the minus strand of JAFTIA010000110.1, from coordinate 10,634 downwards.
GCAGGTGCGGCTCTCTCCTGATAAATCATTTTTTTGCTTTCCTGTCTTTCGTTAAGGTCTGGCGGGACCGGTTGATACAATATAATAATGGCAGATGTGCTGATTATTTCTGAACAGCCGGAACAACAACGGCTGACAGCAAAGACAGATGCTGCCACTCACCTGCGGAGTACGGCATAGAATTACCGCCCTATACCAACTCATCAGCACTTGGAGCAATGAATGGCGGGATCTGCATAAAAAATCTGCATGATCTTTGTTTGATTCTATAAAACCAGATAGCATTCCCGATATCATCATCTTGATATCTCATCACGATATCATCATCTTGATATCTCATCACGATATCATCATCCGATTATCAATATCCGTAATCTTATTTGAGATATCTTCATCCGATTATCAAGTTCGATAATCGCCATCACGATATCATAATCAACATCGATATACGATATCATATCCATATATCAATATCATGATATAGCATCATTGATAATCGATAAGATATCTTAATAAGATATCTTGTATTACAATACAGGACAAATATTTACAACTTTTCAATCAGCTCTTTATTTATAAAATAGAACGCTATTTAAAAAAGTCAAGCCGTTATTTAAAAAAAATTGCATTTTTAAAAAAATTCATTCAGAAATCAAAAAACGCTTGCATTTTCAAAATTATATTGTAAAGTATGCTTTGTCACGCTGTGGCGTGAAGATTTTTCACAACCGTTATATATTTCAGCAAACACGTTGCAAACCCGCCAAGTTGAATTCAGTCGTTTGTCTCGAAAGAAGTTTTGAAATGGAACCGGTAGGAGAACTGTATACCCAGATTCTGCCGGGCGCTTTCTTGTATTTTCGAGACGGGTTCTTGGCGGGACCAGCAACGTGGTGCATGGAGGCGTTCGGTTTTTTTGTACCGTCTCCGGAAACTCCGCCGCAAAGCCAAATTCCGTAGCCTCCTTTCCCCCAGAAAACAACCTACAAGGAGGCTGACAGCATGAAAGCAAACACAGAAAATTTTAAAGACATCTTTTACCGTCAAGAACGCTTTGAAGTTCCCTTTTTTCAACGACGCTATGTCTGGACAGAAGATGAATGGCGACGGTGCATTGATGATGTCCGACAGGTTGCAACAGGCGGGCCACCCCATTTCATGGGATCTTTGATCTTCAAGAGAGAACCGGGAAACGACTTTACCAATAACCTCATTATTGACGGTCAACAGCGAATCACCACATTGAGCATCCTTTTCTATGCAGTCTGCCGAAAATATAAGCAAATGGAAAAACTGGCGCAATATTTTGAGTTAGCCCCGGAAGAACATAAATTTTCCCATACTCGGGCTGACAGACAAGTATTCAACTGGATCATTTACCATGATTGTGACCCGGCAAAAGCATTTAAAGATATAGAAGAGCATCAACTCCATCAATGCCTGACCTTTTTTAAAGACCAATTGGAAAACGATCAGTTTATCACCCCTGATGTACTGGAAGAAAAATTGTACTTTGTCACGATCTCACTTGATCCGGAAGACGATGAACAGGCTATTTTTGAAACAATCAACTCTCTTGGCGTGGAATTGACAACGGCAGAACTGTTGAAAAACGATTTATTCCGCCATGAATCATGGGAATTTTTCAATAGCACTTGGGGGCAAACCTTTGAATCCCATTTTATAAAAAATTACTGGCAGGAAAGTATGACATGCGGGAAGCAAGAATCCAGCAACAACATCAATGTTTTCTTGCGCGCCTACTATGATATAGCAGCAGAATACACCTGTGAACATAAAAAATTCAGTTCTCTATTTAAATCATACCAAAGACATATTGCCAATGCAGTCACAGATAAACATGAATTTATACAGGATCTGACACAAACAGCCACTCTTTACAGAAGATCATTCTCCCGGGAGCTGCTTGATCTTGATCACCGTACCCTCTCTCCGGTCCAGCGGATCTGCCTTCTGGTTCTGGCAATTCAGCAAATCACTATGCTTCCATATATTCTATATGTTTTAAAAAATGCAACACCGGAAGAAGCGGCTAAAATTTTCCGTCTTCTGGAAACGTATATTATACGCAGATGGATTTGTGACCTGACAAATACCAGATATAATCTGCAAGCGAAATCTTTGATTGTTCATAAGTTGACAACATACGAAGCCCTGCTGGAAAAATTAAGCGAAAGCGAGGACGATACAAGTAAAATGCCAACGCAAAAAGAAATGTGGCTTGCACTTGTTTCCGGCAATAAAAAAGTTACCAATAATAAACTTGCAAAAATTCTTCTGTTCTTTATTGAAAATCATTTAAGAATGCAAAATATGCAGGATCGGTCACAGCCCGCGTATAGTTCCTGTGAACTGGAATTTCTGATGCCCAAAAAACTGGATACATGGATCGCTCAAAAAGATTTACTGAGCGAAAACACGGAATATTTGAAAAAAATACAAACAAAACTTGGAAATATCACGCTTGTTTCCAAAAAACTTCCAGCCGGAACCGCCAATGATATCTGGACAAAAAAAATCGAAAATGGGTTAAAGGAAAACTGTTCCATTTTTTTAACAGCGGAATCATTTCTTAACCAACTGGCGTGGAACAAAGATGATATCAATAAACGCACTTGCGATCTTGCCTCATTGGCTTTGGAAATATGGGATTATGAACTGGATGAAAAAGTTTCAGCGATTTCCATCAACCGGGCCAATGTATCTAAAGCCCGGGAATATCTGCAATTGCTGGAAGAATCTCAAAGTCCTTATGAAATCGTGCTTCTCCAGAAATGCATTGAACCGGATTTGACCGATTTTAAGCAGGAAGTCGAAGCCGCATTACTGCGGACGATATATAACATGGACCAACAAAATATAAAAACAACTGCGGTTTCATTGGAAGATTCAGATTCCCTTAAATTTTACAGTTTGATAGAGAAAGATTTTTCCGGAACGAAACCTGCCATTTTCAAATTTTTCAGCGACTATTATCCCTGTTCAAACTGGAAGGATTTTCTTCTGAAATCCGTAGATTGCTTCTGCAAAAAATACCCGGAACAGATGAAAAGAATTTGCGCCTCCGGCGAAGTAAGCAACTTAACCTCAAGAATACCGACCCAATATATCAATTTAAACAGACATGAACAAATCACAGACTTCTGTGCTGTTCGATTTCATCTCCCCACAACAGCAATGATCAATATTATTCTCAACCTTGCAGCAACACTTGATCTTCCGGGAGATGCCATTACTGTGTCACTGAAAACCAGTGAAAAAAGCAAAATGAAAGGAATGTGATAATGGATGCATTTTTAGTTTTTCTTTCTTGGTCTCTGTTTGGCTCATTAGTCGGATTGAGTGCGGCACGGGCAAAAGGGCTTGGTACGGCGGCGGGGATTATCGCTGGATTCTTTCTGGGGCCACTGGCTGTTTTGATGTTTCTCTGCTCTGACAACAAAAAGAAGTGCATTTATTGTGCTGAATGGATTGAAAAAAATGCAATGGTCTGCTGCTACTGCGGCAGGGCACAATCTTTCGACTCTATGTCTGATAAATCTACATCCCATCCAACACCGCCCCCGCCCCAGACATCTCCGGTTTCCTGGAGCAGCAATCAGAATTGCAATGCGCACGATTCTCAACCACAACCGGAAATAAAAGAAAAAAGAATACCGTGTCCTTTTTGCGGAGAAGCAATTTTAGAAATCGCTAAAAAATGCCGCTACTGCGGCAGCATGTTGTCCCAGCTTCCAAGGCCGCCAATTCCCCCTCCGCTGGCAATCAAAGTAAAATGCCCATTCTGTAACCAGAAGCTATCTATTGAAATATCTGATGCGGGCAATGAATTCTGCTGCCCGCAATGCAACAACATATTCCGTCTTGAAATAAGCGAGAATTAGACTATGAATAACGCTTCAATAACTTGCCCATATTGCCAAAAACAGTTCTGTCTCCCCATGCAATCGGCTAAAAATCGACCCGTGATCTGTCCGAATTGCCTTCGTGATCTCACTTTGACAACTTCGGAAACGACGGAATCACGCTGCCAATTCTGCGGCGACCCCGTCAGCAAATATGCCTGCCGGTGTGGCTCATGCGGCGAATTTTTAAAAGGGGATACTGTAACCGCCCCAGTGATAGAGGAAATCCTTTGCCCCTTCTGCAGTGAACCTGTCAATAAAGATGCAAACCGGTGCGGCATGTGCGGCGAAATATTGAGAAGCGATAATTTCGGGAAAAATTTTCCAGAACCACAGAATCAATCCTCTCCGTCCTCTGGAATAGACCTATGGATATTAATTTTTTGTAGCATTTTTGCAGTGTTTATCTTTATCGCAGCCATTGCTTCTTTCACAAGTATCGCCCCCATAAAATTGGCGAAAGATGCTACTCAATCCTCAAAAAAAATCAATCCGGAACTGGAAAAAAAATTGGGGGCATTTACCGAAAGCGGACATGAACTTCTTGCCGCATGGGAAATTGGATTGAGCTATATAGAATTCACCGGGCATCTGGTGAAAATCAAAGCCCGCTGGGATATGATCAGTGGACAACTTCCTGACGCTCACGAGGGTAAGCAAAAAATGAAAAAAGCAATTGCAGCATGGGTTATAGCGTACACAATATGGGGAGACTCCATTGAGCAAAAAAACACAGGAATTTACCGGTCAGAAAAATTTTACATTTTTAAGGATTTTCTGGCAGATGAAGTTTATTCCGGAACATCCGAAAGCTCATGGCATTACAAAGAACAAAAAACGGTGCTGCAGGATGTCATGAAGTACGCCAATGATTCCTTTAGAGCTGGCTGTACGCTCTTAAAAGATTAGGCACTGCACTTCTATATGGGAACCTATCTCAAATCAAGAAAAAGATAGATGTGTACTAAACAATGACTAATTTTTCTATATAGCAAATTATTTGCTGTGCACTTGGTCTCTGCGAGGCTGGGTTCAGCGCACTTCTTGCGCTGAACCGTAAGGCCCCGGAAAAAATCGCAAGCTGATTGCTTGCTGATTTTTTATTGGAGCGGGGGCCGGGGCTTATCATTTAAGGGCTTCTCGCCCTTAAAAATCCCCGCAAGGGGCGGTTGCCCCTTGACCCGTCGCTTGACGATCCAGATCGTCTGCGCTCCATAATATCAGTCTATGCTTAGTACAGAGCCAAAAAGATAGATGTTCACTTTCGGACAAGTCTGACAGGTCAGACCAGTCGGACTTGTCCGAAAAAATAGAGGCTCTATGCCGCGAATTACCAGCGTTTGCCGAAATCCACCACCTGAACCAGTTCCCCGTCACGGACGGCGGACTGGTGTGCGGCTACACCCATAGCCATGTACATGGCAGCATCCCATGCGGAAATTGCCGGACGCCGCCGTTCCGCCACAGCAGATACAAATTCATGTACCAGATAGGGATGGCTGCCGCCATGGCCGCCAAACATGAAATCGCCGTGCCCCTTTTCTTCCTTCACGGCTTCCGTAAAGGCCGCCACCACTTCTTCCGGCAACGGGTCACGCATTTCTTCATCGGTCAATTTAGTCATTTTGTTTTCTTTGCGGTCAGGCGTCGGCACTGTACGGCCGTTATCCGCCCACTGATTATTGGAATAACTCCCCCGTGTCCCGAAAATGCGGAAATCCTCGCCATCAAGCCCGATATTCGGGGAAATTTCCCGCATTTCAGAGACCCGGAATGACATCCCGTTTTCCAGATAGAACAATCCGGTGATATTGGTAAAATCGTAGTTGGCAAAATACGGATCTTCATTGGTATTACGGAATCCGCAGGCGAAAACCTTCACTGGTCGGGACTGCACCACATCCACCACACCGGATACCGAATGGGTGGGGTAATTCATGGGGTGGCTTTTGCATCCGCGTTCATAATACGGCTTCATGATTCCCGCCCGCTGTTCGCCGATTTTCCCCTGGGCACGTTTGGCAGCCACTTCCCGGAGGGAACAGCCGAATGCATCCACATCATGAGCGTATTCTGCTTCGGCATAGACAAAATCCCCGAATTTCCCTTCTTTGGCCATTCTTTTACAAAACATGGTATGAGGTCGGTAGATGGTAGTTTCCCCCAGCATATATTCCACACCGGTCCGCTGGACGGTCTCAATGATTTTACCGCACCAATCCAGAATTTCCTGATCGTCCGGCAAACTGATCACCGGCACGGCAGAATAGACCATTTTGCCATGCTCCATAGCCTGAATACACTGGGGTGCATGCAGCCACGGCTGGGTCATAATCACCAGAGCATCGCAATCACTCTTGCAAATCTCATCAAAGTTTTGAGTACACTGGCTGTTCACCAGTTTCCGGGCCACTACCGGTATAGCGGCGTTTTGGGCAATACGATCCGCCTCCGCATCGCACAGTACCACACTGTCCACCAGAGGATGCCCCGCAAAAAGCGGTGCAAAAATCGTTCCAAACGTCCCCAATCCAACCAGTCCAATCTTGATACCCATACAACAATCCTCCATCGTTATTTTTGGCACTTAAACAAGCCCCTTCTGCCACATACTATATTCTTGAATTTATATTTTTTCATGCTATTTTACAGATGTATTCTTACAGAAAATCGGCAAAAACTTATAAATTTGCGTCACAAAGGAGGATTTATTCATGCAGTTGCCGCAAATCTGCCATGCCGGAGGTTATTTTCATGTGCAGAAAGCCAGCCAGACCGTCACCCGCCAATGGCTGGGCATGGGGGTCTCCGGCAAAATCCGCAGCAAACTCTACGCCCCGGATGGCAGTCTTTTCCGGGAATTTGACCGTACAGTTCAGGAACAGATTCCGGCCTTGTATATTCTTACGCCCGGATTTTCCTCTGAATTTGAATATGGCCCGGGTCGGGAGAATTATGTGATCGGGCTGAACTTCCCCGCCCTCACCTACGACCGGGATACCCGCTCTTTTATGCTGGATTATGACGGCCTCCAACTGCCCATGGAAGATACCCTGCCGCTGAGTGAAACCGAAGTCCCGGTTCTGCGGGAAGCGTTTCAAACCATCATCCGTGAACACGCCTCCGCCATTCCCTACCGGCAGCTGACTGCGGCGTGGATGACACTGGATCTGCTCCGCCGTTTCTTCCGGCAACCTGCGGATGACCGGGACCCGGTCAAACGCTTCCGGCAAATGCTGGCAAATGATCCCGGCAGTTCCCTTCCGCTGGAATGGTACAGCCATGAACTGGGCATCAGCCGGGACACCCTGCGACGGAAATTTTTTGCCCGTTACAAAATCACGCCTGCCGAATACCGGAGCCGCCTGAAACTGGAGTATATCAAAAAACTTTTCAGCACCACGGATATGACTTTGAAAGAAATCGCTTTTGCGGCAGGTATGAAAAACCCTTCTCATTTAAGCATGTTTATCCGTACAAGGTGCAATCAAAGTGCCTCATCCCTCTGCAAAGAATACCGGAAGTTCTGACCGCATTTGCAATAACCGGCAGCAGATGTATATTACCTCAAAATAATATGCAAGGAGGCTTCATGACTTTTGATCCGGCAAAATTGTACGCAGTCATTATGGCTGGCGGCAGAGGGGAACGGTTCTGGCCCGCCGGACGGACAGACCGCCCGAAACAATTTCTGCATTTATCCGGCGAAAAAACCATGCTGGAAGATACCGTCCAACGGCTGTTCCCCCTGCTCGCCCCGGAACGGATCTTTGTGATCACCAATGCTGCCCATGCGGATCTTTGTTGTCAACTCCTGCCCATCCCGCCGGAAAATGTGATCGGTGAACCCGCCGGACGGGACACCGCCCCCTGTGCGGCTCTGGCAACAGCTCTAGTCCGCAGGATCGATCCGGAGGCAACCATGTGTCTGCTCCCCGCCGATCATGTGATCCGCCCCGCAAGACTTTTTCAGGAAACGCTGAGTCTGGCGGCTGAACAGGCGCAGACAGGAGCCCTCGTTACCCTGGGGCTCACGCCAACATACCCGGCAACAGGTTACGGATATTTACAGCTGGGCGAACTTGCCGCTCCGGGATTTCACCATGTCACCGCTTTCCGGGAAAAGCCGGATGCCGCTGCGGCGGAAAAGTTTTTCCATGACGGCAATTACCGCTGGAACAGCGGCATATTCATCTGGAAATGTTCCGCCATCAGCGAAGCATTCCGGAAATACGCTCCGGATTTGAGCGAAAAACTGGAAAAGTGGAGCAATGGCGCAGATTATACAGCAGACTTTGCCGACTGCCGGAAAATCTCCATTGACTATGCCATTATGGAAAAAGCCGAAAATGTTCTTGCAGGCAGTGCCTCTTTTTACTGGAACGACCTCGGGTGCTGGAGTGCGCTCCGTTCCGTTCTGCCGCTGGACACGGCGGGGAATGCCGTCAGAGGCAATGCGGCAGTTCTGGATGCAGCAGACAATGTACTCATCAGCGATCCGCAGCACATGATCGGCGTGATCGGGATGCAGCACATTGCCGTCATCCAGTCCGGCAACGGCGTTCTGGTCTGCCCCCTTTCGGCAGAACAGCGTGTGAAAGAATTGATCCAAAAATTAGATAAGGAGTGGAAATAACATGCTGAAAGGTCTTTCGCCTCTTTTGAGTCCGGATTTGTTGAAGATCCTTTGCGCCATGGGGCACGGGGATACGATCGTATTGTCGGACGCTCATTTTCCGTCCCACACGCTGGGCCCGCAGGTCCTGCGGATGGACGGCATCGCCATACCGGAACTGCTGAACGCCATCATGCCGGTGTGGGAACTGGATTCTTATACGGATAAACCCTTTGCCATGATGCAGGCCGTTCCCGGCGACACGCTGGATATGGACTATGTCCGGCTCTGCAGCTCCATCGTGGGCAGAGACCCCGGATACATCGAACGCTTTGCCTTTTATGAAGAAGCCAGAAAAGCGTACGCCATCATCCATACCGGCGAAACCCGGAAGTACGGCAACATCCTTCTGCAGAAAGGCGTGATCCCCTGCTGACCATGTTTTCCGGCAAAACATTGGCCGTGATCGGCGCAAGTTATCTCCAGCTCCCGCTGGTTTTGAAAGCCCGTGAGCTGGGGATGCGTGTTGTCTGTTTTGCCTGGGAAGACGGGGCTGTCTGCCGGGAACACGCGGATCGTTTTTACCCGGTTTCCATTCTGGAAAAAGAAAAAATACTGGCGTTCTGCCGGGATGAAAAAGTGGATGCCGTGACCACCATCGCTTCCGATGCGGCGGTGCCCACGGTGAATTTTCTGGCAGATACGCTTCACCTGCCGGGGAACAGTGTCCTTTCCGGCAGACTTTCCACCGATAAATACGCCATGCGCCGGGCGTTGACCGGCTCCGGCGCAAATTGCCCCGGATTCCGTCTTTTCCACACAGCAGATGAAGCGGCAGAGGCGGCAAATAAGCTGCACTACCCTGTAATCGTCAAGCCCTGTGACCGTTCCGGCAGTATGGGGGTAACCAAAGTGGAAGATCCTTCACAACTTGCCGGTGCCGCCGATCTTGCTTTGCAAGCCTCGTTCCAACATGCAGGCATTGTGGAGCAATGGGTGAATTTCCGGCAGGAGATCAGCGTTGAAGGAATATCCTTTCAGGGAAACTATTTCCCCCTTGCCGTCACTGCCAAAGCCACCGGCGGGCCGCCCCATTATGTGGAGATCGGACATCATCAACCGGCAAATCTTCCTCCGGAACTGGAAAAAGAGGTTTTACGGCAGGTGCGCCTTGGGATTGATGCGCTTCAAATCACCTGCGGGGCATCTCACGCAGAATTAATGCTGACAGCAGATCACAAAGTATTCATTACCGAGATCGGGGCAAGAATGGGCGGGGATTTTATCGGCTCTGATCTGGTGGAACTTTCCACCGGATACGATTTTTTGCGGGGCGTTCTGGAGTGTGCTCTCGGGAACTTTTCCGGCATCTGCCAACCGCTGAAAAAAGCTGCAGGAGTTCTCTTTTACACCTGTCATACCCCGGAAGTCAAAACCCTTTTGCAGCAGCGGGAGCTTCACCACAGCATCGTCCGGGGGGAATTTGACGATGTTCCAAACCTGCCCGTCCTCACCCGGAGTGCAGATAGATCCGGCTATCTCATTTACCGGTACGATCCGGCGAAGGGCGAAACCATGCCCTTCCCGGCTCTTTACAACAACTGATTTTCTACATGCCGCCGCGACATCCCGAGGCCGACGGTTCGGCCGGAGCGGCACGTTTGCCGCCGTGTGGTCGGCTGTCGCTTCGTTCCCGAGCCTCCGGAAGACTGGCAAAGCACATTGCGCAATGCCGATACTGCGGGCAGGGGAATACGGACGAATACGGACGAATACGGACTGATACGGACATGGCACTTGGCTGAGTGAGTGCTATGTACTTTGAAAATTCAAGAGCGCATGGCACACTCTACACACTGTGCCAATCGTCCGACAAGTCCGACCTGTCCGACCTGTCCGACATTCTTTGCCCCCAGTATCGGCATTGCGCAATGCGCTCTGCCAGCCAGTGGGAATGTGCTTTGTTCTCTGGTGAACGCCATGCACATGGCGCAGGAGTGAGGCACTTGGCTGGCAGGGCACGCAGCCATGTGCTATGGAATTTCCGGGGCACAGGGCACCCACACAGCCCTGTGCCAATCGTCCGTACAAGT
>JAFTIA010000109.1 GCA_017457105.1 Lentisphaeria bacterium | reverse complement strand
GCGAGCAGCCCTTAAATAGCAAGCCCCGGCCCCCCGCTCCAATAAAAAATCAGCAAGCAATCAGCTTGCGATTTTTTCCGGGGCCTTGCGGTTCTGCGTGCGTTCAGCACGCGGAACCCAGCCTCGCAGAGACCAAGTGCATAGCAAATAAATTGCTATATAGAAAAATCAGTCATTGTTTAGTACAGAGCCGGAGAAAAAAAGCGAAAAGGGAGGCAAGATTGCCCCCCTCCCCGCCGGCAAGGTGCCGCATCAAAAACGGCAGGATCAGGCGCAGTTCAGAACACAGCCTTATTTTTTACGCAAATGCAGCTGGATCGGCTTTCCGTGGCGGAATTTGCCGGAAATAGCGGTCATGCCGTTTGCAGATTTGACCTCCGCCCGGGCATCCACGGAACCGGCAGCCTCCCACACGCCCGGCAGTTGAATCGTTACGGTACGAACCTGCTTTTCCTCACTTTCCTGCATCTCCACCGCATCCAGATCCATGGTGCCTCTGGGGATAAAACCTGCAAGATCCGCCGTATTCAAGCTCAAAATCAGCTCCTTTTCTGCGGGACTGCGGAAAAGAATATAACAGGGCTTATCTGCCGCGGCGATCACGCCGCCCCAGTTCCGGTTTTTCACCGGCTGGAACACCGCCGCCGCCGTGACGCCGGAAGCATGATCCCGGACAACGTGGGCGGCATCATCCTGCTGAAGCACGGTATAAGGTTTACGGGATGCCAGTTTTTCCGCTTCTGCCGGAGCGTCAGCAGCCTTCAAATCCAGCCGGAGAAGATATTCATATCTGCCGGACACCGGTTTCACACCGTGCTCAATGGAGGCCACCGTAAAATCACCGGAGGCAGTCTTGCCTTTGACACCGGTATGCAAGGGTGATTTTTGCAGGGAACGCCGGAAACGCACCGGACGGTCGCCGAAAATGAACCAGACATTGTCCCGCCAATCCGCCGTCCAGACAACTTTCCCCTTGCCGGGAGTTTGAACAAGATCCGTATCAGAGCCGGTCAGAGGTTCCGGCGACTGGAAATAAGAGGGGCGTTTTCCCTTATCCGTTCCCAGCTGGAAAAGAGTGGTTTCCACCGGGCGGTCCGTTCCGGAAGAAATGCCGCTCCCCAGAGCAACGATCCGGGGGCCGAATGTAAAAATAGAGCTTGTCACCCGGAATGCCGGATCATAATGGGGTTTCCTGTCCGGCTCTGTAACCACCGACCCGAAAACACCGTACATATCCTCCAAATGACTGCATCCATTGGATCTGTTTCCGGGAAGCGTCCGCATTTCGTGGTGCAGGATCGGGGAAACAAGTTCTTTCCACGGCAGGATACGGGTGGTGGCACCGGGAACACGATTCCAATCCCAGCCTGCGGCACTCAAGCCCTCTCCGGCCGCCGTGCCCTTCCCCAGAAGAAACATGGATCCGTAGGACCAGTAACGCCCGTAACGGTTCTGCGCCTGATAGATCTCACTGCCCCATACATAGCGATTGAATGTCTTCAAGATCAGCATCTTTTCCCCAAAACGGTGAACGCCGAACCCGCCGTAATTGAAACTGGCAAACCCCTCCGGACACTTTCCTGCGGCGATTTCCGGATACTTGTTTTTCAGTGCCGGATCGCTCTCCGATAGCAGTTTAAACGCTTCCCGGGGCCCGACATTCCGCAATCCGCGGAAAGGCACACGGCCTTCCAGCGAGGGCGGCATGGCAGGATTCCCCTGCCGGATAAAAGATACGACCGTATGGACCAATGCGGATTTCACCTGCGATTCCAGTTCCCACGGCGTTCCGTGCAAAACACTGCTCAACCACGCCGCGCCCTGCAGAAAACCCATGGAATAACTGGGATAATGCCCCCAGTGATGGAAAGAACAGCCGTCCGCCTTCAACCCGCCAAGCCAGCCGGAAGTGGGCTGGAGAGCCCATGCAATGTACCGGGTGAACGCCCGCATATAAGCGGCTTTTTCCGGGGTATCATCCATCAGGAGAATGGCGATCAGAGCGGAACGCCATTTGATATTGAAGGCATCGGCATTGGCAATTTCATAATACTGGGGATCGAGGAAAGACTTTACATCCCCGTGCCACACGCCGATATCGGAGGCTTCACGGCTCCTGCCGTGCTGTTTCAAAACATCTGCCATGACCAGCAGAGAATAGAAAAATTCCCGGGAACCATAGCCCACATTGGCACGGGTCCCCACGCCGCTCCCCCAGGCAAACCCCTGATCCAGATTATGATCCAGAAGCAGGAAATACATTTTCAGCAATTCCGCCCGGTACAGATCATTGGGGGCAATTTGATACAGTTTGGCGGCCCACAGCATGGCGGAACCGAACTGGCGGTGCGGCACAAAATCTGCCAGAACCTTTTCTTTTTCAGGAACATAAGTATATTGCCGGTCCATCACGCCGAAACGGATGGGTTTCCCGGTAACACGCCCGTCGGGATGCCGGACAAGTTCAAATTTGGCGACCAATTTCCGCAGGGATCTCAAATCCCGGGCAAAACTTCTGGGCGGCTTCAAATTGAGCAAAGTCAGCATATTTTTCCGGATAGAAGCAAACCCCTGCCGGTCAGCATCCGTCAATTCTTTGCCGTCTTTGGGGCGCATCTGCCAGGTCAGGATCGGCATAGCGGTGGAAAAAGGGCGGGAATAGGGAACACGCATACGGATCACCGGATTTTGTAAATCGGCATCCTGATACCGCTCGTATGTCACCGACCCGGGGATCAGGTTATCCAGATAAAGAGTCCCTGCCGGAACACCTTCCGGGATCTGCATCCGGATCCGGTCCATATCCCCCCGGGGCGTCCCTTCCATGTCCCGGCTGTAAACCGGCCAGGAGGCACGCCAGCCTTTGAAATTCAGAAAGAAATCAAACCCGCAATCATCTTTTTTCTCTCCACGGCGGCCGAAAGATACCCGCACAGGCTTGTCCGCCAGCGGTTTTTCATTGTAAACATTCAGTGTCAGGATGGTGCGTGCCTCTGTCCCGAAAAGTTTTGTAGCTTCTGCGTCAGTGAGATACCACGGCGGGAAATCAATGGTCAGCACATCTCCCGGCTTGTAATCCCAGCGCAGGGAACGCTTTCCTCCCAGATAATGCCGGTCAGAAAGAGATACTTTCCCGGCTTCCGCCCGGATCTGCGACAAAATCGCATCTTCTTCAAAGTTGAGCATCCCGTGATCCGCCGCAAAAGCAGCGGATACCAGCAGAGTCAGCCCGGCAAGCAAACACCATTTTTTCAACATCAGTTTTCTCCAGTGTCAATCAGAATTTCACACGGGCGTAGTAGTAAGCCTTGGCATCGACCTTATTGCAGGGCATCCCGGACTTGATCTTGCTATGGGTTTCAAAACTTGCATGGCCATCCACCCAGAGGATGTTCAATCCGGAATGATGCCGGACACTTTCTGACCCGATATACATGGCAGCACACTGGGCGGCATTCGTCACGTTGAAATCCTTGCCATCACCAATAATAATGGTTTCCGCCGGACGCTGTACGGAATTGGGCTTGAATTGATTGTATTTGTCCTTTGCTGAATCATAATGGTACCCCATCCCGTTGGGCCCGTTGTCGCCGCCACTGTAATTGTAGCCGTAACCGCCGGAGAAATGATGATCGTTCACCCCCGGCCGCTTGGTTCCCTGAACCTTTTCCCGGCTCCAATTCGGGCAACGGAAAACACCTGTCGATAAACCGACATTGTCTTTCAGTTCAAATCCGTCCAGCCCCGTCTTCAGCTGTACGGAAAGGAAAGGAGCAAGCATGGCTTTCCATGTCCCGAAATTGTACGCCAGCCCCATATAACTCGGCAATGTCAGCATGGGATAATAATCGTATGTCCCGGTGTATTGCGCCACACCGGACCCCATTTGCTTGAGGTTGTTTACACAGCCGATATTTTTCGCCTTTTCCCGTGCCTGATTCAAAGCCGGGAGCAGCATGGCTGCCAGAATGGCAATGATGGCAATAACAACCAAAAGTTCAATCAGCGTGAACGCTGATTGAGTGAAGATGTGAAGATGTGAAGAGCTTGACTGCGTCAAGCGTGAAGTGCGCCCTGCCGGGCGTAAGGATGTGTTGTTTTTATAGAATTTTTTGAGGTAATACAACGGCAAAACACCTATTTGACAAGTAGTACTCACCAATAGTTCGATCAGTGTAAAGGTGTTACGACGACGGATGTTGGTGTAGTGTTTCATTTTTTTCTCCTTTTATTTGCAAGGCGTTTATTTTATCACATCATGCCGTTCTCCGGCAAATTTCCGCATCCAAACCTGCATACTGCACGGCCCCCGGTTTTCCCACATGGCGTACGGGATTGCCGTCACAGTGCATTTACGCAAAGCGGGGGGCGTTGTGCCGTACAAAGCCTCACTCCGCCGCACTTCCCGGAATCCGGCGGCCTTTAACGCCACGGTCCCGGCGGGCAGTCCCCGGACCCGGGCGACACGGTACGCCGCAGGATCTTCCGGGATCAGCAAACTTGAAAGGCAATCCCCCGCATTGTCCGTACTTTCAAAGGCATACAATAACGGCCCCCGCATCAGTACGGCCCGGCCGGCATTTTCATGAACCTTTTCGTGTGCATAAACGATCCGGGGAACCATTTCCAAATCCAGCTCCACCACATCTCCGCACCTCCAATTCCGCCCGCAGGAAATATACCCCTTCACCGGTTTCCCGGAAAGTTTTTTCCCGTTTTTCCGCAGAGACCACCGGCGGCACCAGCCGGGGATCCGGAGGGCAAATTCAAAATCTCCCCCTTCCGGAAATTCAATGGAGATCGCGCCCTCATAGGGATATTTCCCGGATACCCGGATATACCGTCCGGGAGCCCGGTACTCTCCTGCCGCCGGAATATTCAGCCGTACAGCCTCCGCCGACACACTCCAGAGATACCGCCCGATCTGCGGCAGAAAACGGCTGAAACTGGTGGGACAGCAGGAACAGGAAAACCACGTCTGCCGGACCGGAGCAAAATGAAGTTCCGGACTGGGGACAGACTGCTCATTGGCCTCCAGAACATTCTGGTAAAAGAATGCTTTTCCATCCAAACTGATCCCGGCAAAAACACCGTTATACATGGCTTGCTCCATCACATCGGCATAGCGGGCATTTCCCGTAATATTCAACATGCGGGCGGCGAAAAACACCAGCGAAATCGTTGCACAGCTTTCTGCGTATGCCGTATCATTGGGCAGCTGATAATCCAAACCGATACGCTCCTGTGCACAGTGAGAACCGATGCCGCCGGAAATATACATGCGCCGCCCGGCAAGATTTTCAAACAATCTCTCACATGCGGCAAAAAGTTCCGTATCTCCGGTGGCGGCCGCCACATCTGCCATTCCGGCGTACATATACCCGGCACGGACGGCATGACCTTCCGCCTCCCTTTGTTCCCGGACAGGTTTATGCGCCTGCTGGATAAAAAGTTTTTCCGGAGCCACGCCCTCACTGACAAAATAGTTGGGGGCTTGTCCCCGTTCATCAATAAAATATTTGGCAAGATGAAGATATTTTTCCTGCCCGGTGGCTTCAGCAAGTTTACAGAGGGCAAGTTCGATCTCCTGGTGGCCGGGATACCCGCGCAACTGCCCCTCGCCGTGCCCGAATACGCTTGCAATGTAATCGGCATAACGGCACATGGCATCCAGAAAATCCCGGCGGCCGGTGGCGTAAAAGTGTTCCACAGCCGCCTCCATCAGGTGTCCGGCACAATACAACTCGTGCTTCTGTGCAAGATTTTTCCAGCGGCTCTCCGGATCAACAAGGGTGATATGGGTATTCAAATATCCATCCGGCTGCTGGGCGGAAATGATCCGGCGCACAAGGTCATTCAATGTCTTTTCCAATTCCGGATCCGGGCTGTTCTGCAGCTCCAGAGCCATCCCTTCCACCGTCTTTGCCACGTCGGAATCCCAGAAACAATGCGGTTCATCGGGATCTCCCGGCTTCCAGTTCATATCAAAAGCCCGGATACGCCCCGATGACTCCAAAAGAGCCAGCACCGCCGGGATCGTCGCCGTCCGGTTGCGCCGGATACGCGGAGCAAAATAGGGATCCCGTATACAGACACCGGAAACTGACGGAAAAGACCACCTCTTCATACACACCCCTTTCAACAGACAGAATTCTCACAGCTATTACTGTAAATGCCGGATCGTTTTCTGCAAGGGGATAAATTATTACAATAGGGAGAGTTTTTATACTTTTTTTTTCAAAAAAAAGATTGACCGGACAGAAAGACAAAAAACGCAACAGCACTTGCCATTGCGTTTTGATACCGTTTAAAAAATGCCGCTGACCGGCACAGGTTTGCCTCAATATTTTACGCGGGCGTAGTAGTAACTTTTGGCCTCGACTTTGGAACCTGCCACCCCGGTTTTGATCTTGGTGAGAGCCTCGTTGGAAGCATGCCCATCCACCCAAAGGATATTCATCCCCGGCATGTGCCGGGTGCTTTCAGAACCGATATACATGGCGGCACATGCAGCCGCATTCGATATCCCGGTATCTCTGGCATCGCCAATAATAATGGTTTCTGCCGGACGCTGTACGGAATTGGGCTTGAATTGATTATATTTGCCCTTTGCGGAATCATAATTATACCCCATCCCATTGGAACCATCGCTGCCGCCCCAGTTATACCCGTAACCGCCGGCAAAATGATGATCGTCCACCCCGGGCCGCTTGGTTCCCTGAACCTTTTCCCGGCTCCAGTTCGGACAGAGAAAAACACCTTTTTCCAAACCGGTATTGTCTTTCAGTTCAAATCCGTCCAGCCCCGTTTTCAACTGCACGGAAAGAAAAGGTGCAAGCATGGCTTTCCATGTCCCGAAATTATACGCCAGCCCCATATAACTCGGCAATGTCAGCATGGGATAATAATCGTATGTCCCGGAGTACTGCGCCACGCCGGTCCCCATCTGTTTAAGGTTGCTCACACACTGGAGCCCTTTGGCCTTTTCCCGCGCCTGATTCAAAGCCGGAAGCAGCATGGCTGCCAGAATGGCGATGATGGCAATCACCACCAACAGTTCGATCAGAGTAAAACTTTTCCGGCTCTGCAGCTTTGTAAAATGTCCCATTTGTTCTCCCTTTCTTTTGAACAGAAAAAATAACAAAAACGGATCTTTTTGCAATATACCCGCTGGAATTCTTTTTTCAAGATGATAAATTATAGAATAAAGGAGAGTTTTTGCACTTATGAAAACAGATTTTCATTTCCTGAACGGCGGGCGTTTTATCTCCCGTGGACACGGGCTCCATCCGGAACGGGTCATTGACAGTATTGAAATCATCTATGTCCTTTCCGGCAGGCTTGGCATCGCTGAAGAGAAAAATGACTATGACCTTCTGCCGGGGGATTTTCTCCTGCTTTATCCGGAAAAACGCCACAGAGGGACGCTGCCCTATCCGGCAGATTTGAGCTTTTTCTGGGGTCATTTTACCGGATCTCTCAAAAAATTGGCAAAGCTCCCGCAAAGCGGACGGGCCGCCCGCCCCGAACATTGCGCACTCTTTTTTGAACAGCTTCTGAACGAATCGGCAACAGATAACGATGCGGTCAGCTGTGATCTCCTGCTGGCTCTCCTTCTGCACGAAATCACCCTGCCCAACCGCGCCGCCGATCACGGAAAACATCTTGAACTTGCCGAAGAAGCGTGGCAATATATGCGGCTGCATTTTGCGGAGGTTGTAAGCATTGCCTCGGCGGCGGCGGAACTGCGGTGCAATGCCGCCTATCTGGGCAGGCTTTTCCAGCGGAATTTCGGGCAGTCCTTTGCCGATGCGTTGAATGATCTCCGGCTTAAAAAAGCCGCCGCCATGCTGGCGGGGACTTCCTGTTCCATCAAAGAGGTCCTTTTTTCCTGCGGCTTCAGCGATCCGGCATATTTCCGCCGCCGCTTTTTCCGCAAATATGCCATGCGCCCCTCGGAGTACCGCAAACTCCATGCGAAGATCCATGTCAACACCGAATAGCAGCCCCAAAGAGAAAGCAGCAAAATGTATCAGGATATTTTTGAAAAAATTGCATTCCACTACGATGAACTTGTCCGGGAAGGCAATGATCCCTTTCTGGACCCGCCGGAAGTGCAGGAATATATGGATGAGTGGGACGGGGAAGAATTTCTGAACCTCCTTGCCCTGACCGGAAAAGAAAAAGTTCTGGAGATCGGCTGCGGTACGGGCAGACTGGCGGGGCGGGTGTTAAATCTCTGTATGGAATATACCGGGATCGATCTTTCCGGGGCATCCGTCATGCGTGCCCGGGCCAATCTTGCGGCGGTACCGGGGACACCTTTCCGCAATTTTCTCTGCGGACAGTTCCCGGACTGCATCCTGCCGGGGCAGTATCACTGCATTTTTTCCTCGCTGACGTTTCTCCATATTCCGGACAAAAGTGCCGCCATGCAGAAAATTGCCAGTCACCTTCTTCCCGGCGGCCGGGTCGTTCTTTCGCTGGATAAAACAAGAAAAGAAGATATTGAATACATTGACCGCACCGTACCGGTTTTCCCGGATACGCCCGTAAGCATCAAAAAAGCCTGTACCGGAACAGGGTTGCAATTCGTTTCCCGGCTGGAAAAAGAGAAAGCGACACTGCTTGTCTTTGCCAAATGAACCGGACAAAAAAAACGGCGATCCCTTCAACAGGAACCGCCGCCGGATTCTGCAGTAATTTTACTTCAAAGGATGGGTGTAATAGTAAAAAACCTGCACATTACCGATCAAAGCGTTCCCGGGCGTATGCTTGATCACTTCCGCATGACCATCCAGCATCGCGGAATTGACAGAAAGATTGCCTGCGCCATTATGACGGCTCCATGCAAAAAAGGTCGTCGTTTTATCCCCTGCTTCCGCCAACCCGCTCCAGCGGTCAGCGGTCGGAAAGAAGGCAAAGGGATAACCATCCATAAAATCCGCCTTGTGACTGGGCGTTTTGACCTGTGCCGCCTTGACAAACGCAACTGCCGTGGTATAACCCAAATACTGGGATCTGGTATAACTTGCTGAACTGTAACTGTTATTGCCGCCGCTGGCATTCCAGAGAGTGAAAAGACCTTCATACGATGTCACCTGCCCGCTTTCCCGATGAGAAGAAGGACAAATCGGCGACCCGGCAGATAGGGTCCCATTCACCTTATGACGGCGGCTGAAAAGATTGCCGTAGGGATAGAGGAAACCGTACCATTGTGCCAATGCCCCCTTGATATAATGCCGGGTCGGCGCATAAAAGCCATCATAATCCCCTGCATAGAACATGGAAGTGGCAGACATCTGCTTCAACTGATTGATGCAGCTGGAATTCTGCGCCTTGTCTCGGGCTTTGTTCAAAGCAGGAAGCAGCATGGCAGCCAGAATGGCGATAATGGCAATAACCACAAGAAGTTCGATCAGGGTGAAGGAACGACGCATAATATGCGTTCTGTTAAGTTCGTTGAGTTCAAAAAGAGAAAAAAAAACGGATTGACGGAGAAAAAAAAGATGGATTTACGCTCAATAGTGGTTAACAGAACGCATATTATGCGAACATGATCAAGTACGGACACATGTTAATTATAGCAAGATTTACTGTTAAAGTCAAGAGGGGAAAGGACTTTTTTTAAAAAAAGTCGGAAAATTTGCGGAGTACCTGGCTTACCGCGGCGTAGCGCAGCAAAGACGGGCGCAGAAAGGGGACCGTTGGCTGGCAAAGCACTTTGCGCAAGGCACAGGGTGCGGGCAAGGGAATACGGACTTGTACGGACTTGTACGGACTTGTACGGACGATGGGCACAGGGCTATGTGGGGGCTGTGCTCCGGAATTTCCAATGCACAGGGTACAGAAGTGGGGGGCATTGGGCTGGCAGGGCGCAGCCCAATGCTCCGGTAAATCGCCCCGGATCAGAATTCTTCCCCGGCAAGGGAGAACATTTTCGTTTCCCCGCGCCGGATGAAGATCTCGATTTCCTTTACATCCTTCCCGTAAAATTTCTTTTCGTAAACTTCGTAGGGACGGCAAGAAACCGGGAAATACAGCGTCCGTTTCCCGGTACGGTTGCCGTGGATCGTCAGGAAATTCCGGTTGGCATACACGCAATCATCCGTGTGCGTAAAAAGGTGACACCCCGCATACCGGGCAAAACCGGCAATCAATTCACTGCGCAAATACTGCGGCGCACTGTAAATACTTGTCCATCCTTCCGGCTGTTTTTTCATGGCAATTGCCGCTTCGCCGCCCAAACCGTAACGGCCCAGCACAGTTGCCGACTCATCGTCAATAAAAAAGCCCGGATTCATAAAGGGAGCTGTACTGCTGTTCCCCAGCCAGACATTGCTGCGAACCACCCGGTCCGGAACCCCGTACACTTTATCCGGCTCCGCCAGAGAAAGCACTTCCGGCAGATCCTGCCGCAATTTGTACCGGGGACTGCGGGTGCCTTCAAACATGCGGATCTTCATCCCTATCAAATCCGCCATGTGTTCCACGCCGATCCGGGAACCCTCCGCATCCGGCTTGATCAAGCCTGCGGCATAAAGGAATACCACCACCGCCCCGTTGCGGGCAAATTTTTCCCGCATGGCGGCACGCTCCTCTTCCGTCATGGCAAAGGCGTTGATCACCAGATACATCTTGTAATCCGGCATATCCGGGTGCAGAATGTCGTTATGATAATAGTAATCCATCCCCGTCCCGATCCGGTTCATGTCCGAGGTCCGGAAAAAGTCCAGCATTTGCCGGTTGGTAAGGCAGGAAGTATAGTGGATACTTTCCTGGTCATAAATGCAGGCGATCTCGCTCCCCTTGTCCCGGGGGATGGAATAGGCGTATTCCCCGATCTCCTGCTGACGGCGGAAAAGCTGCAGGATCACCGGGTCATCGTACCAGTATTCCCCCTTCAGCGCCATATCGAACCACCACGCCTGCATATCCTGACAGATATTGCGCCCGAATTCCCGCTTGAGCGTATTTACAGAATCTTCCACCGAAAACTGCTCCATGGAATCCCGGTAAAACACTTCCGAGTGACAAGTACGGGCATCCTCTTCCACAATGAACATCATATCATGGAGCCGGAAAGAATCCTGCATTTCCCGCTGGCTCACATAGCCCCCGGGTTCACGGTTGTCATAATTCCCCGGCGCCGCCAGAAAATCCACCGCTCCGCTGTTGATGATGGGGACAACGGCTTCCGCCGTCCCCGTATCATAATACTCCGTACAGCCGTAAGAACCGTAAAACGCCCCCACCAGCCGGGTCTTGCCGTAATGTTTGCGTACCACCTTTGCCAGATGGATGATGGATTCCGCCACCCCTGTATGAAAAGCATTGAAATAATCCGCACAATCCTGCGCCGTATCCGGATTTAAAAACACCCCGTGATGCGTGGCGGAATGGGGGTCGTTATCAATGGATTTGCCTACCATGCGGCTGGCATCTTCGTAATGCAGAAGAGCATCCAGGATCACATCATCGGCATAAATATGTTTCCGTTTTTCCAGCGGAGGAACGGTGGGGGAATCCAGGGTAACATTGGGACTGTTCCACGCTTTCTGCAAGGCTTCGTCCGATCCGTATTTCTGCCGGAGGAACGTACTGAAATACGCCCGGAATGCCGGGGAACAATCCCCGTACAATCCATTTTGGAAATCCGTCAGCACACAGGGGTTGTACCACTCATTGGTCCCGCCGGATGCCAGAAAATAGCCGATGATACGGTCCGCATAAGGGGAATTGTCCAATTTGGTCATCATGCGTTCCAGCGTAACGGCCGCCTCCTTCCGCCACAGATCCGACGCAATACAGTACATCCCCCGGTAAACCGACTGCTTCGAGTGCGTGATCACCTCTTTGGTGGAGCCATCCTGATAAGAGATCACATGATCCGGATGTTTTTCGCACCATTCCGGCGTGGGCTCCACCGTCAGGCGGAGCATGATCCACGCATCCGGCACATCCCGCAAAAGGGCATCGGCTTTACGGGAAAAATCCTCCAGCGCGGGGGACTCTTCCGGCACAGGGCCATCCGAATCGATCCATTCCGAACTGCAGGGGATGTAAAAAATCTTCATCCCGGCTTCGCCCAGACGCTTCATATAATCCGGATCCGGCTCCGCACGGCGCACAGTCATGGTCATAGGGGGGTAAACCCGGCCGTTCACCACGATCGCCGGGGAACCATTGATCTTTTCAATACGGGCAACTGTCATTCTTTTCTCCTTCAATTCACCATTGTCTTTGAAAGTAGCATACCTGCGGAACAATGCAAGTTATTTACAGCAGAATTTTCACCGGTTTGGCAGCAAATGCACGCTTTTCATGCCGGAATGGCGGGTTTCTGCCCGCAAAATGGTCAAATCCATGCGAACCGTTGCCATGGTATGCCGTCCGGCGATTTCCGCATCCATGACCGGATGATCCAGTTTGGGATCGGCATGGATCAAAATCCGCAGCGTAAAAGGCGCATCCAATCCGGAGAGATTTTCCTTGACATAATCCCGGCTTTTGTATGCCGAATAAACGATTTCGTGGAATGGGACCTCCGGCCCGGCCGCGGCGGCCTGCTCCCGGAATGTTGGAATTTCCGGATGCCCGGCTGAAGACCACTGCGCCCGTTTCCTTTCCGGATCCAAACGGAATTCGCAAGCTGTACCCTTGCCGGAAAACCGGATCACAAACAAACCCTCCGCCGGATCCGGATGAAATTCCAACAGCGTATCCCCCTGCGGAAGAATGGCAATTTCTCCGGTAAATGATTCTTTTCCGCCAAACTCCGGCAGGGCTTCCTCCACCCATTTCTTCCCGATCCTGCCATTGCCCAGCGCAACCATTTCCCGGAGCAGAAGACAACTCCCCCATCCCATACCGCCGATCCAGCCGCCTTCGATCACACGATCCTCCTGCCAGATGCTGTACATCGGAACGGAGGAACCGTCATAGGGATCCATTCCATCGCGGACGAAATCGATCCACTCTTCCGTCCCCTTCGGCCTCCCGAAAAATGCGGTAAATCCCACCGCCAGATATTCCCAGCCCGCCAGTTCAAAACATGCCGGACAATCCAGACAGTTCCGGGCAAAACTTTCTCTGCCGGACGGGGGAAAATCCCGCTGTATCAAACGCCAGTCGCCCAAATGATCCGATTCCCAGATACCGAACTGAATCATGTGCAGTCCGCCGTCCGGCTGAACAAAAATACTGGGATTTTCCAGATAATGGATCAGGCGATCTGTCCGCTGAAAACAAATCCCGTCCCCGCTGACCGCATATCCTGCCCCGATGGGAAGCAAATCACCCAGCTGGTCATACTTCCACTCTCCGGTCCGCCCTGTTTCCGCCAGATTACGGAAAAAAAGATGCTTCGCCGTCAGATTGCACGGCACATGCCGTGCTGTGTGCCAGCCGAAAGAAAGATGCAGTTTATCTTCCCAGATAAAAGCATTGCCGGTCCCCACCGTCTGCCACTGGGCATCCAATTCAAAAACCGGTCCGTGATCCACCCAATCTTTCAAATCCGCACTGCTCAAATGCCAGAATTCATGGGCCCCCCGGTTACGCCGGGAACCGTGATGCCGGCGGTCATAAAGATAAAACAGATGAAACCGCCCCTGATACCGGATCACCACCACATCCCCGAGCCAGGTATTGAATCCGTAAGGTGTATAAAATTGTATCGGGACATCCCGGAGGATCTCCCTTTCGGATACTGCCATGCAAGACAGATCATTGCTCATCCGGCAATGCTTCACCGCCTGCGAAATCACCCTGCAATCCGCCGGAACGCCGGAACTGTACGGCATTCCCCATGGAAAATCCCGATCCATCACGGTGCCGTCACACAGGATCTGCAGCCGGACTCCGTCAAACATGACAGCAAATTCGTGTTCAACTTTGTCATCCCCCGCCAGCACCAGCGGAAATCCCACACAGTAAGGCGTATCCTCTCCGGCGATCCGCAGCTCCGCCTCCAGCACCAAACAGGAACCGTCCCCGGAACGGTACGCTCCGTAATTCAACTGCCGCAGCAAGGATTCCGGTTCTCCGGAACGATCCACTGCCCGCACAGCAAAACCGGTTTCCGGCTGTTCCGCCAGAAGTCCGGCAAGCCCGGCAGGACGGGCCCGGAAAACAAAAAGAAAGTCCCGGTCAAAACGCACCCCCGTATCGGCAAATATCACCCGGCTGAAATCAAAATAAGGGATCCGCTGGCGTATCATCCCCAAACACCTCTTTCTTCAAGTCATTCCTGCAAATCAGGATGCTCTCCCCGCCACGGGATGGAGTTGGCGGCTCCTTTTACAGCAATGCAATGCGCCGCCGCACGGGATGCCGTTTTGAGTGCATCCGCAACCGGCAATCCCTGCACGATCCCCGAAAGAAAGTAGCCGATAAAGGTATCTCCCGCTCCGGTGGTATCCACCACTTTTTCCACCGGACTTGCCGGGACAAAAACCAATTCTCCACCGGAAGAAGAAGCATAAACCGCCCCTTCTGCACCCAGTGTCATGAGTATATTGACCGTTGGATATTTTTCCCGCAGAAGGCTCAAAACTTCCCGGAAATCCCCCGGGCTGCC
Organism: Lentisphaeria bacterium; assembly: GCA_017457105.1. Taxonomy (GTDB): domain Bacteria; phylum Verrucomicrobiota; class Lentisphaeria; order Victivallales; family Victivallaceae; genus UBA1776. The sequence continues at coordinate 25,861 of JAFTIA010000109.1, read as the reverse complement.
GCATCCGGCAAGTTCCGCACCTTCGATCTCATTGACCATCAAAGTATCCACCCGTTTCAAATCCAGCCGGAAAATATTTTCCCCCATGGGTGCAGGATTAAGAAAGATCCTCATCCCCCGCCCCGTGGCCATTTCCACGATCTCCGCAAGATGATTGACTTCGTTCTGAAGAAGAAGAATATCCCCGGCATCAAATTCCGCCAGTGTCCGGACAATCTCTTCCGCGGTCAATTCCTGATTGGCCCCGCCATAGAGAACGATGCAGTTTTCCCCGGTATCGGAGACCTGGATCATGGCACAGCCGGTCAGCAATGTTTCATCCACCTGCAAAAAACGGCAGTCCACCCCGGATGCCTGCAATATTTCTTTCAGAAAAAGTCCGTCCGCACCGATTTTTCCTGCATGGCACACCGTTATCCCGCTCCGGGCAAGGGCAAGAGATTGATTCAACCCCTTCCCCCCGGCAAACCGCTCAAAACTTTTTGCGGCCAGCGTTTCCCCCGGACGGACAAAGTGGGCGACCCGGCAAACATTGTCTATATTGAGCGAACCGAAATTCAATACATTCATCGCTGTTTCCTCTCCTTGATTCCGGGATAATATACCGTTCACCCGGGGATTTGCAAGCTATGAGAAGGATTCCCCCCGCAAATTCAAGCCTCCGGCAGTGCCATGCCGATACTGCGGGCAGAGAATGCCGGACAGGTCGGACGATTGGCATTGGACACAGTGTCCATCTCGTCCATTTCCCCTGCCCCCGCACATTGTGCTATGGAGAGCCGCCCGCTAAAAAAAAAGCTGTGTACTAAACAATGACTGATTTTTCTATATAGCAATTCATTTGCTATGCACCTGGTCTCTGCGAGGCTGGGTTCCGCGTGCTGAACGCACGCAGAACCGCAAGGTCCCGGAAAAAATCGCAAGCTGATTGCTTGCTGATTTTTTATTGGAGCGGGGGGCCGGGGCTTGCCATTTAAGGGCTGCTCGCCCTTAAAAATCCCCGCAAGGGGCGGTTGCCCCTTGACCCGTCGCTTGACGATTAAAAATCGTCTGCGCTCCATAATATCAGTCTATGTTTAGTACAGAGCCAAAAAAAACATGCGTTCCCACAGAAATTCCGGGAAACGCATGGTTTTCTTGCACGACCGGGCTCTTACACACCGATGCCCAACAGCATCCCAAGCTGATACACGATCAATGTCGTCACATAAGCCAGCACAAACAGCCCTGCCGCCTCCGCCAGTGCCAGTTTGGTGGAATTCAGTTCCCGCCGGATGATCGCCAGCGTTGCCAGACAGGGAATGCTCAACAAGCAAAAGAGCATGATGCAGAACCCCTGCAGCCGGGTGTAATTCTTTGCCAGCTGTTCCCGCAAAGGAACCGATTCTTCATCCGTTTCCCCTTCCGCAAAAAGGATCCCCAGCTGGGAAACAAAGACCTCCTTCGCCGCCAGTGCCCCGATGGATGCCGTGGCAAGTTTCCAGTCAAACCCGATGGGCCGGAAAAGCGGCTCCGCCAGATGCCCGATCCGTCCGGAAATGGTGTATTCCAGCATTTCCGCCTGTTTGGCATTTTCCACGACAGCCAGTTCTTCTTCCAGCTTTTCCACAGCGGCCTTGTTGGATTCCGGCGTACTTTCCAGTTTGGCAGAGATCGCGGAAGCCATTTTGTCATAATCCTGCGAAAAAACCTGTTTTTCCGGCAATGTGTTGCAGATATAAAGGATGATGCTGGTGGCAAGGATGATCGTCCCCGCTTTCTGCAAATACATCCGGCCGCGGTCCCACATATGCAGGAGCAAACTCTTCAATGTGGGCATACGGTACGGCGGAAGTTCCATCAGATACACTTCCCCCTCGCCTTTAAAGAGCGTATTTTTCATGATCCGCACACCGATCAGAGCCACTGCCACACCGATCACATAAATGACCCACATCATCGTTGCCTGATATTTCAGCGGGAAAAACGCCGGAATGATCAATGCGTAGATGGGCAGACGGGCACTGCAGCTGAAAAGCGGCAGAACCATGATCGTCACCTTGCGGTCACGCTCGGACTCAATAACACGGGTCGCCATAATGGCAGGCACGGTACAGCCGAACCCCAGCACCAGCGGCACAAATGACCTGCCCTGCAACCCGAATTTCCGCATAATCCCGTCCATTACAAACGCCGCCCGGCTCATGTAGCCGGATTCTTCCAGAATGGCAATGGCAAAGAAGAGGAAAAGGATGTTCGGCAGAAAAACCAGCACGCCGCCCACGCCGCCAATGATCCCGTCCGTAACCATACTGCGGAGATAAGGCAGTGTTTCCGGCGACCACACCCGGCAGACACATTCCCCCAGCCAGCCGAAAAATTCTTCGATATACCCCATCAGCGGGTCGGCGCAGATAAAGGTGAAGTAGAATGTAAGATAAATGATCAGGAAAAAGAGGGGCAGTCCCAGATATTTATTGGTCATCACCATATCGATCTTATCTGAAATTTCCCGCCGCCGTTCCCCGGTCATGGTAATGGTATCCCGGCAGGCACCGGAAAGCATGGCATACCGCCGGTCCGCCATAAAGGTATCCGCTTCAATGGCGTGCTTGTCCAGCAGGTGACAGATCTGCTCTTCCACCTCGCTGTGCACCGGCTCAAACTCCTTCAACTGCATGGCGGCAGTATCGTGTTCCAGAAGTTTGATGGCAAAAAACCGTGCCGGAATATGCTTGTACTGCGTCAGATCCAAAGCATCGATCTTCTCCGAAATGGCGTTGATGGCATCGTCGATATCCGCCCCGTAAGAGAGCATGGGAACACCGTGTGTTTCCAGATTTTCCAGAGCCGTCCCCAGCGTTTTCAGGAGCGGCTTGATCCCGTCCGCCTTGCAGCCCACGGTCTGGACAATGGGGGAACCGAAATATTTTTCCAGTTTGGCAATGTCGAATTTCAACCCTTTTTTCCGGGCATCATCCGCCATATTGAACGCCAGAACCATAGGGATATGCAGTTCCGCCAGCTGGGTGGTCAAATACAAACTGCGGCGGGGAATGGAAGAATCCACCACATTCAAAATCAGGTCGATCCCCGGTTTGGTCAACTCCTGAAACACCACTTCTTCTTCCGGAGAACTGGAAGAAAGTGAATAAACCCCGGGAAGGTCGATCAACTCAATTTCATACCCGTTCAGCTCAAAAAAACCGTGTTTGCTTTCCACCGTCACCCCGGGGTAATTCCCCACATGCTGCCGGGCACCGGTCAATGCGTTGAAAATACAGGTTTTGCCGCAATTCGGATTTCCCGCAAGGGCGATACGGTAACGGGATTTCATTTTATTCCCCTTTCTCCTCTGGTTGGATCACAATATTGGCAGCTTCTTCGCTGTGGAGAGCCATGCTGGTCTCCAGAACACGCACCCGGATCAAACCTCCGAAAGGCGCATGGGCTTCCATCAAAAGTTCCGTTCCTGCCACCAATCCGACATCCGCCAGTTTTTTGCGGCCGCGCGCCTTGGGCATGACCTTCACGATCCGGGCGGTCGCCCCCACCGGAAGTTCCGCAAGTGATACTTCTTTGGCACACTTCCCGTTTTCAGTTTTTTTGCCGCCGCAGCAGCAGGAACACTTCTTTTCTGTCATTTTTCCATTCCTCAAGAATTAAAATTCCGGGCCGGGACATCCGCCGGAGGAAAAACAGCGTTTGTCCCGGTCCCGGCCAGGGTTTCTTTTCGTGCCGTCAAATTCTTTGCCGCACCTAAAGTCCGGAAAGGCCTTTTGCATGCATGTCCTCTCCGTACACCTTTACTATATCACCTCTTTTTCAAATGTCAATTAGTTTTGCCTAATTTTTTGAAAAAAATTTTATTCCAGCCTCAAAAAAGTCTTAAAAAAGGGAAAGCTGCTCCTCCTGTGCCGCCGATTCTTTCGGGGGACAGCGTTTCAGAAATTCGTCCGGAGAAATAATGAGGGTACCCCACTTCTTTGCCCGTTCCAGTTTGGTACTCTGTTCAGCGGGGTCCGCCGCCACCAGAAGAGTCAGCGATTCCGTTACCTGATCCGCCACTTCCATGCCGTATTCCCGGGCAAGAGATTCGTAAAAGCTGCGTTTTTCCGGCATTTTCCCGGTAAAACACACCGTTTCCGCCGCCGATTTGCCGGTACTGCTCTGCAAATCCACCGCATCCAGAAGACCGTCAATAAACGCTTTCTCCTCCGTAAACACCCGGCGCAATGCCGCCGCCCGTTCCGGACCGATGCCTTTGATGGCACTCAACGCCTCTTCCGGCAATTCACGCAGTTCGGCAAAAGAGTGTTCTTTCAAAAGCACCTTTGCCACATTCACTCCCACATTGGGAATGTTCAGTGCCGCCAGCAAACGGTAATCCGGGCAATTCCTCGCCTGCTGTAAGGATTCAAACAAGTTTGCCGCCGATTTTTCGGCAAACCGTTCCAGACGGGCAAGGTCCGCCCGGCTCAACGCAAACAATCCCCGGAGCGACCGCACAGAATACTGCTTCATGATCTGCCGCAGTGTGGCATCCCCCAGATTGTCGATATCCAATGCCAGCACCGCCGCAGACAAGCGGCAGAGCAGAGTTTCAAAACATTCCGGATTCGGACAGGTAAGTTCCGGTCCTTTCCACACCAGAGCCGTATTACAACCGGGGCAATGGCTGATCAACGCATCCCGCCGCTCCGCTCCCGGCGTACAGGAAACGATATGCGGGATCACATCCCCGGCGCGCTCCACCACCACAGTATCCCCGATCTGCAAATCCAATTCCTGAATATGCCGGGCATTGTGCAAAGTGGCGCGGCGGATCGTTGTCCCCCCCAGTTCCACGGGGCGGATCTCCGCCACCGGCGTCAGGCAATTCTTGCCGAAACTCCACTCCACATTTTCCAGCACGCTGGAACTGCGGGAATTGACAAACTTGAACGCCATTTCCCCCCGGGGATGGTGCGCAGTGGAACCAAGACTCTGCCGGAATGCCTCGTCGGCAAATTTGATAACGATCCCGTCCATGGGGTACGGCAAGGCATTGATGCGTTCCAGAAGGTTCTCCCACTCCGCTTCCAGTTTGCTTAATGGAACTTCAAAAGAAAACCGTCCGTAATCCACCAGAGAAAGAAAACCGCCGCTCATCTTCATCCCCAGCAAAACCTGTTCGATCTCCCGGGAATTTTTCAGCATCATAAACCCCGTAAGCACATTGCGGGTATTGCGGTAAACGGTATTACTGCGGGAGCGGATCACGCTCCGCAATTTTTCAAAACGATCCGGACGGATCAGAAGTTCACCCCGGGCGGGACGGTCCACCGGTCCGGTATAATCTGCCGTTTCCAGTTCAATAAGGGGAAGTTTATCGGTAATATCCTGCCCGGTTTCGCCCTTGCCGCGGGTCACCAGCGTTTTGCCGTCATACCGGCAGGAGATCCCGTCATATTTGGGCTGTACCAGCAAGAGTTCATCCCGGTCCTGCCGGGCAAATCCGGCGGCCCATTTCAAAAGTTCCGCCAGAGAATACACTTTATCCAGCGAGATCATCGGCGCAGCAAGCCGTACCTCGCCCAATGCCGCCACCTGCGGCGCACCCACCTCTTCCAGAAGCGGGTGATCCGGAGCGGCCTCCCGCAGCTGGCGCACCAATGCGTCATACTGCGTATCGCTGATTTCAGGGTGTCCTGCCCAGTAACTTTCAAACGCCTGACGGATCTGCAAAGCCAGTTCGTCCACAGTCATGGCAGGACCTCCCGCAAAAAGATCAGTCTTTGACCCGGCTCAACAGGATCGCCCCGTTGTGCCCGCCAAAGCCCAGATTGGTATTCAATGCCACATCGATCTTCCGTTCCCGTGCCACATTGGGCGTAACATCGATGTCACAGGCCGGGTCCGGCGTTTCAAAGTTGATGGTGGGAGGCACAATGCCCGTGGCAATGGCCTTGGCGCAGACGATAGTTTCCAAACCGCCCGCCGCACCCAGCGCATGGCCCGTGGTCCCCTTGGTACTGCTGACAGACATGTGGGAAAGTTCCGCACCGAAGACCGTTTTGAGAGCCGCCGTTTCGCACCGTTCATTCAGCTGGGTACTGGTCCCGTGAGCATTCACATAGTCCACATCCGCAACAGAAAGTCCCGCATTCCGCAAGGCACTGCGGATAGCCGCCGCCGCACCGGCACCGTCTTCACGGGGTGCGGTCATGTGGTAAGCATCCCCGCTGGCACCGTAACCGACGATTTCAGCCAGAATATTGGCACCGCGCTTGCGGGCGTGTTCCAGTTCTTCAATGACCAGCACACCGGCACCGTCACTCATCACAAAACCGTCACGGTTCAGGTCAAAAGGACGGCTTGCATGCAGCGGATCATCGTTCCGGGTACTCATGGCTTTCAACGCACAGAAACCTGCCATGCCCACAGGGATGATGGAGGCTTCCGCACCCCCGGTGATCATCATATCCGCATCGCCGCGCCGGATCATCCAGCTGGCTTCCCCAATGGCGTGACAGGCAGAGGCACAGGCGGAAACAAGGCCGAAATTCGGTCCCATGGCACCGGTCAGAATGGAAATTTCACCGGAAGCCATGTCACTGATCATCTTGGGGATCATAAAAGGAGACACACGGCCGGGGCCGCGGGTTTCCAGTGCGAGAGCATTTTCGCACAAGGTAGCCATGCCGCCGATACCGCTTGCCACCAGAACCCCCGCACGCAGGGGATCGATCCCGGCATCTTCCAGACGCAAAGGCAGCCCGGCATCCGCAAGGGCTTCATGAGCCGCCGCCACGGCGTACTGGCAGAATTTATCCATGTGCTTGGCATCTTTGGGAGATACAAAGCGGGTGATATCAAAATTTTTGACTTCACCGGCGATTTTGGTCCGGTATTCAGTAACATCAAACAAGGTCACCGGTCCAATACCGCAACGGCCATTCACTACGGCATCCCAGAATTCCGGAACAGTGTTCCCGACGCAGGAAATAACGCCGGTCCCCGTAATGACAACTCGTCTGTAATTCATTTTCTACTCCTGAATGGTCCAATAAAAAACGGGGTCGTTTCAGTTATTCACGAAACCACCCCGTTTTAAGAGCTTTTACGTTACCGGATCACGCCCGGTTCCGCTTCTGATCGGTTGATCAGGCCTTGTTCGCCAGAGACTCCTCGATGTAGGCGATGGCATCGCCGACCGTGGAAAGCTTTTCGGCAGCGTTATCGGGAATGGTCACGCCGAATTCTTCTTCCAGCTGCATGACCAGCTCGACCTGATCCAGGGAGTCAGCACCGAGATGTTCGATGAACTTGGCGTCTTCGGTGACCTGATCTTCGGAGCAACCAAGATTCTGCACCACAATCTTCTTCACTTTGTCAGCAATAGCAGACATTTCGTACCTCATTTGGTTTGTTTATGTGTTTCTACTTGTCAAGGCTTTTTCTTCAGCGCAACCCATTTCAGGCTACACTGCTATAAGATACATCCAAAAAGCGGTTTTGTCAAGTTTTTTCTTGCAAAAACCCGTTTTTTCGTTTCAGGAAAGGATCTGCAACAACTGCTTTGCAGTCTTTTCCGCCAGTTCCAGATCCGGCAGGACCATGTCCGGCAGACGGGAGAACGGGATCATTTCCAGCGTCACCGGCCCGGTGTAGCCCACCCGGTCCATGGCCGCCAGGATCGCCGGATAATCCGCTTCGCCCACGGTGATATCATCCCCGAAACCGTGCAGACCGCCGCCGAAATCTTCGCTCTTCCAGTTTTTGAAGTGGATCCCCTTGATCCTTTTACCCAGAATATCCACCCAGTCCTGCGGATAACCCACATTCAGGCAGTTGGCAATATCCAGATAAGACCCGATGAACGGGGAATCAAACTGATCCAGAAACGCCTTCATGGCAAAGGGGTCCGGCAGGAATTTCCCCCACACGTTTTCGCACGCCACTGCCACCTGCAGAGATTCAGCCGTATCCAGCAGATCCCACATGGAGCGGGTGCTCTGGCGCCACACCGTCTTGGCGGGGGTAATGGGGCAGGCAGGATCCCAGCCGGCATTCACCACACCGGGAATCACCAGCGCGGCTTCCGCACCGAACCAGGAGGCGATACGCAGATAATTCTTCGTCCATTCCACAGCTTCGGCGCGTTTTTTGTCGCAGGGATCGCTCAAACGCAGATTCCAGCTGGCACCGGTGGCAACCGTGCGGATCCCGATGTTTTTGGAAGCGGCATATTCACGGACTTTTTTGCAGAACGTTTCATCCGCATTGGCGGGAATAACATCCCCCACGGTCAATTCCACACCGTCCACACCGAATTCCGCCGCACTGTCGATGCACTTGAAAGCATCCCGGGAACCGTCAAAGCCGCCCAGCACCCAGGTATTGATGGCTGCATAATACTTTTTCATCGTTCTTTGCTCCTGATACTTCAGCGATAGTTGACCACAACAGTTTCGCCCTTGTTTTCCAGGGATTTGCGTTCTGCTTCATGGATGCAGGCACCTGCCACGACGTCGGCGTGGGGCAGATACTTCTGGTCGCTGGATTCACCCAGAACAGCAGACAGGAAGTTGTCGATCTCCACATGCCAGCCGGTGGGGAGATCTCCCACATTGACATCGATCTTTTCGGCAGCACCTTCCACCGGGTAGAACCAGAGGCCCGTGGAGTTGAAGACCAGTGTACCTTCGGTACCCACCAACTGGAAACTCATATCAAAGACCACCGTGCGGGGGGCAGACCAGCCGCCTTCTGCGGCAACAGCCTGACCGTCCTCAAAGTGATACAGCGTAAAGGAGTGATCCGGAATACCCGTCTTGTACCAGGTGCCGATGGTGGTGACAGCCTTCGGCTTGCCGCAGAAATACAACACCTGATCGATATCGTGCATGTGCAGATCCAGCAGGGCACCGCCGCTGTTGGCATCGGTCATGAACCAGTTCTTCCAGGCATCGCCGTCGATATTGGGGGAGAAACGCTTGAAAAGAGCACTGCGGATCTTACCGATCTTGCCCGCCTTGAAAAGTTCAAAAGCCTTGCGGTATTCGGGCCACGCGCGGACGCACAGACCCACCGTAAAACAGGTCTTGCTCTTGCTGACCTGGTCCATCACAGCCTGCACATCTTCCACCGTCAGCGCGGCGGGTTTTTCCAGAAGAACATGCTTGCCGGCCTTCAGCGCGGCGATGGCAAACTTGGCGTGCAAATAGGTCGGGGCGCAGATATCCACTTCTTCGACTTCCGGATCGTTGATAAGATCCATCCCGTCTTCATAAACCTTGATCCCGGTGAGATCCAGAAAATCATTCACATCACCGCCGATATTGCCGTGAACCTTGCGGATATCGCCCTTGCGCTTATCTTCATCCGCATCAGCGATGGCAACGATCTTGCTCTTGGGGTTGGCGGAGTGGATCCGGAAATGGGTGGTCCCCATAAAACCGAAACCGATGATACCGACTTTGACTTGTTTCATTTTAAATTCTCCTTGATATGTTGAATCGTTTCTGAAAACCGCAACTGTTGATTATAGTAACGCATTTCCGGGATTTTGCAACCCGTCAACACTTTTTTTCCTGTTTTTTACTGCAATTCCACCAAAACGATCTCCCGGCGGCAACAGAAACGGATGGGACAGGACAATTCCCCCATGCCGCAGGAAATCACCATGTGATCCCCCCGGTTGTGCCGGTAAACACCATAGTCAAACATCCTGCCGTAAAAAGAACTTTTGCTGTATATGGGCCCGATCCACGGCAGACGGATCTGCCCCCCGTGAAGATGTCCGCAGAAAATCAGAGGTGCCAGCGGGTCCGGACGCCGCCAGGAATCAATGGCAACAGCATTATCCGGGCGGTGCGTGAGAATGATCCGCTGGGGCACATCCGGCGACCACTCCGGACGCCGCGCCCGGTTCCCGCCGGAAAAATCCCCCAAACCATAAATCGCACAACGCTGGTCCATATACATATTATTGACCAGATATTGGAATCCGTAACGGTGAAAATGATTTTTCCAGAAATCCGCAGGGACCCACGGCTTGCCGCTTTCCCAGTTTCCCGGGACCGCCAGCTTCACGCAGTTGAGTTTGTGAAAATAAGACAGTCCTGAAAAACTGGTTTCCAGATCCACAGAGTGTCCGGCGATATCCCCGCCGAAAAGCAGATAATCCGGCCGGAATTCCGCCGCCAGTTCTGCCGCAGCAAGCACATTCAACTGCTCTTCCTGCGTCCCGGTATAATGCAGATCGGAAAAAAATGCCAGGCGCACCCCCTTGCTCAAAGGCGTGACGGCGGGGAATTGGTAATATACCCCGCTCACCGGCCCGTGACGGCGCACCCGGCATCCGGAATAACCGGAGATGCGCTCCCAACGCTCCGCCATCCCGTGAAAACGGGCGGTATAGATCTCCGGCTCATAGATCATTACAAAATCACTCCATTTCGGCAAGCACATCCGCCGGCAGAGCGGAGATGGCTTTGAGCGTGACCTTGCGGCCGTCCGGCAGCTGGATCACATCCCCGGCACGGTGGTGCAGCAGAGCCTTCCCCAGGGGGGTGCGGTATGCCAGATAGTTCTTTTCCGGATTACCGTCCCATGCGCCCAGAAGATAATAACGGATGGCTTTACCGGAAGCATCTTCCAGATCCAACATCGTACCGATTTCCGCCATTTCGGTGGAAACATTGGCAAAAGAAACGGTCTGCAAATTTCCCAGTTCCCGTTCCAGTTCGCTGCGGCGGCGGGAAAGGAAATTGCGCCGTTCCTTGGCTGCATCGAATTCCGCATTTTCACGGAAGTCCCCGTGAGCGCGGGCGACAGCCAGAGCTTCCCGGTTTTCCGGCTGCTGAACATTGATAATGTCGTTCAATTCAGCCATCAGCCGCTCAAAGGACTTGGCAGATGTGTAATTCACTTCCACCGTATCCGGCACATCGATCCGGCGGTCATTGGCACTCAACCCTGCATTCAGGATCTTCTGTCCTGCACCGTTCTCGATAAGATCGGTCAGTTTCTTGGACAGGCTGGAGAGTTTCACCAGAAGGCTCTGCCGTTCCCCGGGGCTCAGGAAAAGTGCTCCCTGCAGTGTGGAAGCAATGGATTCAGCGTCCCCTTCGGCACTGCGGATAAGCTGCTCGTGAAAATCCTTCTTTTCCAGAAAATGCACTTTCAATTCACGCTGTGCCGGGCCCCATTCCCGGGGGAGTTTCTCCTGGGAAAGTGCATGGACGACTTCATCAATACAAATGAGCTTCATCACATCTTCCGGCAGCTTGGCTTTTTTGCGGTTTTTCCAGACCCAGAGCAGCAAATCGCAACTGCAATTGGATGTGGCACGCAAAATCTCCAGCAGTGTTTCCGGCGGCAGTTCCATACAAACTGCATTCAATGCCTTGAGGGGCAGACGGAGCACGCAGCCCGCCAGATATTCCACATCAAAGATCATCCCGGTGGCACGGGCAAGTTCTGTCAGATTTTTGGCGGGCAAAGAACCCCACACGGCAAACTGTTCCAGCGGAACACGCATGGGGTCTGCGGGCCAGAACGGGGCTTTGCTGCAAAGAGGCTGGAACATCTTCTGCAAATCTTCCTTGCGGGTGCGTTCCACCAGACGGGCGATCACCTTCCCCAGATCCGCAGACTGCCTCCGGGCAGTTTCCGGCAGAAGGCGGGTGAAGAAAGCGGTCAGAGCCGCCACATCGGCTTCGCCATACTGTTCATTTTTACCTTCAGCGGCTTCTTTGTCCAGCAGGATCATGATTTCCTGCAGACTGCGGCCGTTGCTGGAGGTGCGGACAGCCACACCGGTAGTGGAACGGACTTCTTCATTGCTCCACCATGCCGCAAATTCTTCTTCATTTTTCCGGTTGCCCAGCACGGACTGCGCCATGGCACGCATCTGATTTTCGGATACAGAAGACATGGCTTTTTTCCGGACCATGGCACGGAATTCGCCGCCGGTCATGGCCATCACGCGGGCGGGATCGGTGATCCGGTTGGTTTCCAGACCGGGAGCCAGCAGAGCGGCTTCCTTCAAAACAGACTCAATGGGCACGCTGGTGGCGTAGCCCCGGCCGCCGTAAGCAGTGACCGTGAGAGCGCCGGTGGCATCATCAGGAGCCCCGGCAACGCTCCAGGAACCGGCACGGAAAAGGATCATACCATTCCGCAGAGCCAGCAGTTTCCGGAAACGCCAGACCATTTCGTAGAAGTGGACATTATTGTCCCGCAGACCCAAAGCACGGATAAAGGGATTCCCGCCCAGATAGCGGGGAAGCAAAGTACGCATGGCATTTTCCAGCACCGGCCGGAAAGCAGGAGTCAGAGCAGGCACAGCAGAGGCCAGTTCCACACAGAATTCCGCCTGTTCACGGATCATTTCAACCTCTGCCCACGCATCCCAGAGAATTTCCATCTTACCGGCCAATTCAGCAGCCGCACCTTCGGCTTTCTGAAAAGCATCCAGAACCGCCTTCATCCGGGATGCAGACGGATTTTCATTCATGCTCAATACCAGTTCCTCGAACTCCGCTTGGTTCATCGTATTCTCCTTCCTGAAGGGACCGTGCCCGGAAACTCCGCAAAATACACAGTCCGGGATTGGCAGTTGGGTTAAATTGACTTTCAAAGAACGACCGGCATCCACCGGCTTTTGAGATTTTCATCCAATTAATATACACTCTTTTTTACGATTTCGCAAGAAAAAAACGATTCCGGCGTGAATTTTTTTATTTCCGGTGTAAATTAACCCTGAACAGATGACAAAAACAGGAGAACGCAGACATCATGCCTATCAAAGATCAGAAGAAGACCATTTATCTTTCCGGTCCCATTATGGACGAACATGAAGGTACCGCCCGGGAATGGCGGGAATTGCCAAAAAAATGCTGGGGGAAAATTTCCGTCTGCTGGACCCCATGCGCTGGAAATTTGTGGACCGGCAGGTGGACAGTGCCAATGAAATCGTGGAATTTGATTTGCAGGATGTGCGCAATGCCGATCTTCTGCTGGTCAATTACAACCGGGCATCCATCGGAACAAGCATGGAAGTTTTTTACGCCGCCCACGATCAGGGGAAATTTGTGGTAGCATTCTCCCCGCTGGAATTCAAGGATTGCAGTCCGTGGATGGCCAAATTCTGCACCAAGATCCTGCCGGATCTGGAAACTGCCATACAGTATATCAACGACCATTTCTGTGATTGAGAGGCTTTTTATGGGGATCATCCGACTTTTCTACAACCTGTTCTTCCCGCTCGGGGTACTGTTCTTTCTGCCGGGGCTGATTTACAAGTACCGGAACCGGCCGGGCTGGAAAAGCACCTATGGCGAGCGTTTCGCCCGGTACACGCCGGAACGGCTCAAAGAATTGGAAAACTTCCACGGTGCCGTATGGATCCACGCCGTGAGCGTGGGAGAATCGGTGGTGGCTCTCTCCGCCATCAAAACATGGCTCAAACGGAACCCTGATTTGAAAGTGGTGATCTCCACCACCACCACCACCGGGCAGGAACTTGTCCGCAAACAACTGCCGGAACGGTGTACTGCCATTTTCTGCCCCATCGACTTTTACTTCTGGGTCAAAAAGGTTTTCAATATCCTCCAGCCCTCCAAGCTGGTGATTTTTGAAACGGAATTGTGGCCCAATCTGATCGCCGAAGCCCGCAACCGGAATATCCCCACGGCACTGGTGAATGCCCGCATGTCCGACCATTCCGCCAGAGGCTACCGCCGGTTCAAAATGTTTTTTTCTCCGCTGATCCGGCAGCTTTCACTGGTGGCGGCGCAGTCCGAAGCAGATTTACAGCGTTATCTTGCGCTGGCGCCGGAGATCCGGGCTGTCAATACCGGCAATTTGAAGTTTGACCAGCAGGTCCCGGAAAACCTCGTCCCGCTGGATACCGCATACTGGTTCGGAAAGGCTCCGCAAACATTGATCGCCGCCGCCAGTACCCATCCCGGAGAAGAAGCGTTGATCGCCGGCACCTTCAAAAAACTGCTTGCCGATCACCCGGAAGCAGGGCTGGTGATCGTGCCCCGTCACGCAGAACGGGGAACGGAAGTGGAAGACATTCTGAAAAGTCTTGACCTCTCCAGCTGCCGGAAAAGTTTGCAGACGCCGCCCGAAGTTCCCGTACAGGTGCTTCTGGCGGATACCACAGGCGAAATGCTCTCCATCATGCAGGCTTCTGACATTGTGATCATGGGCAAAAGCCTTGCCGGACAGGATGAGGGCCACAACCTGATCGAACCGGCACTGCTGGATAAACCCATCGTTACCGGTGCAGTTTTGAAAAACTTCCGCTTTGTCCAGCAGGTTTTGCGGGATGCCGATGCCCTGGCTGAAGTTCATCAGGACAACGAACTTGCCACTGTCCTTGACCGTTTGCTCCGCGATGAAGATACCCGCCGGGAACTGGGCAAACGGGGCGGCGAAGCCATCCGCAAAAATGCCGGAGCCATCTGCCGCACACTGGATCTTCTGGATGATTTGAAATGAAACATAACGAAAGGATTTGCCGTATGAAGTATGATCTCCGTTGGGGACTGACCACCCTGGGCCGTCCCGAAGCCACACTTGCCGAATCCATGCAGGATGCGGACCGTTTCAACATTGAATTTATTGAACCCCGTGCCATCAATGGCAGCGTGGAATTGCAGGAAACGCTGAAAGATCCGGAAACCTTCCAACTTCTGTGTGAACTGACTGCAGCGGGTCGTGTACGGGTGCTGGGAACCAGTTTCCGTCTGGCGGCAGACGATCCGGAAGGCAGGAAAAACCTGGCGGAGATCGCCGCTTTTGCCGACCGTGCCGGCGTGCCTTATCTGCGGATCTTCGGCGGATGCCTGATGACGGATGAAGTGGCAGACGGCGTGGTCGCACGAGCCAAAGCCAATCTGGAATGGTTCGATTCTTTGAACTGCAAGTGCAAACTGGCACTGGAAACCCATGACGGCTTCTCCTCTGCGGAACGCTGCCGGAAACTTTTTGAAGCCATGGGGCGCCGGATCGCCATTGTCTGGGATGCCCACCACACCTGGCGCATCGGCAAAGAGCCGCTGGAATTCAGCTACAACATCCTCAAGGATGACATTGTTGACGTGCATTTCAAAGACAGTCTTCCCAACACGGGACCGGGACCGCACAGCAGTATCGCCACCAATCTGGGCGAAGGAGATGTGCCGCTGGATGAATTGTTTACACTGCTGGTGAACGAAAAAGTCCAGTATCCGATATCGCTGGAATACGAAAAGAAGTGGTGTCCCTACCTGCCGGAACTGGATGAAGCACTGGCCGCATGGCAGAAACTTTTCATGTGATGAAAAATATGATTCAGCTTTTGCCGGGGCGGGAGAAATCGCTGAAAAGACATCATCAATGGGTCTTTTCCGGCGCTATCGCCAAAGTTCAGGGAGATCCGGAGCCCGGAGATACTGTCCTGATTACAGACAGCCGGGGAGAAAAACTGGCTCTGGCGGCGTGGTCGCCCCGGTCCCAGCTCTCCTGCCGTGTCTGGAGTTTCGATCCGCAGGAAACCATTGACCGGAACTTTTTTGCCCGGGTCATCCGTAAAGCGGTGGATCTGCGCCGCCGGATGGGATTGCTCACGCCGGGAAGCGGATGCCGTTTGGTCGCGGCGGAAGGGGACGGGCTCCCCGGGCTGACGGCGGACTGGTTTGCCGGATTTGTGGTCATCCAGTCTGCCGGGTGCGGGGTGGAGCGCCACAAAGAGATCCTGGCGGAACTTTTGATGGCGGAAACCGGAGCGAAAGGTGTTTTTGAGCGTTCCGATCTGTCTGTGCGTGCCCGGGAGGGATTGCCGCAGACTTCCGGTGTTCTTCTGGGGGAAGCGCCGCCGGAACTTATTGAGATCGAAGAAAACGGTCTGCATCTTCTGGTGGATGTGCGGCGGGGACATAAAACAGGCTTCTACCTTGACCAGCGGGAAAACAGGAAGGCAGCCGCCGAACTGGTCCGCCCGGGAGATGAAGTCCTGAACTGCTTTGCCTACACCGGAGCCTTTGCGGCGGCAGTGTTGAAAAACGGTGCCAAAAGTGTGATCAATGTGGACTCCTCCGCTCCGGCCCTTGCCATGGCGGAAAAAAATTGCAAACTCAACAGTGCCGAAGGGTGTATCAATGTGGTCAGGGATGTTTTTACCGAACTCCGGAAGATGACGGAAGCGGGCAGAAAGTTTGACATGGTCATTCTGGATCCCCCCAAATTCATTGATTCCAGGAATGCCCTCACCCGTGGATGCCGGGCGTATCAGGATATTGCCCGGCTGGGCTTCGGGCTTTTGAAAGAGGGTGGAATTCTCCTGACCTTCTCCTGTTCCGGGCTGATGACGCCGGAACTTTTCCAGAAGATCACTGCCGATGCCGCGCTGGAAGCGGGCAGACAGGGGCAGATCATCCGCAAATTTACGCAGGCGGCAGACCACCCGGTGGCGCTGGGAGTCCCGGAAAGTGCCTACTTAAAAGGACTGGCTGTAACAGTATGAAGAAAGAATAGAATTTTATGGCAATACGGATCGTACATTTTTCCGACCCGCACGCAGGCGGTCCCGCAGAAGATTTTATGGCATATCTGGACAAACGCTGGGTAGGCGTTTTCAATTTCCGGTTCCGCCGGAGATTCCGGCATGACCAGTCCAAACTGCAGAAAGCTGTGGACTACATTTTGCAGACAAGACCGGATGTGACTGTATGCACAGGGGATTTGACCAGTACGGGACAACCGGGGGAATTTGCCCAGGTGCGGGAGATTTTGAAACCCCTGCGGGAATCCGGGATCCCTTTGATCTACACCCCCGGCAATCACGATTGTTATGTCCGCCGACCCAAATGTGTGGAAGCGGTGAATACCATGTTCTCTGAACTGAATGCCGGACGCCAATTTCAGGATGTTCCCATGCGGATCGAACTTTGCGGACTGGATTTTCTGATGGTGAATACCAGCCGCCCCTCCAATCTGCTCTGCTCCTGGGGATTTCTCTACAAAAAAGATGCCCAATGGATCGCGGACCGCTGTGCGGAACACCCCGGCGTACCTAAAATTCTGGTGAATCATTACCCCATGATCGAAGACCACCCCATTTTGCGGACGCGCCACCGGCTGTTCGGCGAAAAACCGGTCCGGCAAATGCTGGAAAACGGCACGCTGGATCTCTCGCTTTGCGGACATGTCCATAAGCCGTACTGCCGTGTGGATGCCACTGGCAGGGGCGAAAACTGCGCAGGCTCCGTCACCCGCAACGGCAGTATGGTGGAAATCACCTTCGACAACAATGTATTCAGCTATAAAACCATTCATCTTTGAGGAGGATCTGCCATGAAAAAAACCATCCGTGTCGGTTTGGTGGGGACCGGGTTTGCCGGGGATTTCCATGACCGCTGTCTGCGCCGTGTCCACGGGGTGGAGGTGGAGATCACCGGGGTGACATCCCTCCGGAAATCCAGCCGTGACGCTTTCGGTGCCCAGCGCAACATTCCGGTTTTTGACCGGGTGGAAGATATGCTGGACCATGTGGATCTGCTGGATATCTGTTCTCCGCCCTGCATCCACGAGGAAAACATCATCCTCGCCGCCAAAGCGGGCAAACACATCATCTGCGAAAAACCGCTGACCGGCTGTTTCGGCCCGGCGGATGCGGAAAATTTTTACGGCAATAAAGCGGACAAACTGCCCATGCTCCGGGAGATCATTGACCGGCTGGGCCGCATCCGGAAAGCGGTGGAGGATGCAGGTGTCAGTTTCGGTTATGCGGAAAACTTTGTGTACGCTCCCGGCATCCAGAAAGAGCGGGAAATTCTGGAAAAAACCAAGTGCCAGATCCTGCGGATGACCGGCGAAGAATCCCATAACGGCTCTGCCTCTCCTGTGTACGGCATCTGGAGCAAAGCCGGAGGCGGCTCTCTGATCGGCAAGGGGTGCCATCCGCTGGGGGGCATCCTCTACCTCAAGCGAGTGGAAGGTCTGGTGCGGCACGGCAAACCCATCCGCCCCGCCACAGTGTCCGCGCGGGTGCATGAAATCACCCGGCTCCCGGATTATCAGGATCTGGGCCTGATCCGGACAGATTACCGGGATATTGAAGATTACGGCTTTATGCACGTTACCTTTGAAGACGGCACCGTGGCAGACGTTCTGACCTCGGAAATCGTGCTGGGCGGCATTTATGACTATGTGGAAGTTTTTGCCAACAATCACCGTTCCCGTGCCCGGTTGAGTCCGGCGGGCTTGCTGGATTTGTACAATCCCCGGGGCGAAGCCTTTAAAGACATTTATCTCATGGAAAAAGTCAGCACCCAGGAAGGATGGAGTTTTGCGGCTCCGGACGAAGGGTTCACCATGGGGTATCAGGGGGAAGTGCAGGACTTCATCACATCGGCGGCGGCAGGAGTCCAGCCCCAGTCCGAACTGGAACTGGCACTGGATACCACGCTGACCATCTATGCGGCCTACTGCTCAGCCCAGAACAAAGGCGTGGAAACAGAGATCTCTTACAACTGAAACGGCAGTATTCTGCCCGGGCATTCCATAGAGAATAGCACAATTTTACCATAAATCGCACATAAGTACGATTTTCAGTGGCAAAATCCGCTTTTATTTTTTATGGAATGCCTTTATATTAACGGCAGTTGATTTTCAAGAAACTCAATTTACAGGAGGAAAAAATGCCGAAGATCACATTTATGGGTGCGGGAAGTACCGTTTTTGCCAAGAATGTCCTGGGGGACTGCATGTGCCGGGAAGCCTTGCAGAGTGCCGATATTGCGTTGTATGATATTGATAAATCCCGTTTGGAAGAATCCTATGCGGTGTTGTCCGCCTTGAACAGCAACATCAACAAAAACCGTGCCAAAATCACCACCTATCTGGGGCCTGCCAACCGGAAAAAAGCTCTGAAAGGAGCGGATTTTGTGGTCAACGCCATTCAAGTGGGGGGATATGAACCTTCCACCGTCATCGACTTTGAGATCCCCAAAAAATACGGCTTGCGCCAGACCATCGGGGATACACTGGGGATCGGCGGGATCTTCCGCGGGCTCCGGACCATTCCGGTGATGCTGGATTTTGCCCGGGATATGGAAGCAGTCTGCCCCAACGCATGGTTTTTGAACTACACCAACCCCATGGCCATCCTGACCGGTGCCATGCTCCGGGGGAGCAGCATCAAAACCGTGGGTCTGTGCCACAGTGTGCAGGCTTGTATTGAATCTCTGCTGGTCACGCTGGGCATGTACAGCTGGGAAGATCACTGGGAAAAAGGGATCTTCGCCGCCGATCTGGGCTACCGTGGCAAAGTGGCAGGGATCAACCACATGTCCTGGCTCCTGGAACTGACCAAGGACGGCAAAGATTTCTATCCCGAAATGAAGAAGATCGCCAAAAAATTTGTGAAACAGCACCGTGGCCATCTGGAAGATCCGGAAAAGTGCGGTGCCAATCTGATCCGCCTGGAAATGATCGACAAATTTGGCTGCTATGTCACCGAATCCAGCGAACACAATGCGGAATACGCCCCCTTCTGGATCAAGTCCGGCTATCCGGAACTGCTGGCAGAATACGGCATCGCGCTGGATGAATATCCCCGCCGTTGTGTCAAACAGATCAAACGCTGGAAGGAACAGTATGCGGAAATCTGCCAGAACGGCAAAGTCACCCACAAACTTTCTCCGGAATACGCCTCCATGATCATGAACGCCATTGTAACAGGCAGCCCCATCCAGATCGGCGGCAACGTTCTCAACAAGGGCTTTATTGACAATCTGCCCGCCGATGCCGTGGTGGAAGTGCCCTGTCTGGTGGATCATAACGGCATTCAGGGAACCCATGTGGGCCGTCTGCCGGTGCAGTGTGCCGCCATGAATATGACCAATATCAATGTGCAGCTTCTGACCATTGAAGCGGCGTTGACCGGCAAAAAGGAACACATCTATCACGCCGCCATGCTGGATCCCCACACGGCTTCAGAATTGAGCATTGATGACATCATTGCCATGTGCAACGATCTCATCAAGGCCCACGGCGATATGCTGCCGAAATACCGGTAAGCGGTTGCGCATCTCCCAAAATCCCGCATCCGGACAAAACCGGATACGGGATTTTTTTTGCCGGCAGGGCACTTTACACAAAACACATGGTGGGGCAGTGTAATACAGACTGATACAGACGAATACGGACGAATACGGACAGGGCTTTGGCTCTCTGACAGCCATGCGTCCCGGAAATTCTACAGCACATGGCCCGCACTGCACCATGTGTCCATAGTCCGTACCAGTCCGTATAAGTCCGTATAAGTCCGTATTCCCTTGCCCACAGTATCGGCTCTGTGCCCGTCTGCGCTGCGCTACGCCGCGGCAAGCAATAGATTGTCTGTAGCATACTGTGAGCCATGTGCTCCGGAAATTCCATGGTACATGGCCCACACGCTTTCTTGTGCTTACCCCAGTATTCTTAGTATTCCCGGTATTCCCAGTCGGCATTGCCCGCAGTATCGGCTCTGCGCCCGTCTGCGCTGCGCTACGCCGCGGCAAGCAATGCACCATCATTTTTTGATATTCCTCCTTGCCTTTTCAGCATAAAGATGATATATTCAGGAAAATGTTATTTTCCAACAGAAACAAAAACAGCAAAGGATTTGTATGATGAAAAAATGGATGGCGGCAGGCCTGCTCCTCTGGGGGGGACTTCTGGCGGCGGCGGTTTTGACGGATGATTTCACTAAAACCGATCCCAAGACCAATATCCCCCTGCAATGGCGTCCTTACAGACGAGTGGTAAACGGGGCCAGCGGCATTATCAGAAATCAAACCATCCAACAGCGGCCCACCGTGGTCATGGATGACAATTCCGCCGGAGAAATCGGGATCTTCCGGGAATTTCCCGCCAAGCCCGGTGAATACTGGTACGCTTCGGTCATGGCGGCACTGCCGCCGGGCGGCAAACCGCACGAAGCATTTGTGATCCAGCTTACCTTTATGGGACCCAACAAAAGTCAGGCTGTCCGGCTGGATGTGGAAGACTCACAGTTCCGGCGTTTTGAAGTCTCCGCCCAGGCTCCGGCAGGCACCAAAGCTGTCCGCTGTTACATCTATTCCCACCGTTCCCCTACCGGAGCAGTGGCCATCCGGGACTGCAAGGTGGATGTGAGCAGTAAGCCCTTTGAACTGCAAGCACCGATAAACTGGCGTTTTCTGCAGCCGGCACAGGCAAAGCTGAATAAAAATAATGTGGAACTCACTCCGGCAGGTGCGATCATCAAGACAGCCGGCAAATCGGCAGTCGGCAAAAAAGGTGCGGAGCCGGATCTGGTCTTCCGGGTCAAAACGCCCCGGCCGGGGCTGTACGGTATCCAGACCGTCACCAGCGTGGATGCGGTGGGTGCGGATCTGATGCGTAGGGCCAAGAGCAAATTTGAATCCATGGCGGCGCAGATTCAGATCGACAATGCCCGGCCGACGAATCGCTACATCTTCGTCCCGTGGAGCAGGCCCCAACACTGCAATCAGGCGCTGGGCTATTTCTATTTTAACGGCAAACCCCAGGATTTGAAGATCTGGCTGCCGGAACATTGCGCCCTGAAAACCGTGAACCTTTCGTTCTACAAACCCTTCCCTGTTCCTGCGGAAGTGCAGAATTACAAACCTGCATATGTTCCCCCGAAAACTCGTCCCCGGATCTGGGTAAATGCAGAAAATCTGCCCAATGTCCGCAGCCGTCTGAACCATCCGGAACACAAACCTTTCTGGCAGCAGGTGAGTGCCCGGGCCCGGAAGCCTATGGATTTCCGTCCGGATCCGGACAAAGAATTGAAGTTCAATCCCCAAGTGGAAACCGCCATGGTCAACAAGGCATTTTATTACCTGATGACCGGCGACAAAACCATCGGCCGGGAAGCCGTCCAGCTGGCACTGCGCTATATGGAACTGGTGGAATTCGGCAATCTGCTGGACATCACCCGGGAAATCGGCAGGGCCATCTACTCCGCTTCCTGCGTGTATGACTGGTGCTATGACCTGATGACGGCAGAAGACAAAACTTCCCTCTGCCAAAACTTCATGCGTCTTGCCCGGGATATGGAATGTGCCTGGCCGCCTTTCCGCCAGAGCATTGTCAACGGTCACGGCAATGAATTGCAGGTCACCCGCGACCTGCTCTCCATGAGTATTGCCATTTATGATGAAGACCCGGTGCCTTACAAATACTGCTCCTACAAAATTCTGGAACAACTGGTGCCGATGCGGAAATTTGAATACCAGTCCCCCCGCCACAATCAGGGGGTGAGCTACGGCTCTTTCCGTTTTCCCTGCGACTTGCGTGCAGCACTGCTCTTCCGGCAGATGCTGGGCAAACCGGTGTTTGACGATAATATCAACAATGTTCCCCTCTTCTGGTTCTACATGCGCACGCCCCACGGCACCATGCTGCGGGATGGCGACGGCGTTTCCTATGCCCCCTACTGGAGTGCTCCGGAACTGATGTTCCACTGTCTGGCATACGGCAAAAATCCTTTGGTCAAAGGCGAATTTCTGCGGCAGTCCAACGGGCGTTATCCGGAGACGGCACTGTTTCTGCTGCTGAATGATCCGGAAGTCAAAGCCGTGCGTTCTCTGGATTCCCTGCCGCTGACCATCGACTTCGGCCCGGTGCTGGCAGGCATGATCGCCCGTACCGGCTGGTATGTGGGCAGTTCTTCATCGGATGTAGTGGCTGAAATCAAGGGCGGCGGCTATATTTTCGGCGGTCACCAGCATGCGGACAGCGGCTCTTTCCAGATCTATTACCGGGGCTTCCTTGCCGCCAAGCTGGGGCTGTATCACTTTTACGGTACACCTTATGACATGAATTTTGCCAAGCGCTCCATCGCCCAGTCCATGATGCTTGTCCGTGATCCAGCGGAAAAGATCGGGCATCTGCCTTCCAATGACGGCGGCATGCGGCTGAACCTCAACTTCCCCCGTACGCCGGAAGACACCATGAAGAATTTCCGTGCGGGCGAAAAACTGTACTGCACCTTCGGCCCCTCTGCCAAGCGGCCTTATTACAGCAGTTTTGCGGCGGATCTGACCGGGGCGTACTCGTCCAAGATCCGGAAATATATCCGCAGCTTTCATTTCTTCAATATGGAAGATACAAAGATCCCGGCAGTGATCATTGTGTCCGATCAGGTCATGTCAGCCGATCCCGCCTTCCGGAAATACTGGCAGATCAATACGCTGCAGAAGCCGGAAATCACCGGAGACGGCGCCATCCTCACCAGTAAACAGGATGCGCTGACCGGCAAGATGTATCTTTCCATGCCCATTCCGGCAGAGCG
Organism: Lentisphaeria bacterium; assembly: GCA_017457105.1. GTDB lineage: Bacteria > Verrucomicrobiota > Lentisphaeria > Victivallales > Victivallaceae > UBA1776. The sequence goes on along the minus strand of JAFTIA010000109.1, from coordinate 2,556 downwards.
GGAAGTCAAGGTCTACGGCGGCAAAGATGCCCACAATGTGTTCGGCAAACAGTACATGCCGCCCAACCGGGATAAGAAAACGCCGGAAGCCAACGGCTACCGCATCCAGTTCTCCCCGCGCAAAGCCGCCGCACAGGATGCCTTCCTGGTGATCATGCAGATCACGGACGGCACTGTAAAGCCCATGCCGGTACAACAGAGCCGGACAGATGTTTCGGATGTGCTGGCGTTCGGCAACCGGGTGGTCAGCATCAGCCATCAGCAGGACTGGATCCGGAAACCCTTTGCCTTCACGGTGCAGGATGGCACTCCGGCAGTCCGCCAGATCCTCGTTACGGGTCTTGCGGCCGGGCCGTGGTCCGTAAAAACCCCGGCAGGCACATTCACGGCAGAAGTTCAAGCCGGGAAAAACAGCATTTTCCTGACCGGCGGCCCCGGCAGATATGAATGGATCCCCGGCAAACTTTCCGGCGCAGCGCCCCTGCCGGATTACAGCAAAATGGAACCTGCCAACCTGATGCCCGATCTGGAAGGTGCCGTTCTCCGTGACGGAAAGGTCCTCCCCGGTGTGCGGATCAAAAAAGTCGGCAATACCTCTCTGGTCCCCGCCGAAGCCGCATTAAAAGCACTGGGGGCAAAGGATGTAAAGGCTGAAAAAGGTCTTCTGAAAGCCGTCATCAACAATGAACAGGTGGCGTTCTATCTGGAATCCGGCGACATGACCATCAACGGCAGCAAGCTCTCTCTGAACGAAAAATCTGCAGTGATTGACGGCAAATGGTATCTGCCCATTGGCACAGTTGCCCTTGCCAATACAGACATGGTGCAGGTTGACCGGATTTCTGACTCCGTCACCCTGACGCCCATGCCGGAAAACCTCCGGCACATCGGCTGGATCACCTCCAAACACAACGCCAATATCAGCCAGCTGCAAAATATGCTGATCCCTCGTCCCGGGAAAACATGGTACTGGGATGCAGAAGGCGAAGGTGCCGGATTTGAAGTGGGCTTCCGGCAGGTCATGGAACTCGATGGTGTCGGCATTGCCTTCATGCAGGGGTCCCGCCGGACGTACAAGTTTGATATTGAAGTCAGCAATGGCGGCCCGTGGGAAAAAGTATTCTCCGGCCGGAGCAGCGGCAAAACAGATGAAGTGGAAAATTTCCATTTTCCGCCCTGCCGGGTTCAAAAGATCCGCTTCACCGGCTACGGCAATTCCGAAAACCAGTGGAATTCCATCTACACCTTTGTCCCGCTGGAAAAGAAATAGTCCAAGCCGCAGACAACAACCATTCACCCCGGACGGGTATTCTGAAACAGAGTCAGAATACCCGTTTTTCTTCAGGCAATATAGATTTTTTCAAAAATTAGGCAAACCAAACCTGCATTTTCAGAAATTAGCGTTCTATATCACGATCACCGACAGCATATCAGGAACCAAAGGTTGAAGGGAACGCCACACCGTACTTTCCCGGATCTCACCTATGCAATGCTGTATCGATTCCCCGGCGGACACAATAAGAAATACCGGTTTCCCGGAACGCAATGCCTGATTTGCCGTATAAATCGTCCCCCGGCTCCGGATATCGCCATTCCAGATAGCCAGCAGAGCATCACATTCCCGGATGATCTGCAAATTTCTTTTCAGCGGTGCGCCACGGCGGTATTTGGCATAATCCGGCAGAATCGTCCGGCAGGGAATATTCAACGATCCGGCGCAAATTTCCGCCTGTTTATCGATCCCACGGGCACCGCCGGTAATGACAGTGGTGATCCTGCGTCTGCCGAGAAATGCATTGAATTCCACGACCTGGCGTGTAAACAATGCCGTAAAATCAAAAGTGGCATTACTGCGGCTGCCGGTGATCCCCAATTTCATAAAGTGCTTTCTCCCAAACCGCCAAGCCGGAACCGGAAAAAAAGAACGGCTCCGGCTTATTGCATCAGTGAGGCTCGCCAGAACCCGTGACAACGCAACAAGCCGGGCCGTAAATACAGTCCGACTGTGTGCGCGTTGTCACGAAAAGATTGGCGAATTTCACTGATGCGCATCATATCTTCATCCTGCAAGCAGGATGTCTATGTCTTTTTGAGCTGTCAAATTTTTTTGTTTCCACCTCCGGTTTTGACTGTAACATACACCGTTTTGTCGTTTTTGCAATCACCCAAGGAAGCTGAAAGCCCCTGTTTTTGACAATCTTCACGGTGGGGGAAATGAAGCCCGGACAAATCCCCAACTGCCAAAATCCCCCAGACACTTCACCATGAAAAGATTACAAAAAATAAAAAAAAGAACGGCTCCGGCTCATTGTTCCCTGCAGGCCCGCCAGAGCCCAACGACAGCACAACGAGCCGGGCCGTAAATACAGTCCGACTGTGTATGCGCGCAATCATCTTAAAACTGGCGGTTCGCAGGGAAGCGCATTTTTTTTAAGCTCTGTACTAAACATAGACTGATATTATGGAGCGCAGACGATCTGGATCGTCAAGCGACGGGTCAAGGGGCAACCGCCCCTTGCGGGGATTTTTAAGGGCGAGAAGCCCTTAAATGATAAG
>JAFTIA010000108.1 GCA_017457105.1 Lentisphaeria bacterium | reverse complement strand
ATTTTCCGCACCGGCGCAATCCGGTTACGATCTTGATCATTCCGTTATTCATACGGTTGATCAGTTGCTGCAAATATATTGGTCTTGAAATATTCATAATAAACTCCTAAATGAAAGATTTTTGCCATAATTGCCACTTTTCTATTGTTTAATATACCTCAAGACAATCCATTTGCAAGCCGTGAATGAAAGATTTTTGCCGTTTTTGTCAATTTTCTTTTGTTTCTTGACTGCATATTCTGAGTTTTTCCGAATAAATGTGAAGTGATTTTCATAATTCCATTTTACTGCGAAACTCTTTTTTTCAAATCTAAAAATGCGGTTCAAAATATCTGCATGGCAGATTTCTCCCGCCGTCATTTTTTTCCGGGTTGAAATTTATGGTTTTAGTGATATATTGTCTTGCGTTATTGCTTGCAGGTTGTTTGTACCTAAAAGCTGCAGCATGACGGGCTCATCTTCATTGCCCAAAAAAACGAATAAATGCAAAGGGGTATGTATGAAAAAAACTATTTTGGCTTTTTTCTTGCTGGGAATTGCGGCTCATCCGGTGATGGCCGCCTATCAATATAATGTCAAAGGCAATCAGGGGTGGCTCACTTTTGACGGAGATACCACCGTGGCATTTGATTTGGTTCTTGAAAGCCGCAAAGATAAGGATAACGGACAGGATAACTACATTGACCGCGGTCAGGGGTTTGCTGATTATGGCTGGTACAATCTGGATACCGGCGACAGCGGCTCTTTCAACAACGGAGCGAGTGCCTCTTTTACTGAAAAAGACCGTATCGGCTTCTGGGTGAAAGATAATGTTGGAGATGTTTATGTTTCCACCAAGCCGGAAAAAAATGTGGCCGAAAATGTGATCTGGGGGAAATCCCGGGAGATCAACGGCGGCATCAGCGTAGCCGGCGGTAATTTCGGCTCCAACGGGACTCAGGAGTATTACACATTCAAGGTCAACTCTCAAAATTCCAATGGCAATAATGCGCCTTCCGGACAGCCCCTGCCCGGAATTATTGCGGTGCTGGCGATCGGCGGCGCCGCTTATGGCATCAGAAAAATTTACAACAAAAAGAAAGGACGCTGATAAATGAATAAATTTTCCTTTTTCTGCGCAGCTGCTTTAACAGTCGCGACCATTCCTGCCTTTGCCGCTTTGCAGTACAGTTTGCAGACCGGGACCGGCGAAGCATGGTTTTCGGTGGATTCCAAGCAGACAGTTTATGTGGATGTCAAGAAAAACGATGGATCCAGTGTGGCGATCGGGGACTCGGTGATCAGCAATATCGGCTGGTACAACTATAATGATGTGGCAAGTTACCGGGGCAGTAATCGGGGCGGACGACCGGGGAATAACCGTCCCGGACGACCGGGCGGCAGTCAGACCGCGGCCCTGCCCGAACTCCACTATGGAGATATGAAAACCGGTGCGTTGGGGGAATTTTCTGCCGGAGATAAAATCGTTCTGTGGGTGGAAACCACCTCCGCTTCCGGGAAAAAGGAAACGTTTACCATGTACAGCCCGACCACGCAGGACAATGATATCTGGATGTTGAGCAAATCCGGCGACAGCATCATTTTCAACTGGGGCGATTTTGGTGTTGATTACGGCAAAAAATCCCAGAATGCCATCAATCCGGCAGGGTTTCAGTTCGCTATTTCCACCAATGCTCCCACATCCGGACAGCCTCTGCCGGGGATCATTGCCACTTTGATCGTGGGCGGCGGTACGGTGCTTTACCTGAAAAAACGCAAAAAACTTTACGCGGCAAAATAAATTCCAACAGGTGCGAATGGTAAGGCGATATGAAAAATTCCGGAAAAAAGCGCATTATCCTCATTGCTGCGGCATTGCTGATTTTGTTTGCATGTATCGGCATGACGGCTTTTTTGCTTTTTTCCAATTACCAGAATGTCGCGCTTTTCAAACAGGCGCAAAGCCATTTTCTGCGGGGTGATGATAAATCGCTGGATATTGCTGAAGCGCAACTTTTGCAGATCATCCGCAATGACGATGACCATGAAGCCGCTTACAAGATGCTTTCTGCCATTGCCGGGAAACGCAGGATCTATCCCGAGCAGGTCTATTACAGTTACATGGCGCACAAACTCAATCCGTTGAGTGCTGCGAACAAAACTGAATATATCAAAAGTCTGCTTTTTGCCAGAGAATTTGAGCGGCTGGAAAACTTTCTTTCGCATCAGGCGGAACTTTCTGACAAATCAAAACAAATCCTGCTTTACGCCGCCGGACGCAATAACAATTTCAAAAAATATCCGGCGCAGTTTGACCGGCGCAGCAATGATAACAAGATCGGCGAACTGGCTCTGCTCCTTTTTAAATACAACCGCCTGACGATTCAGGAAAAACTTACCGCTCTTTCGCTTCATTTCCAAAATGATGATGCTTTTTTACAGCAGGAAATTCTTGCGGCTCAAGCGGAACTGTATTTGCAAGCCGGGAAAATCGACCTTGCGGAGAAATCTTTGCTGGCGGCGTATCACTTGAATGAATTTGCCTTTGCTCCGGCATTGGGGCGTTTTTATGCCAATTTCCGCACATTCGGTCAGGCATTGAAAATTTTTGAAAAATATTTGAAGACCTATCACGATCAGGCGATCGCCATACAGACAGCGGAAATTTATTGTTTACTCAAGAAAACAGAAAAAATTGCCGGACTTCAAAAGGCGTATCAGGCAGACTCCGGGACGGGCGGCATGTTGTGCAGTTATTATTTTGATGCCCTGACGGCTTTGGCAAAGGACGATATGGCATCTTTGAAGGAACTTGTCATGCCTTTGCGGAAAAATATCAATACTCCGCTGGCGGCGTTTATGTTTTTCTGTGCGGATGTTTCCGCCAATGATCCGGCGGCAGTCCTGAACAGTTACACTGCACTGCTGGCACACCGGAATTATCTGGATCTGCAAAGCCGTGCCGACAGGATGGTTTCCGATCTCTTGAAGCGTTCCCTTGCGGCTCCGGCAAATGATCTTGAACAGCTTTTGGCATTGGCTCAAACGCTCTACAAGCGGAAGCCGGAGGCTTTTGCCGCAAAATTCATTTTGCTTGTCCAGAAAAAAAGCCGTTCGCTGGATGTGGCGTTGTTGAAAGATGCTCAAAAAAGATTCGGCAATGACCCGGGAATCATCAAAATTGCGGTGGAATATTATTTGAATAAAGATTTGTCCGAGGCTGGCAAACTTATTACAGCGTACAAAAAGGCGTTTCCGGGCAAAAAGACAGATATGCTGCGTTATGAGATCGTACTGGCGTTGAAAAACAAGGATCATGAACAGGCGTCAGCACTTTTTATGAAACATTTCTCTCCGGAAATTATTCCGGAATACTGGCACTTTGCCAGTGCAGCATTGCGGGAAAAAGATTTACTGTTTTTGAGTAAGGATCCGGTATATGCCCCGTTCTGTCAGGCTCAACTCTGCTTGAAAAAGGGCGATAAAGAGGCGGCATGCCGACTGCTGGCGAATGCCGACGCTCACGAAAATACGGATTTACTCTTTTTTGCGGCAAAGACCCTTGCCGAAAACGGCAAAAATCAAGCCGCCCTTAAAAAGTATGCATTGTTTCCGGAAAAATCGCCGTATCAGGTCGTGGTTTTGTTGAACATGGCGGAGTTGTTTGCGGAAGAAAGCAATCTGGAACAGGCTTTGATTTTGGCAAACCGGGCTTATACCCTTGCACCGCAAATGCCGGAAGCCCAGCTTTGTTATGCAGATAAACTGCATAAAAAAGGGGAATCATCTCTCATTCCGGATATTGTAAAACTTTCCGGAGCAGGTGCGCTCCGGACTAAAATGAAACCATTGTGGGTCGCCGGAATGATCCAACGCATCAAAATGTGCAATATCAGTACCCAACGGGAAAAAATACGGGAACAGTGCCGTCAGCTTCTGGTCGTTGCGCCCAAAAATAAGATCGCGCTGGAATATCTGAAAAAACTGGATAAGATGCCGCAATGAGTATGAAAAAAATCGATTACAGCCTGTTGAAAAAACATCCCCTGGGAGCGTTGTACGGAACGCTTCTGGGGATTGTTGCTTTTTCGGCGGCGGTGCCCATGTTCACTTCCGGCATGTGGGATGCGGCATTGGTTGATTTGGCAATGGCGGGCATATTGATCACACTGATGTTGAAAAGTTTTTCGTCAACGCCCAGCCCTCTCTCCGGATTTCCGGAAAAATGTACTGCGTGGGGGATGCTTGTTCTGGCCAATATTCTTGCCGGACTTCCAACGCATGAGTTTCCGGGAAGCTTGAGTACGGCGTTTGCATTTACCCTTTTGCTTTGTGCTTTGGTTCTGTATTTCAGCGGAAGGCTCATGGCATTCAACAGTGCAGTCCCGGCATTGTGGTGCTGTGTTTTTATGCCTTATCATGAAGAATTTATGCTGTTATTGAGTTTCCCCTTGCGGCTGAGTGCAACGGTATTGAGTGCAGGAATATTAAAAGTATTTGGGATGAGTGTGATTTATTCAGGGACTTCTCTTCATTTGCCCGGTGTCAACATTGCCATTACGGACGCCTGCAGCGGGATCAACCAGCTGGATGCGTTTCTGCTGATTGCCATCATCGCAGTGCAGATGCTCCATAAGAAATTGTTATGGAAGATGTTACACTTTGCGTTCATCATTCCTGCAATCATTCTCGGGAACAGTTTGCGGATCGTGCTGACCGTTTTGTTGTATCAGCAACTGGGAGAGGTCGTGCTTCAGGGGAATTGGCATATTGCGCTTGGATATGTGCAGATCGTTCTGGCCTTTCTGATTTTCATTGCCATTGGAAAGATTTTTACTGAATCTGACGGCAAAACAGAGGAGGAACGGCAATGATGAAAACAGTTCTTATTGCGGTATCTTTCTTGCCATTGCTGATTCAGTCGTCTTATCTCTGGCAGGCGTGGACGGGGTCCCGGCTGGATCATTGGGATTGGATTTTTTATCTGGCAAGCGTGCCTGCGGCGGGTTGGGCGTGTTATAAGCAAAAATTCGGCAAATTCGATTTTTATGCGTTACTTATGCTTGTTCCGGCGCTGACTCTGGCATTGCGGCCGTCTCTGCACCATATCAACGCTCTTGCCGTTGCCTCCGGCGTGGGGGTGATATTTTCGACCGTGTGGCTTGTCGGCTCCTGGCAGCTTGCGTACAGGATCCTGCCTGCGGCATTGCTGCTGCTGCTGGGGACACCGAGTTCCAGCTATCAGCTTTCACTTTTGCTGATGTGTCCGGTCTATCTGGCGTGGACGGTGAAATTTCTGCTGGCAGCAGGGTGTTTCGGCTGGATAGGGGTTGCAAAACGTACCGGACATGTAATCCGGCGCGGACCGCTCTTTTTTTCCGTTGCCGCACTGTTGACCGGGCTGTTTTTACTGCATAGCGGAGAAATACATTTTGAAGGAGAACGTTTTTTACCGGAATTTCCGGCTCACTGCGGAGAATTTTGGGGGCGCAGTCTGGTGCCCGATGAAAATACAAAACGCTTTTTTGCAACCAGTACAGTCCGGCAGTATCGCTATACAAAAAACAATGCAGACATATCGGTTCTGGCCGTGAAATGCGGAAAAAATATTCACGAAATCCACCCGGCGAGCCATTGTTTGCGTACAAGTATGTGGACAATCCATTCGGAAAACATATTGCATTTATCCGATCGTTTTGCGGTAACAGAGATCGAAGCTCAAAAAGGTTCCAGCCGGATCCTTGTCTGGGTCTGGTACAGCAGTGAAAAACTTTCCACCCCCGGATTCCTCGGATTCCGCAGGCACTTTGATCCGGCGGGAAATTATCACACTTATCAGATATCTTTGCCCATCACTGGCGATGTGGAAGCCAGCCGTAATGAGCTGAAAAATTTTGTGCAGTCGTTGAGGAGTGAATAAAAAACATGAACCGCTATAATGAAATTCTCGCGCTCCGGGAGGAACTGAAACGCCCCGGCATGTTCCGGCACCATAATATCCAGCTGCGAATGGTGATATGGAATCTGACGATCGGCAGTTCTGTATGTTTCAAGCGGATGATGGATTTGATTTTGTCCATATTAGCCCTGCTTATTGGCAGTCCTGTATTTCTGGTCACGGCACTTCTGATCAAAATCACCAGTCCCGGACCTATTATTTTCAGTCAGGTGCGGGTCGGGAAATTCGGCAGACATTTCAAATTTTACAAATTCCGCAGTATGTATATCGATGCCGAAGCCCGCAAAGCGGAACTGCTGAAACTCAATGAATCCGGTGACGGCGTGATTTTCAAGATGAAACACGATCCCCGGATCACCCCCATCGGGCGTTTTATCCGCAAATTCAGCATTGACGAACTGCCGCAGTTATTCAATGTTATTTTAGGCGATATGAGTCTGGTGGGTCCCCGGCCGCCGCTGCCGCAGGAAGTGCGGACTTACACGCTGGAAGAACGCAAACGGCTGAATATCACGCCGGGCCTCACCTGTTTGTGGCAGGTTTCCGGGCGCAGTGAACTGCCGTTTTCCAGACAGATCGCACTGGATAAAGAGTACATTGCCAGCAAAAGTGTCTGGAAAGATTTTCTGATCCTCTTGAAAACGATCCCTGCGATCCTGACCGGGAAAGGAGCATGGTAAGATGAAACATCTTCTGATCAATCCTTATTCGCAAACGCAGGAATGGTGCAAAGATTATTTCCCGGACCGCAGTTTGGGGATGATGCCGGTCGCCGGACGCTGTGCGGCAGAATACTTTATCGATCTTGCTCTGCGGTGCAATGCGGAATCTCTTCTGCTGCTGGGGCCGACTTACAATGAACACCTTGCTGAACACCTCTATGAATATCAGCATGGGGAGTTGAAACTGAACTACCGCAAGGGCGGCGGCCATGATACCGTCCGGCATTTGCTGGAAGTATATGCCGGAGAGTACGGCAGTGAATGTCTGATTTTGCACGGTATGCTTATGCCCAAATCCCATACGGCGCAGGAATTATACGATTCCTTCGTTCCCTGCGAAGATGAGGGCGGGGATGACGGGATCTACTGCTTTAAGGATGGCAAACTCTGGAAAAGTACGCTGGAAATTTATCACATTGATTCTCTGCAAAGTTATTTTGATGTGAATTTTCAGGTTTTGGAGGATGATTTTTATAATCTCCCCGGGTACACCATCACCGGCAACATCCACACAGGAACCAATGTGGTAATGAAGAATGACTGCCAATTGACCGGGCCGCTTGTACTGGGGGACAATACTTTTATTGAAACGAAAAGCAGATTGAATACCGCTATTGTCGGGGAACGGTCTCTGCTGGACAAGGGGTGCGTTGTGGAACACTCTATCATTTTTGACCGCACCTACACCGCAGGGAATCTGGAGATCAAAAATAAGATCGTCACTCCGGGGCGGATCATTGATCCTTACACCGGCGGCGTACTGGAACGCAACAGTTTCAGTTATGCGTTTTCGCCCATTCAGAACCGTTCTGCATGGATTCTGCGCTTGTGGGAACACTTGATCGCTCTGGTGCTGGCAGTTGCCGGGTTGATCCCGTACCTGTTGATTCTGCCGTATTATCTTACGCACAAAAAATCCCACTGGTGCTGGAAACTTTCCATGGATCGCTATCCCGGATACTGGGGGGTGCTGTTTTTCCGGCGGGAACTGGTCAAGAGCCACCCCGCCAATGATCATTATGTTTTTCAGTACGGGGAGATTTATGGATTGCAGAATACGCCGGAACAACGGCGGATCTACGACTATTATTATCACTATCACTGCAGTTGCACGCTGGTGCTTCAGGTGGTGTTGAGAGCTTTGGGGAAAAGAGGATTTGCAACCTATGTTGACCGGAAACGGGCATAAAACATTCACAGCCTCCGGCGATACAGATGCCGAAATGCTGATGGAAAAAGTTCTTGCTGAAATGCGTGAAACGCTTTCCGGCACGGGGCTTTGTGTTGTTTTGGGCGGCAGTTACGGCCGTGGGGATGGCGGAGTGCGGCAGGATAAGGAAAATGGGCTCCTCTATAACGATCTGGACTTTTTTGTTTTTGCCCGGAAAAAGCCTGCCAATGCTGAAAATCTGCTGAAAGAAATCAGAGAAAAATATGAGCATCAACTGAAAGTGGATGTGGATTTCAGCAGAGTTATGGGGATAAAAGATATCAGGAAAAACAGGAAACGGCTGATGATGCAGGAATTGAAGCGGGGATATCATCCGGTTTCCGGAGAGGATCTGCTTGAGAAGTATCTCCCGGAACTCCCGGCGGAAGAACTGCCGTTTTCTGAAGCGTGCCGCCTTTTGCTCAATCGGGGCATGGGGTTGTATCTGGCCGGGGAAAAAATCGCCAATGGTTCTGCAGAAAGAGATTTTATATTGCGGAATCTCTACAAAGCCATTCTGGGGGCCGGGGATGCCATGCTCATCAGCCGCGGCGAATACTGTTGGTCGATCGGGGAGCGATTGGAGCGCATTGAGAAATCCAATATGTGTGAAGCATGGAAGGCTTATTACCGCGAAGCTGTGGAATTTAAGTACGCTCCGCACCGGAAATGCAAACCCGATATGCAGGCGTTCTGGAACGGCGTGCGGGATTTTTTTCAATCGGCCATGGTGCGTTGTGCCGGAGAAAACAAACATCAGGAATTGCAAGACGGAATTTACAGCAAATGCTGGTCATCCGGCGAAGTATCGCTGAAAAATTATATCAAATATTGCATCAAAAGCCGCTCTTTGCCGCTGATTTTTCGGCACTGGTACTCGATGCCAGCAGCAGCGGTGCTTTTGAGCGATCTTTATTTTGCATTGAACGATATCCCCGGAGAAATTGACCGGAACAGTAAACTTTATCAGCAATGGCTGATTTTTAATTGACAGGAAAAAGACGATGGACAGTTTGGAAAATGAGTTGAATGTGCAGGCAGAAACCCGGCAGATGCAGAAATTGCAGTTGTATCAGAAACTGGTGCTTTTTACCGTTTTGAAATTCAAATGGAGCATTCTTGCCGTTTTTCTGGCAACGGTCATTGCCGGAATCTGTTTCCGTTATATACAGTTCAAACATTCCCATCACAAGTTTGAAGGGAGTGTTACGCTTTTTTACACGCCGCGGGCCAGTGAAGAGGTAAAACCCTTGAGCATCAATCATGTACTCGGGGTCTTTTCCCGTCAGCAGATTTTTCACCAGCTGGTGGAGGAAATGCAACTGACCGATAAGCAGAAAAGTGTCCTCAAGCAGAGTATTGAGGTGAAATTACTGCGGGATCAGCATGATATGTTTATTATTACAGGCATTGGGGAAAGTGATGAATATGTCAAGCAGCTGGTGAATACCTTTGTCAATCTGGGGATCCGTAATTACGAAGAGTACCGGACGGCGGAATTGCGGAATTTTCTGGAAGCCCGGGAGCGGCGGCTGGGGGAACTTCAGGCGTATCAGAAATCCCTGATCGAACAGCTTCACGGATTGCACCGGCAATACGGAATCATCCATCCCCTGGAAGAGATGAACAATGTAAAAAAGATCCAGGGGGAACAAAATGCGGCAAAAGCGGAGTTGAATGTAAAACTTGCCAATGCCCGTCATCGCTTTGCGGTGGCAGAAAAGAATTATAAAGCGGTCCCGGAAAATGTGATCAAACACCGTGCCAAACTGCGGGAATTTATGGCTGATATGCGTAAATTTTCCAGAGAATATGAAAAAGCCAAGCTGATGTTTGCGGAACGCAACCCCCGGTTCGTGGAGGCGAAAACGGCCTATGAGGTCACTCAAAAGGAATTTGAAGCGTTCAAGGCGAAAAACCGGATCACGGAATTTGATGAAAACATGCTTTTAGATATAGAAGGGGTGATCAACCGGCATCAGGAAGCGGAGGTTGCGCTCAATCAGATGGAATTGAACATGAAATCTCTTCAGGCAGAAATCGCTCTTGTGAAGGAAAAAGAAGGCAAACTCCAGCACATGATCCCGGAACATGAATCTATTGAGCGTCTGCTGGCAACTACCAATAAAAATATCGCCCTTCTGGTGGAGGAACTCACCCGTGTGCGAAGCAATATTGCTCATGTGCCTAACGACATCATCCTCAATGAACGGGTGGTCGGCACCAAGGCCTTCCCCATGCTTCCTGTTAAAATTTTGGCACTTATCTTTATTGCCGCTGTTTTTACAAGCGGTCTTTACACTACTGCTGTGGTTACTTACGATATCGTCTGCGGAAAATTCAGCGGCATTGAAGAAGCCAGTTTCCACAAGGATTTCTTTAATACGGTCGGAGTTATTCCCCATAAGGACGCCCCGTTTTCTGCGGAACAGCGAAAAATCCTCAACAACGAAATGTTTTACCACTTTATTCTGCGGCTGAAAAATACCCGGACGATTTTTTCCTGTTCGCTGGACGGTTCTTTTTTAAGTTCGGTCATTTTTGATGAACAGTTCACCAAGGCCAAACGCAATACGATCCTTGTACGGCTTATTTCCGCAAGTGAGGCGGAGGATCGCTGCGCCAATATGCAGAAAATCGGGGATTTTTACTACTCCGACAATGGAAATGCCGGAGTCAACTTTACGGATAAGGATGTACAGCATCATATTGAATATCTGCACGGCTTCTCTTCCGGGGACGGAAAAGGCTACGGGTACGGCTATGGCTTTGCCTTCTTTCCGGTGCGGAGTCTTTCTGTTCTGGAGCCGGATGAGATCAGTTCCCTCTATAATGTGGTCAACGAATTGAAACGCCACTATCAGCTGGTCCGTATTTCCAGGGAAAAGCCCTTTGATGCCTCCTGCATTCTGGTGCGGCAGCTGCATGATATTTGCGATGCCACCATGCTTTATATCGGGAAAAAACAGACGCCCCGCAGTGTTCTGCGCCGGGTGCTGAAACTCCACGATGAGGAACATAAAATCTATGCCGTGCTGACCGGCGTGACCGATGTGAATAAAATTATTTCCGGAGAGTATATCTGATGAAAAAGACATTGATTTTATGGACAGCCGCCGTTCTGGTGAGTTTTCTTGCCGGATGTTATGACCGTTATACCGGAAACTTTGACCAGTTCCCGGATATCAACAATCTGCCCGACGGTGTGGTGGATCAGGCGGGATTGACCGATGAAGACAAACGCCGTCAATTGGAATATCTGAAACAGCTTGACGCCCAGAAGGAACCTGTTTACCGGATCAATGCCGGGGATAAAATCAGTATCCGGGTGTATAACCATCCGGATTTGATCATGGAATCTCTGGTGACTCCGGACGGGGCGATCGGGGTCATGTTTGCCGGCCAGGTCCAGGTGGCAGGGCTTACGCTGGAAGAAGCCAGCGAAAAAATCAAAAAAATCTACGGTCAATACATCAAAAATCCGGAGCTGGGTGTTTTTGCCATTGATGTCAGAAGTCAGACTGCCACCATTGCCGGGGCGGTGAACAATCCGGGAATGTTTGTGATTTCCAACGGAATGCGGTTAGCCGATCTCTTTGCCAAGGCCGGAGGTTCCGCAGTGCGGGACTTTGATGATCAAATGCTGGATGCCGCCGATTATCAGAACAGTATCCTCGTCCGTAACGGAGAGATCCTGCCGGTGAACTTTTCCCTTGCCATCGAAAAGGGCGACCGCTGGCACAATGTCAAACTCAAAAAAGGGGATTACATTTATATCGCTGTCCGATCGGAAGCCATGGTCAGCATCATCGGCAGCATCAACCGGCCGCACAAAAGATTGTGGGATCAGAATCTGGGGATCTTGGAACTTATTTCTTCCGGTCTGGGCTTGAAGGAGCAGTATTGGCAGTATGGAGTCATTATCCGTGGCGGCATGGAAAATCCCCGTTTTTACCGGGTGGATATCGACGGAATTTTGCACGGCCGCTGTGCCAATGTCCGCCTGCAGCCTGGAGATGTGGTCTATATCCCGCATGACAATGTTTCCGAATACAATGTTTTTGTACGGAAACTGCTGCCAACGGCTCAATTCCTGAGTACCTTCACTTTCCCGGCATTGAACTTTATGAATTAAAGATTGTTATGAAATACCTGATTTTTTTCATTGCCTTTATGGGCGTACTGCCGCTGGGGTATATCCTTACATTGAACCGTAAGTATATGCGCTATGCGTTTCTGGCTGTACTCCTGCCGGTAATGGCATTCAATCAGGTATCCATCAACTTTTTTTCCCATGAAACTTACCGGGGGACCTCCCGGGGGATGGAAGTGTCGCTGGTTTATCTGATCGCATTGGCAATGCTGATCGGTATGTGGATCCTGTACCGCAAAAAACCGCTTCTGCCGGATGCGGGAAGCTGGATCTATCTGGTTTATTTTCTGTTGAGCCTTCCATCGCTGATCAATGCGGACAATATGCTTTACAGCTGGTTTGAGTTGTGGAAAATGATCATGATGTATCTGGTGTTTCTCTGCAGTTATTACTATCTGTATTACACAAGGGACTTCAATACTGTTATAATCGGGTTCGGGATTGTGGCAAGTGCAACCTTTTTGTCCGTTGTATTCCAGCATGTAAAAGGGATCCATCAGGCCAACGGTTTTTTTCCGCACCAGAACAGTATGGGAATGTATATGTGTTTGATCGCTCCGGTGTTTTTTGCGTATTATTTCAACCGGAACAGGGGATGGAAACGTTTTTTGTTTGCCGGATTTTTTCTGGTGGCTTCGGCGGCATGTATGCGTACTTATTCCCGGGGAGCCATGGTCTGTCTGCCATTCGGATGTGCAATCACAGCGTTGCTTTCGCTTCGTTACCAGTTCAACATGCGAAAGATACAAATCCTGCTTCCCATATTTCTCATTTGCTTTTTCGGGGCATTGCTTCTGCTGCCCAACATTATCAAACGGTTTGAAAATGCACCGAAAGAATCGCTGATGACACGCCAATATCTTGCGGCTTCCGCCTGGAATATGATGAAGGACAAACCCTTTGCCGGAGTCGGGCTGAACAACTGGGGAATCAAAATCAATCCTCCATATCCCTACTGTGAATACCGTTACGGCAATAAACGCATTGCCAAAGATTTCAAAGAAGGGATCGTGGAAACCAGTTATCTTCTGGTGGGGGCAGAGTGCGGTTTCCCGGCACTGGCGGCATTTCTGGCGTGGCTGGGGTATTATTATGTTTGCGCCTGCAAGCTGTTAAAACGGCTGCGCCGGACCAATTTATTCTATATTCCTGCCGGAGTGGTTGGCGGCTTGACAGCGGTCTATCTGCAATCCACGCTGGAATGGGTGATGAAGCAGCAGGTGAATTTTATTCAGATGATGATTTTGTTTGCCGCAGTGGGGATCCTCCATAAATATTACAAAAAATTTGCTTCCGGCGAAGTGGAGGTATCCGCATGAAAAAGGGAATACTTTTTCTTCTGCTGCCGCTTTTCTGCATGGCGGCGGAATATGAATTTTTAACGCCGCAGGTGGTGGTTTTAAAGAATCCGGAGCCTTGCAAATATACCTCCCACAGCGTAATAAAATCCGGCATCTGGCAAAAAGAAAACGCTCTTTTGCGAGATCCAAAAGGGAAGATCCTCCGCAAACCGGATATTACTTTTTATGAATATATCACTTTTGAAAAGCCGCTGAAAGCCGGGGAAAAAGTTTCTGTGGCAGGCGTGACTTTGCAATATGATCCGGAAAAGCCCAGCAATGTGTTCAAAATCAATCAGTTGGGGAACGGTGTCCGGCAGAAACGGAAATATGCCTATATGGGGGCATGGCTTGGCAGTGCCGGGGCATTGCCATTGAAACATTTTGCGGGGCAGGAGTTTGAGCTTCGCCGCTCTTCCGATAACAAGAGGGTTTTTACCG
Source organism: Lentisphaeria bacterium (assembly GCA_017457105.1). Taxonomy (GTDB): domain Bacteria; phylum Verrucomicrobiota; class Lentisphaeria; order Victivallales; family Victivallaceae; genus UBA1776. The sequence goes on along the minus strand of JAFTIA010000108.1, from coordinate 44,699 downwards.
GAAAACTGACACTGCGCCGGGAGGACCCGAAGTATCAGGGGGCGATCCCTTTTACCGGCGAAGAAGTTCTGGAACTGGATTATTCGGATTTCAACATCCCGGGCAAATATTATTTCCATGTGGAAAATATCGGGCGCAGCATGGAATTTACGCTGGGCAGTGAAACATTGAGTGAGGCGTTTTACATCCACGCCCGGGGTTTGTACCACAAACGATGCGGGATCGCCAAAAAACAGCCCTTTACTGCATGGGAAAGTCCGGCGTGCCATCCGCAAGTTTACATCGGCAGTTTTCCCGGCAATGCAGAACATTACAGGAAAGGTAAAGATATTGAAGAGGGATTTGTCCGGAAATTCCAGCGTGTGGAAGTCAAACATTTTGAGTTGATAAAGCGTCATGCGTTGTCTGCTCAAAAGTCCGTTTCCGCACCCGGCGGCTGGCACGATGCGGCAGATTATGACCGCCGCCCGTATCACTTGCGGATCGTCAGTGACTTGGCGATGGTCTATTTGATGAAGCCGGAAAACTTTATGGACGGGCAGCTTCATCTCCCCGAAAGCGGCAACGGGATCCCCGATATTCTGGATGAAGCGGCGTGGGGCATAAAACACCTCCTTGCCGTCCAGCAGGAAAATGGCGGCGTGGGAACATGGTTTGAAACGACCGGGCACCCGCAGGCCGGAGAAGGCTTGCCGGATAGGGATAACCACGATTATTATGTTTCTGCCCCTTCACGCAACGGCACTCTGGAATATGCCGCCTCAATCAGCACACTGGCACTGGCCATGAAAAAAGCCGGAGCAGAGAAAGAGGCGGCAAAATATCTTCATTCAGCGAAGAAAGCGTGGGCGTTTGCCCTTGATTACAAAAATACATTTGCCCGCATGTATATCTATCAGGGGAAAACACTTTTTTACCATGAAGGAGTGAAACTTCGTTCTGAAAATCTGCTGAAAGCCGGGGTGAATCTGTTTGCTCTCACAGGGGAGAAAAAGTACCTTGAACCATTGACCGCCGATCGTCAGCGCATCAAAGCGGACTTTATCAAAGACTTCTGGAAATGGTCGGTGTTGACCTGGATGAATCTTTGCCTTTATCCGGTGGAAGAACTGGAAGAATTCCGGCAGGAATATTGCAAAGTTATCCTGCGTGATGCCGATAAAATGCTTGCGGATCAGGAAAATGCTTACCCCTACCGGACACTCTGGTATGCCGCCGGTGCCGGGTGGGTCCACTCTATGGCATGGGGGAATTTCCATCCCCTGCGGCGGGCAATGACCCTGATTGCCGCTCATAAAATTTCAGGGGAACAAAAATATCTTGACGGCGCATATTACGCCAATGATTTTCATAATGGGGCAAACCCGTTGGGGCGCACGATGACCTCCGGCTTGGGGAAAATTTATCCGGCGGCGTTTCTGGATCTGGTAAGTTATGCCGATGGCATCGGGGAATTTGTGCCGGGGATCACCCCTTACGGCAACACCTTCGGGCTTGACCGGAACGCCGTGAAAATGGTTTACGGCAAACATGCTGACAAACTTCCGATATTCCGCAGATATGTCAATCTGGAATTTTTGAGTGTGCCGTCAAGCGAGTATTCTGTATGGGAAACCATTGCGCCGGCAGCGGTAACAACGGGCTATCTATTGGAGAAGGCTCAACTGCCGTTTCAGGAGTGGAAAAATCGTAAACCTGCCGGAGATTTCCGCAAACTCCCCGGATACCGGGCGTTGCCATGAGGTGGATATGAAGCACAAAACCATTGAAATATTTTTATTTATAGATGCACTGGGGTGGAAGATCGTGAACGATCACCATTTTATGATGGATTTCCTGCCGTACCGTAAAAAAATCAATATGCAGTTCGGTTATTCCAGCAGTGCCATACCTACGATCTTATCGGGCAAAACGCCCGCTGAACACGGACATCTGGGGTTGTTCCGTTTTGCCCCGGAAACATCGCCGTTCAAGTTTCTTTCCCGTTGGGCATGGCTTTTCAAACCGGCAGGGTTCTGGAGCAGGGGACGGGTGCGGCACCATTTGTCCAGACTTCTGAAAAAACTTTACGGCTTTACCGGCTATTTTCAGCTTTACCGGATGCCGATATGGAAGTTGAAATTTGTGGATTACTGCGAAAAACGGGATTTGTTCATAGCCAACGGCATGGAAAATATTCCCAATTTGTGGGATACACTGAAGTCCCAAGGAGTGGATTTCCATATTTCCGACTGGCATTTGAGTGACAGTGAAAACTATTTTGCCGCCGCCAAAGCTATTGAGAACGGCAAAAATTTTCTCTTTGTTTATACGGCTGGATTTGATGGTGTACTGCATGATAAAGCAGGTGATGCAGATGCCGTGCAGCGCAAACTCGATGAAATCCAAAATCAAATCAGTCACTTGTACGAAAAAGCAATGGAACATGCTGAAGAAGTGCATTTTACGGTATTTTCCGACCACGGCATGACGCCGCTTGCCGGGACGGTGGATATCATGGGTAAAATGGCGGAAAGCGGCCTTGTTTTCGGCAAAGATTACGGGGCGTGTTATGACTCCACCATGGCAAGATTTCATTATTTAAGTGAACACGCAAAGAGCGTTATCACTGAAATCATGCAAGAGTTCCCCGGACACTTTTTGAGCCGGGAAGAGGAAATCCAATACGGCATTTACCGGGAAGACAGGATGTTCGGGGACGGCATATTTCTGCTCGATCCCGGTATTCAGATCGTGCCCTCCGATATGGGGAGCGCACCGCTGAACGGAATGCACGGATTTGCTCCGGCAAATGAACACTCTTTTGCGGCACTGCTTTCCAACACTGCCGTTCCGGAAGAGGTAAAACATGTGGCTGATTATTTTAAATTGATGATAGAAAGAGCGGAAACATTATGAAAATACCATTTTTCAAGAACACTGTAACCAACTATTTTTCCATGTTTGTCCGTTTGGTGCAGGGGATCCTTGTTACCCGCTGGCTCATCAGCCATCTGGGGGAAGCGCAATACGGATTGTGGGTCATGCTGTGGAGTTTTTTCAGCTATGCCCTTCTGCTTGATCTGGGATTCGGCGTGGCGGCACAGAAAGTAACGGCTACGGAGCTTTATAAAAAAGATATTGAACAATACAATCACACCATTTCCAGCATATTTTTCAGCCATGTTACAATGGCTCTTCTGATATTGCCGCTGACATTTGTGGGAATGTATTATATCCGGGAGCTCTTCCACCTGCCCGCTGATGCAACTCCGGAATACATTTATTTCTGCCGGGAAGCCCTGCTTTTGAGCGGTCTTGCGGCAACGGTGGTTTTTCCGCTTGGCGTTTTTCCGGAAATTCTGGTGGGCTTGCAGAAACTTTATTTGCGCAACTACATCATTATTATTTCAAAACTCATTGAGCTTGCCGGAGTGATCACCATTTTTGCATTGGGCTGGGGCTTGTTCAAACTGTTGAGCTTTGTGATGCTGGTCATGGGGGCGACGCAGGTGGCGATGCTGCTCTCTGTATGGAAAAGTATTCCCGGGTTCCGTATCCGGTTTGCTTTTGATAAAGAGGTGTTCAAAGGGATTTTCCGGTTCAGCAGTGCGGTTTACATCATTTCCATCGGGCGGATGATCTGGGAGCGGGGAATGTTTCTGCTGATCAGTATTTTCTGCGGTCTTGCTCCGGTGGGGATTTTTCAGTTGGGCAGCCGTGTCCCGTTCCTGATCCAGCAGATTGCCTTGCCCTATGTGGAAAATATTTCTCCGATTTCAGCACTTCTCCACAGCCGCAACCGGACCATGCATCTGGCGCAGATATTGATGCGTGCCATCCGCTGGGTGAATTTTTTTGCTGCCGGAGCAACTGTGATGGTGATGATTTATGCGCCCCGCATCATTCTGCTGCTTTTTAATGTAGAGAGCCATGAAGCCGCATTCATCTGCCGTCTGATGGTATTATTTGTCTATTTTCTGCTGGTATGCCGGAGTATTCCGGAAAAATTTCTTACTATGGCGGAGGAACACAAATTTCTTGCCAAAGTGCAGAGTTTTGAAAGTATTCTCTTTATTTTGCTTTCTATTGCCGGACTTTTGATCAGGCCGCACGAATTGGTGGTAGTCGGGGCGATGATCCTGACCAAACTGATCGGGACCCTCGGTTTTGTTCTGCCGCATTTGATCCGGCGCACCGGTATCCGGTTCCGGTATTTTGTTCTGAATTCCCTCTTTGAACCGGCACTTCTGGCTACGGCAACGGGAATGGTTTGCTATTGGCAATATTATCTTCTGCGGGGGCAGATCCACGAATTTTTCCTGCTGACACTGGCGGGGATCTCCGGGATACTCATCTATTTCCCGGCACTGTATTATATGATGTTTGACCATGCCGAAAAAATCCGTGCAAAAAAGATCATGGGAAAAATTACGGCAAAATTCCGGAGGGCGTGAACAATGGAAATGCGATTTGAATATATCAATGGCGTATTGATCGCTCATGTGCAAATGTTTCTGGATCAAGTGGGTGTGGAAAACTTCAAATATGTCTTGAGTGAACGGATGAAAGCGGGAGAACCCGTCGTTCTGGATCTGGAAAAACTGGTCAATATCGATAACTACGGGCTGGATGCTTTGCTGGCAATGGCGCAGAAAGCATTGGAAAATAAATCGGTCATCAAACTGGCAAGAGTCAGTGCCGATATGCAGATCGTACTGGATATTACCAAAGTTTACCGGGTTTTTGATATTTATCCCACCATCGAAGAAGCCGTGGCAAGCTGTCAGGAGAAGCTGGAATGATTTCTGTATTGATGCGTTCCCATAACGATATGAAATACATCCGGCAAACGGTGGAGATGCTGTTGGCGCAAACAGCAGATGAACCGGTGGAGATCCTTTCCTGCGACGATCACTCCACCGACGGTACAGCGGAATATCTGGCAAGTGTGCCGGAACTCCGCAGGATCGACCCGCCGGAAGGTCCATATATCCCCGGCAGGACGCTGAATCATATGATTCGTGCGGCAAAGGGCAATATTATTGTTTTCAACAACAGTGATGCCATTCCTCAAAAACGGAATTATTTGAAAAATTTGACTGCCCCGCTGAAAGATGGGTCGGTCGATTGCGTTTTCGGCAACCAGATCGCCCGGAAAGATGCTTATTTTGTGGTGCGTAAAGATTACGAACGGGCCTTTGGAAACGGTTCCATATCTGCAAACTGGGGCAATTTTTTCTCGCTGGTATCCTCCGGATTCCGCAAAGCGGATTTGCTTGCCAAACCTTTTCATGAAGAGATCCGGTATTCCGAAGATGCGGAATGGGTCAAACGCAATTCGGCAAAAATCGTTTATGTACCTGATGCCGTTGTGGAACACTCTCACAACTACACTTTGCAGGAGGTCAAAAAACGCTTTTTCAACGAAGGTGTGGCGGATAAACAAATGGGGAAAAGCCCCATGAGTTTGCGCCATTGCATTTTGGCTGTTCTTGCAGAAACCTTGCGGGATTGGCTTTACCTCGCCAAACAGGGGGCTGTCAGAGAATTTTTCTACGCCCCCCTTTACCGGTGGGTACAGAAAACAAGTTATTACCGGGGGTCAAACGTATGAAAATCGCTCATATCGTCCGCCGGTTTACCTTTTCTGAATGGGGAGGCACGGAAAGTGTTGTGTGGAACATTGCCTTGCAGCAGAAAGCGCAGGGCTTGACTCCGGAAATCATCTGTACTGCCGCGTTGGACAGGGTTGGCAGTGAAGTTGTTGAAGGGATCACGATCCGGCGTTTTCCTTATTTTTACCCCTGGTTCCCCATGCCGGGAAAAGATCGGCTTGCACTGGACAAAAAAGGCGGCAACCCTTTGTGTCCGGAACTTTTGCAGTGTTTGAAAAATGGAAATTTTGATTTGTTCCACATCCACGCAGGAGGCAGGATCGCCCAATATTCCATCCGGCTGGGGAAGAAGCTGCAAACGCCTTGCATCATGAGTTTACACGGCGGGGCATGCGCCATTCCGGAGCAGGAAATGGCGTTGATGCTGAAGCCATTGAAGCACAAATTTTCTTACGGCGGCCTCCTTGACCGGATTTTCAACGTGCGTCAGGCTCCGGAAAGCCGGGCAGATCTGCTTCTGGCATTGAGTAAGGAAGAAAAAGCCAAACTTAAGGTGCGTTATCCCGGCAAAAGAGTGGAACTTTTCCCCAACGGGATTCTGCACCGGGAACTGCCGGATGCCGGAATGTTCCGGAAGAAATATAAGATCCCGGAAGACAGAAAAGTTATTCTCTGCATTTCCCGGATCGATTACCAGAAAAATCAGAAAATTTTACTGGAATTGCTTGAACAGTATCAAGATACACATTTATTGCTGATCGGGCCCATCACGGCTGCGTGGTATTATGAAGAAATCCGGAAACAGGCGGAAACGCTTGGCGTAAAAGAGCGGTTGACCGTGATCCCCGGATTGAAGCCGGATGATGCGGAACTTTTGCAGGCATTCAAAACGGCGCATTGCTTTATTCTGCCCAGCCGTCATGAGCCATTCGGCATTGCAGCACTGGAGGCTTTGGATGCGGGAGTGCCGCTGATCGCCTCGGCAGTGGGTGGGTTGCGGGATTTCCTTGACGATGGCAAAAACGCGTTATTATTTGAGGATAATAATGTAAAAAGTTTGCTCGAAGCATACAGTAAAACAGAATGTTTACGGGATGTTTTGATTGCCGGAGGAAAAAGAACTGCACAGGAATACAACTGGCAGACGATTGCCGCAAAGTTGACCGATATTTACCGGGAGCTGAAAGCATGAAAAATATTCTTTACATCGGTAACTGCAACGGCATCATTGGCGGCATTGAGCGTTACATGCAGAAAAGTGCTGAACTTTTGCGAAAAAACGGCTTTGCCGTGCATTACTGCTGTATGGAGGATGGCGGAAAGGATCAGGAATCGTTTGCATCGGCATTTACTTCCATAAAAAAGTTTACCTGCAATGACCCGCTTTTGCAAAACTGCGACATGGTGATCCTGCACAATATCATCGATGTAAAATATCTTGAATTTCTGCCGGCAAACAAGACGTTCTTCTTTGCCCACGATCACAATATTTACTGTCAGCGGCATCACTATTATACGCCTGTCGGCAGGATCAACTGTCACCGGGCGTATAATAAATATATTTGCAAACTCTGTTCTCTGGGGCGGAATCCTGCGCCGCCGCTGAAAGAATATCGCCGATTCCCTGCGTTGGTTTTGTCCGATTTCATGGCGGAAAACCTGCGTAAAAACGGGTTTGAAAAAGTGGTAAAACTTCCGGCATTTATTCAAACAGCGGAAAAAGAACATGTCTTTATGCCGGATGGCGTTTTGCGTATTTTGTTCCTCGGGCAGCTCATCCGGGGCAAAGGGGCGGATCTGATGCTGAAATCCCTTGCCGGATTGGATATTCCTTTTGATTGCACCATTGCCGGAGACGGGAAAGATCGTGCCATGCTGGAAAATATGGTTGAAAAATATCATTTGCGGGATAAAGTACACTTTGCGGGCTTTGTCAGCGAACCGGAAACGCTGTGGGAAAACTGCGATGTATTCTGTTTCCCCATCCGCTGGCAGGAGCCTTTCGGGCTGGTGGGGCTGGAAGCCCTTGCCAATGGGGTCCCGGCCGTTGCTTTTGAGCTGGGCGGCGTAAGGGAATGGCTGCGCAGTGTAAAATACGGTTTTACAGTGCCGGAAAAGGCGGATATGAATGAGGCTTTCCGCCTTCTGTATCAGCAGCATGATATTCTTCTTCCCCGAATGAGCCGTGCCTGCCGGAAATGGACAAAAGAAATGTTTTCAGAAGAAAAGTTTGTGAAAAAAGTAAAAGAACTTGCAGGGGGGAAAGCATGAAAATATTGCTTTCAGCGATCCCCTTTGATAACGGCAAGTCAGGGATATCGGTTTATATCCGGGAAGTCGTCCATGCTCTTGAACAGGCAGGGCACGATCTTACTTTGATCGTGGAGGATGACGGGGCAAAAGAGTTTGAGCGTTTTGACCTTATCCGGATAAAGAAACGCCGGGCAGTATTTTCCATGCTTTACAGCCTCTTTATTCTTCCCCTGCGGATCAACTGGAAGAAATATGATTTCTGCATGCTGCTCGCCGCCAACCGGCGGGTGTTTTGCCGTTATCCCATTTTTACGATTGCGGTGGTGCACGATCTATCCCAGTACCATGTGCCGGTAAAGTATGACCGGTTCAGAATGTTTTATATCCAAAAGATCCTGCCGCATTTTGTCCGGAAAGCGCAAAAAATCGTTGCCATCAGTGAATCCACCCGGAAGGATTTGATGCAATACTGGCATATTCCGGAAGAAAAGATTTCGGTGGTGTATAATGGATTTACCCCGCCGGAAAAAGTTGCCGCAGAAAAGAAAAAGCAGATTTTGTATATTTCCCGCATTGAACACCCCGGCAAGAATCATTTGAATCTCCTGAAGGCCTTTGAGCATCTTCCGGAAGAGTTACGGAAAGAGTACACGCTTGTGATGCCCGGAGCTTCCTGGAACGGGGCGGAGGTCGTTTGGGATTATGCAAAGAATTCCCCCTGTGCGGAGCAGTTCCAATTTACGGGTTTTCTGGAATGGAACAAACTCCCGGCACTTTACGCGGAAAGCACCATGTATATCTTTCCCTCCCGCTTTGAGGGATTCGGGCTGTCGTTGCTGGAAGCGATGGCGGCGGGCCTGCCTTGTGCCTGCTCCAACAATTCCTCTCTGGGGGAGCTTGGAAATGGAGCGGCAGAACTTTTTGAACCGGACTCTGTTGCAAGTATTTCGGAAGCCATGAAAAAAATCCTTTCCGATCCGGCGTATCAGCGGGAGTTGGCGGCGAAAGGTAAGGTTCGGGCGGCGCAATTCAGCTGGAAGAAAACGGCGGAGGAACTGGTGAAAATTTACAACCGGAAAACCGTTACAGTTTTCGGTGTCCCGTATTTTACCGGGACCATGGAGGAAGCTCTGGCGCAAGTGGAGAGTCTTGTTAAAAGCAAGCAGAATCATCATGTGGCGTTTATCAATGCCCATTGTCTGAATATTGCGTATAAAGATGAAGCGTACAAGCAGGTTTTGAACTGTTGTCAGGCGGTCTTTGCCGATGGCATCGGGGCAAAGCTCGGGGCAAAGATGCTGGGGTACAGGGTGGAAGAAAATGTCAACGGGACCGATATGTTCCCCCTGCTTGCTCAAAAGCCCTGCCGCATCTATCTCTTGGGCGGGTCGCCGGAGGTGGCAAAAAAAGCGTTGGCAAATGCCCGGGCACTGAAGGGCAAAGCCGATTTTACCGGTTGTGCAGACGGTTTTTGCAAAGAAAAAAGCGAAGAAGATGTTTTGAAAGAGCTCCAGTCGCAAAAGCCGGACATTGTTCTGGTGGCAATGGGGGTCCCCCGGCAGGAAATGTGGATCCGTGAACATTTGAACGAACTGCCCGGCTGTGTGGCGATCGGCGTAGGCGGCTTGCTGGATTTCGTGTCGGGCAGGATCCCCCGGGCGCCGATCTGGATGCGGAAATGCAATATGGAGTGGTGTTACCGGCTTTATAATGAGCCTGTTCGGTTATTCAAGCGGTATATTATCGGCAATCCCCTGTTTGTGGCAAGGGTTTTGCTCTATAAATTACGGAGAAAAAAATGAAAAAACTTTTTTGTTTTCTGGCGGCAGTGGTGACGATCCTGACTTTGGCAGGGTGTGCGGCCTCCCCCTATGACTACGGAACAAACTGGCTGATCCGGGAAAATGATATTCCGCAATATTATTCCCGGTTTGACCTGTTTTATATCGGGAAGGCACCGGCGGGATACGGGGATACTCATGATATCCAGTTCAACTGGACCAAGACCCATACCAACGATATTTTCGGGCGGGGCGTGCGTGTTTTTGCTCCGGAGATCCAGGATCCGGATGTAAAAAATGTTTCTGAAGCTCTGGAATATTATCTGGAAAATTTTCATGCACCGGGGCATCCTTTTGTACTGCTTGCGGAGGGGAAAGCAGCCGATTTGCTTTATGCCGCCATGCAGAAAGTGAGTGGGTTGACAGTGAAAAACGGTTTTATTGCCGCCTATCTGCCGGATATGCAGCCCAAAACAGCTGAAGAAATCGCCGATGATTTCTACTGGGATGACCTGACCGCCGCTTCCGGAGCCAATGATTACGGCGTGATCGTAACATGGACAAGCTGTATCAATCACGAAAAAATGGATGATCCTGCCTTGAAAAAAGGCATTTACTGCATCAATCCCCTGAACTGGAAATTGGATGCCACGCCGGGAACGGCACAGGAAAATATCAAAGCCGTATTTTATATGCCTGAACACAAAAATATTTTCTGGCGGAAGGTGGAAGTAAAACATTTTTGCGGGGCGGTGATCGATCCGGAAAAAGGGGTGCTGAATGTGAATTGTCCCCTGCCGCTTCTGCATGTTATCAATGGCAAATATACCAATAACTGCATCTCGATTTTTGCAGGGAATATTGCAGAAAATGCCAATGCAAGAACACAAAATCTGATCAAATTCCGGGAATGGAACGGGGCGGAGTAAAATGCGTTTTTCAGATTATCTTCCCTGTTATATCCTGAATCATTCGCCCAAAATCATTGCGGCGTTTGAAATGGATTTTCTGCGGAATTTACCGGCTTTCCAAAAAGCGATCCCGCAGAGTGAAAAATTTACCATGCTATTGCAGCTGGGCTGGTCAGCGGAACTCCCGGAAGTGGCTGCCGAATTGCAGATGCGCCTTGCCGAAGCCCGGAATGCTTTCCCGGAAGCAAGGTTTATGATCCTTGCAAACACAGTTGGCGAAGTGGAGATCATCCGGGCGTTCTGTGAAGTTTATCTTGCCAGCCACAATGCCTTTCTGGATCCGGGGCGTTACCCGCTGGCAAAAAGCGGCAAGCGAAAATTTGATGCTCTTTACATTGCCCGGATCACACCGTTTAAAAGGCATTTTCTTGCTGAAAAAATTAAAAATCTGCACCTGATTGGAAGCTATTCAGAAAAGGAAAAAGAGTATTTTCAAACAACGATCACCAATTTTTCTCATGCGGAATGGAGTCAAAAGGTTCCATCTTTTTGGATCGGCAGAAAGATATGCGAAGCGGCCTGCGGGCTTGCCCTTTCTGCAGTGGAAGGAGCGATGTTCTCCTGCGGCGAATACACGCTTTGCGGTGTACCGGTAGTAAACACCCGTAATCTTGGCGGGCGCGACACGCTTTTGCCGGAGTTCGCCTGCCGTTACGCTGACGACACCGCCGAAAGTGTAGCCGAAAATGTGGAATATTATGTAAACAACCCGATTGATCCGATAGACATCCGCAAGGGATTTCTGCAACTGGCAACTCCGCAAAAAGAACAGATCCAGGAGCTCGTCAACTCGATCGCCGGAAAAAAGGTTCACTTGCCGCACAAATTGAACATAAGATGCCGTCTGCTTCCTCATACAAAAATCCTGCATGGAATCAGAAAAACAAACTGAAGAATATTGCCCAACCCGTTATTGGGCGACATAGAAAGTACGCAAAATTTTCATGGAGCATCATTCAGAAATATCTCTGTAAAGCAGGATTTGAAAATTATTTGTTTACATGTATATTTCATCCAATAAAAAGCAGTGCATAGTCAGAACCGTTCTGGAATTTGCAAAATAAAATCAGAGGAAAATATCATGCTGGACAAAAGTTTGCCGTATTACGATATTATTATGAAAATGCCGGGCAGGAACTTACTATCGCTCCCGGAACCGGTTCTGCCGGAGGGGTACTCTTTCCGGCTTTATAAGCCCGGCGATGAATACGCATGGGCACGGCTGGAATCTCAGGTTTTGGAGTTTCCCACCCACGGAAAGGCATTGGAATATTATCAGAACCGGTTCCTGAAAAAGTACAGCGATGAAGTAGCCCGCAGGGCTGTCTTCGTAGTGGATCCTTATGACAACCCTGTTGCCACCGCCACCGCATGGTCTATGGATAGCTCCATGGGTCCCCGCAACTGGCTCAGCTGGATCTCCACCGATCCCACCCAGCAGGGGAAAGGCCTGGGGCGAGCTGTCATCACTTGCGCCTTGCGCCGTTATATAGAGCTGAATACCGTGGAAAATGTTTATTTGCATACGCAGACATGGAGCCACAAAGCGATTTATCTTTACCACAAACTGGGCTTTCAATTCTTCCGCATTGATCATGTGACCATCCCCACAGAAGAGAGCCCTTATTTCCGGCAGATGAAAAATGCTCCGGAAGAAACTTTGCAAACCCTGGAACAGGTTTACTCTCCGGAATTGATCCGGTCCCTGCGGGATCATGCGGAAGATCCGGACGAAACCGAACTGGCAGACGGCACGCCGTGGATGGAATAATTACAGAATACCTTCTATTTTCAGAAGTTTCTGCTTGATATCCACCCCGCAGCTGAACCCGCCAAGCCCGTTGGCGGCAAGCACACGGTGACAGGGAATGATGATGGGTACAGGATTTGCCCCGACAGCATTCCCCACCGCCCGGGGGGACATTCTCCCCGGAGCAATGGTGCGGGCAATATCCCCGTAAGTCACCGTTTCCCCGTAAGGGATTTCCAGAAGTTTCTGCCAGACAAGCCTTTGAAAATCCGTCCCGTCCGGCGCCAGCGGCAGTTCGGCAGGGGACACCTTTTCCCCGGAAAAATAACGACTGAGCCAAACTTCCACCCGGTCAAGAACTGTATTTTCTCCGGCAGGTACGACCACCCTGCCCTGCGGTTCCGGCAGCAGACTCAATTCCAGAAGGTGCCGCCGGGATGCCGTGGCGATCACCTCTCCAAGCGGAGTCGAGATCCGTCTGGAACACCCTTCCGTTTCCCGCCGCCACTTCCGGGCGGCACGCAAAATCCGGGCAATATATTTTGCTTTTCCCGCCGTGTATTCAGCCCGTGAGTCCGGATATTGCCGGGCAAGGGCAATTTTTACCCGTTCATAGGAAGCCGCTGCCTCCGGACATGCTGTTAAAAAATCCCGGAAATTCAGATAATCGACCCATGCAGGACTGTTCCAGCGCAAAACATGGATGTGGTGCGTTCGGGTATCCCGTTCAAAATCCCCTTTCACCCAAAGAAGCTGTCCCGGCACATCCTCTCCCCGGAATATGATTTGGTGTTTCTCCAAAACCTTTTGCTGCGCCTTCACCGCCTCAAGATCCCGTACACCAACAGCAACATCAATGACGGGCTTGGCACAAATCCCCGGGACCGCCGTACTGCCGATGTGCATGGTTTCCACCACAACATCACCCAGCAAATTTTTGCACAAAATCATCGCTTTCTGAGCCGAATTCTTCCATTGCTCCTGATGGGGAACCAGCCGAACCGTTCCCCTCTTTAATCCGGGGAACTCCATTTTACAAAACCCCCTCCACCGGAGCATCGATTTTTATAGAATCCGGCGTGATCCGGCAATCCATGGCAAGGATCTGCACGCCGTTTGCCGCCGCCGCCCGCAATGCCGCACCGAACTCCGGATGCATGGCGTCATTGGGACGAAACTGCCGGATCTCCTTCATCTGGATCACAAACAAAATCGCCGCCTCATACCCCATCTTGCGGCACCGGATCAATTCGTGAATATGTTTTACACCACGCTCCGTAGGGGCATCCGGGAAAAGTGCAACGCCGTCACACTCCAGAGTCACGCCTTTGACTTCCACAAATATTTTGCGTTCCCCATCTTCAATATAAAGATCGAAGCGGGAATTGCCGAAAGTCACTTCACGGCGGATCACGGCAGAGCGAGAAAACATACCGCACTCTGCAAACCATTCAGCGGCAACAGCATTAGGGATTTGTGAATCCATATTTACCGGAAGAACCTTCTTCCCCTCCCGGAACTTATCCACCGCCACAAGATCATACCGGGTTTTACGCATTTTTCCGGCACAATCTTCCAGATAAACCGTTACACCGGGAGTCAGCAATTCTTTACACCGCCCGGTATTTTTTACATGGACGACCTCTTCTTTGCCGTCAACTTCCACATGGGCGATAAAACGGTTGGGGCGTTTCAGAAATTTCCCCTGAACGATCCTGCTGTAACGCATTATTTTTCCCCGTCAAACGGCATGCCGTCCGCCCCGATCAAAACAAGTTTTCCCGTCCCGGAAATACCGTATGCCTGCGGAATATCCATCTTTTGGAACACGGCGAGATACCGGGTCATATTGGGCGCAAGTTTTTCTTTCAGCATCTCTTCCAGAGTCATCCAGCTGACTTTCCCTTCCCGGGAACCGGTCAATTTGCCGGAAAAAGAGGATGTTTTAAAGAGAAAAACAAAATACTGCGACTGTTTTTCCGGATTATACCACTGAATGTACCCGCAATTCTGTAAGTTTGTGACGGTTAAACCGGTTTCCTCCTTCACCTCCCGGATGGTGGATGCCACCACGTTTTCCCCCGGCTCAACATGCCCCCCGGGAAAAGTACAGCCGCTCCACGGATTGGAGGGTTTGGGAATGCGGTGCTGAACCAGCACACGCCCCTCTGCATCCGTGATCATACACATATTGCAAAGTTCAGTTTCCATTTTTATCAAATCCTTTTTCAGAATATAGCATGAGGCTGATCTTTTTCAACTGCGCTCAAAAAACCAAAGAAAAAAAGATTGAAAAAGTTGTATTTTTACCGGGAAATGCTAAAGTAAACTTCATCATACAAAAGGAGATCATTATGCAGAATCCGTACATTGCCGCCGCAGTCGATTTTACGCAGGATGCTGGAAAACTCAACCCCGCATTGCACAGCAGCAACAGTTGCCCCCCGCTTTACGGCAGAGGATTTGCTGCCAATAATGTGATGGATGAACTTTTCAAGCAGATGAATTTTCACTCCAGCCGCAACCATGACTGGGCTTTGTGGAACAGCGGTCAGCGCATGGTGGATACCCATTTTATTTTTCCCCTGATGCATCTGGACCCGCAAGATGAAAAAAACTACTACTTCTGCCCCACCGATGCCATTATCAAAATCTGCCGGGAAAAAGCAGGCATGAATGTGTTTTACCGCCTGGGCACCAGCATTGAACATAATCCGGATGACCAGCATTTCAATACGCTTGTCCCGGAGGATTTCGATAAATATGCTGAAGTCCTTGCCGGGATCGTGCGCCATTACACCCGGGGCTGGGCAAATGGTTTTGAATACAAAGATATGATCTATTGGGAAATCTGGAACGAACCGGACCTGCCGTACAAAATGTGGTGCGGGACAGAAGAAGAGTTCATCCGGCTTTATGTCACGGTTTTAAAACGCCTGAAAAATGAATTCCCGGAACTTAAAATTGGCGGGCCGGCCTGTTGTGTGCTCAAAATGGATTTTGTCCATCAACTGCTGGATGCCTGCAAAGCCGCCGGGATCGCTCCGGATTTCTTCTCCTGGCACAAATATACCAGCGATGCTGACGCCCTGATCGCCGAACCGGCAATGATCCGGAAGCTTCTTGACGAAAAAGGATTCACAAAAACAGAAACCTGCATCAACGAGTGGCACTACCTCATCAGCTGGGACGGGGTTCAGTCCTCCGCCTCCACAGACATGCGCCGCCGTGCCATGGAGGGGGTTTGCGGTCTGCACGGGATCGACTCCGGCTGTTTCAACCTTGCCGTCCTTTCCGGCTGGCAGTACGAACCGCTGGACAGCGGCTTTTACTATGGGGCAGCCCCCTTCAATGTCTGGGGTTTTTATGACGAATTCCGCAAATTGAGTAAAAATTTCTATTCCATGGTGCTTTTCGGGAAATTTTTGCAGGAATGCGAACAGAAAGTGGCGGTTCAGCGGTTTTACAAAACCGTTTACGCCGTTGCCGCTCACGGCAAAGACGGCAAGTCCGCCTCCATGCTCATCACCGATTATCAGGGAGCCAATCCCACCCTTGAAATTGAGGTCAAAGGCATGGAAAATGCCAAAAATATTTACGCTGTCATTCTTGATAAAGACCGTGACATCATCCCGGTCCCCGTGGTCTGGCGCAACAACCGCTTGCTCCTGAACAAGGGTGCCCACGGCTCTGCATCTTTTTATGTAACCTTTGAATTTTAAGACGGGATGAAACAACTCCTTGCGTCTGCCGGTCTGATCCTGGCAACTTTGCTCTGGGGCAGTGCTTTTGCTGCCCAGCGGAATGCCATGACCAGCATTACACCGGTAGCATTTATTATTTTACGGAATCTGGCAGGAGTGGCGGCTCTGGCTCTGGTCATCATGCTGCTGGATGTGGTCCGCCTGAAAAAAATCTCCTTATGGGGAAGCGTTTCCACACCGGAAGAACGCCGGACACTGTTGGCAGGAGGCTTTTTCTGCGGGCTGGCCATTGCCCCCGCCATGATTTCCCAACAAACCGGACTTCTGGAAACATCCGCCGGAAAATCCGGATTTCTTACTGCACTTTACATCATTATCGTTCCGGTACTCGGGATCTTTTTCAAACGCCGCACTTCTCCGGCATTGTGGCTCGGTGTCGGACTGGCCCTGACCGGATCGTTTCTCCTCTGTTATCAGCCGGGAGCCATGACCGTCAGCCGCAGTGATCTCATGGTCATTCTTTGTGCGTTCTGTTACGCTCTCCACATCCTTGTTTCGGACCGTTACGCCCCGCACACGGACTGCATCCGGCTCTCGTTTCTGCAATTTGTCACAGCAACCGTCCTTGCCGGACTGGTAACGATTTTTGTACCGCAGAATTGGAGTATGCAAGCCATTCAAAGTTCCATGAAATACTGGATCTATTGCGGCATCGGCTCCACAGCGATCGCCTTTACACTGCAAATGGCGTCCCAGAAATACCTGCCGCCAGTCACTACCAGCCTTTTGATGAGTCTGGAATCGGTGTTTGCCGTCCTTGCCGGGTGGCTTTTTCTGCAGGAAAAACTGACCTTGCCGGAATTTGCGGGCTGTCTTCTGGTTTTTCTGGCAGTGCTGATCGCCCAACTCCCGGAACGACGGAAAACTGCCGCGGCAAAAAAAGAATAAAACTTCTATCCTTCTTTTCTTTGAAAATAAAAAGCACACCGGCATTTCTGCCGATGTGCTTTCTTTCATGCGGCCAGGTTGACCGCAAAAGGTTTACTTCTGATGGTAAACCGTGTGCAGCAGATGATGCGCCTTTTCACTGCCGGGTTCCCCGAGGAACTCTTTATAAAGAGCCTGAATGTCCGTATTTTCGTGGGACATACGCAGAACCTTGCGGGCATCTTCGCTGTAAAGACCTTCCATCCGCTTCTTAAGCAGATCACGACGGCCATGCAGGAAAGGCTGACCGCCGCCATTGATACAGCCGCCGGGGCAAGCCATGATTTCGATCGCCTGGAAACGGGTGGGATCCTTGCGGACCATATCCAGCACCTTGCGGGCATTCCCCAAACCGGAACAGGCTGCCACATTGACCTTCAAACCCGGTACGATCTCAATGGAGGCTTCTTTCACACCATTCAGGCCGCGGACACTGTCAAAGACCAGTGCATCCTTTTCCAGATTCTTGCGGTTAAGGAAGAAATACGCCGTACGCAGAGCGGCTTCCAGCACACCGCCGGTAACCCCGAAGAGGTCGGCGGCACCGGTGGACTGGCCCAGCGGATTATCAAACGCTTCATCTTCCATGTTCGCCAGATGCACACCGGCTTCCTGGAACATGCGGCAAAGTTCACGGGTGGTTACCACATAATCCACATCCGGAATGCCGTCCGTGGAAAATTCCGGACGGGCGGCTTCGTACTTCTTGGCCTGGCAGGGCATGACGGACACTACCACCATGTCTTCCGGCTTTACGCCGATCTTTTCGGCATAATAGGTCTTTGCCAAAGCACCGAACATCTGCTGCGGAGATTTGCAGCTGGAAGGAATGTGCAGCAGATCCGGATAGTTGTGTTCAATAAAGTTGATCCACCCCGGGCAGCAGCTTGTGAGGATCGGGAGATTCTTCTGCGCCTTCACCCGTTCCACCAGTTCGTGGGCTTCTTCCATAATGGTCAAGTCCGCAGAGAAGTTGGTATCAAAGACCTTGTCAAAGCCCAACGCCCGCAGACCGGCAACCAGTTTCCCCGTCACCGGCTGGCCGGGAGCGAAACCGAATTCCTGACCGACGGCCACACGAACCGCCGGAGCCGTCTGCACGATGACCGTCTTCTTGGGATCATTGATCGCCGCCCAGACTTTCTTGACATAAGAAATACCCGTAATGGCACCCACCGGGCAGATATTCACGCACTGACCGCAGAACGTGCAGGAAGTGTCCGCCAGCGGGATCATGCTGGCAGTACCGACCTTGGCAGAGAAACCGCGCCCATAACCGGTCAGGGCACCGACAGTCTGAACCTTGTTGCACACCGTTTCGCAGCGGCGGCACATGATGCACTTGGAAAGGTCACGCATAATAGCGTTGCTGGACATATCCACCGGGAAACGGTTCCGTTTGCCCTTGAACTCGATTTCACGGATACCAAATTCAGCGGCAAGCTGCTGAAGTTCGCAATCCCGGTTTTTCGGGCAGGTCAAACAATCCTGCGGATGGTCGCTCAACAGCAGTTCCAGCACCGTCCGGCGGGCCTGCAAAGCACGCTGGGTATTGGTGAAAACTTCCACCCCTTCCGCCACCGGCGTAGCACAGGCAGGAACCAGAATACGGCGTCCACGGCGGATACCTTCCGCTTCCACCAGACAGATACGGCAGCTGGCAGGCTTGTTTTCCACGCCGCAACCCACAGAGGGGCAATAGCAGAGTGTGGGGATCTTGATATTCAGTTTGGCAGCCGCTTCCAGAATGGTGGACCCGGCAGGCACAGAAACCTTTTTTCCGTTTATAGTAACATTGACATTGTTCATGGTTTCACTCATTCCTTGACGATTGCTTTTTTCGGACAGCCATCAATACAGGCGCCGCACTTGATACACTTGGCAGCATCGATCACATGAAGCTGCTTGAGTTCCCCGGTGATGGCACCCACCGGACAGGCACGCTTACACTTGGTACAGCCGATGCACGCATCCGTGATCTTCAGCGTAAAGAGTTTGCGGCAGGTCCCCGCCGGGCACTTCTTGTCCCGGACATGGGCAATATATTCATCCCGGAAGTAACGCAGCGTACTCAAAATCGGGTTCGGAGCAGTCTGCCCCAAACCGCAGAGAGCGGTGTCCGTAATGGTCCTGGCAAGCGTTTCAAGATCATCAAGCATCTGTTCATCGCCGTTGCCGTCACAGATGGCATCCAGCATTTCCAGCATACGCCGGGTACCGATACGGCAGGGCGTGCATTTCCCGCAGGATTCGTCCTTGGTGAATTCCAGATAGAACCGGGCCATGGCAGGCATACAGTCTTTGTCAGACAGCACGATCATACCGCCGGAGCCCATCATGGAACCGATCTTGGTCAAATTGCCGTAGTCAATGGGGGTATCCAGGTTTTCCTTGGTGATACAGCCGCCGGAAGGACCGCCGGTCTGCACAGCTTTGAATTCACGGCCGCCGGAAACACCGCCGCCGACTTCGTAAATGATTTCACGGAGAGTGGTCCCCATGGGAACTTCCACCAGACCGACGTTATTGATCTGCCCAGCCAGAGCAAACACCTTCGTACCGGAGTTGCCGCTGATGGTACGGACAAAGTTGCCGTTTTCATCAAATTCCGGCTTCCAGTTACCGATTTTGGCGTACCAGGCAGCACCCTTCTGGATGATGACCGGCACAGAAGCGTAGGTTTCCACGTTGTTCACATTGGTGGAGCAGCCCCAGTAACCGCCGCCGATATTCGCCGGGAACGGCGGCTTGGTGGTGGGTTCGCCGCGCATCCCTTCCATGGAGTGGATGAGAGCGGTTTCTTCACCGCAGACAAAGGCACCGGCACCCAGCTTGATATCAATATCAAAGGAGAAATCAGAACCCATGATATGATCGCCGAGCAAACCGACTTCACGAGCCTGATCGATGGCGATCTGCAGACGGGATACCGCCAGCGGATATTCCGCACGGATATACACCAGACCGCGCTTGGCACCGATGGCATAACCGCCGAGAGCCATAGCTTCAATGATACTGTTCGGGTCCCCTTCCATGATGGAACGGTCCATGAAAGCACCGGGGTCCCCTTCGTCCGCATTACAGACGATGTATTTTTCATCCGCCTTGGTACCGGCGGCGATCTTCCACTTCAACCCGGTGGGGAATCCGGCACCGCCGCGGCCGCAAAGACCGGAATTCAGGATTTCCTGAACCACCTGTGCCGGAGTCATGTCAAACAGGCACTTTGCCAGAGCCTGATACCCCTCGTTAGCGATGTATTCTTCGATATTTTCCGGATCCAGCAGACCGCAGTTACGCAGAGCGATACGCATCTGTTTGGCATAGAAAGACATCTTGGCATAGTCGTGCAAACGCTCATTCAAAAGCGGTTCCATGAAAAGCAGCCGTTCCACAAATTCCTTGCCGACGATGTGTTTTTCCACGATCTCTTCGGCATCTTCCGGCATGACCTGCACATAGAAGACATTGTCCGGCATGATCTTGACGATGGGCCCCTGGGCACAGAACCCGAAACAGCCGGTCTGAACGACCTTGACATCATTTTCCAACCCGCGGGCCTTGATCGCCTTACGCAGATTGTCCATCAATTCCTGGGAATTGGAAGCGTGGCAGCCGGTACCGCCGCAGCAGCAGATTTCCTTCTGGGCGGAATGGATATCATGTTCCGCTGTACAACGGAGAGCCATCAACCCTTTGCAGGCATTATATTCAGCAAAGAGAGCGTCTTTGGATGTGATCTTGTTCATATTCACCCCAGCTTCTTATATTCATTGATGATTTCAACAGCTTTTGCGGGGGTGACTTTGCCATAGACTTTTTCGTTGACCATCACCACAGGTGCCAGACCGCAGGCACCTACGCAACGCAGGGCAGAAACGGAAAACAACCCGTCCGGCGTGGGATCGGTATCAGCCTTGACACCCAGCACGCGCTCGATTTCAGAAAGGACCTTTTCGGACCCCTTCACATAGCAGGCCGTCCCCAAACAGACATTGATGCAGTACTTCCCTTTGGGCTTGGTGGAGAAGTAGTTGTAGAAACTCACCACCCCGGAAACCGCCGCTTCAGAAAGCGTAAGGCGTTTTGCCACATGGATTTGGACTTCACGGGGAAGATACCCGAAGATATCCTGCGCCCGATGGAGCACCTGAATCAGGTACCCGCGCCTGCGTTCGTCATCGGCAGCCAGATTCAGACTGTCGATGAACTTGTCAAGCTCAGCAAACTTCTCTGCCGCCGCTTCCGACAACTTTTTTTCACAGCACATTTTTTTACCCTGGTTTTTGTGTGTTGCTTATAAAATCCGCGCGAAAATGAAACTCCCATAGCATTTTCACACTATAAATAATTATCAACTCAATAAATATATCCATCTTTTTGAAAAGTTCAACTCTAAAAATATTTTTTTATCATGAAATAATGAATTTTTTGAAATTTTTTTCAAAAAAAGCATTGTCTTTCAGAAAAAAAGAAAAAAAGAGCCGGTTTCAAACCGACTCTTCTTATTTGATCAACGATTCTGTTTTCAGGACTCTTTGCCGGAAACATCCACCGCTTCCACATCGATCACCGCCTGACTGGCAGGAATATCTTCCACTGGCGGCTCATCCTCCTGCGGAGGCGGAACATTCTGCACCCGGCCGGGACGGAACAGAGCAGTAAGGATCCAGACCGCAATCAGGATCAGCACCACGGGCAGCAGAACCGTTCCTGCCATGATCACCAGACCGATCCCGGCCGCCAGCATCAGCAATGTAACAAGAAACCGTATCATCAGAAAATGGGCGTCCGGGGTTTACCGATATACACCTGCCGGGGCCGGACGATGCGGGTATTGTGGCCGATCATTTCCTTCCAGTGGGCGATCCATCCGGGCAGACGCGCCAGAGCAAACATGACCGTGAACATGTCTTCCGGAATGCCAATGGCACGGTAAATGATACCGGTATAGAAGTCCACATTGGGATAAAGATTCCGTTCGATGAAATATTCATCATTCAACGCCGCCTTTTCCACCTCGCTTGCCACATCCAGCAGGGAATCACGGATCTCCAATGTCTCAAGGAGCTGATGACACTCTTTCTTGATGATATCCGCACGGGGATCGTAGGTTTTGTAAACCCGGTGGCCAAACCCCATCAGGCGGAAAGGATCGTTTTTATCCTTTGCCCGTTTCAGGAACTTATCCACATTACCGTCCTGCTCAATCAGCCGGAGCATCTTGATAACTTCCTGATTCGCCCCGCCGTGGAGCGGCCCGGAAAGAGCGGACATCCCGGCGGAGATGGTGGCATACAAGTTCACCTGCGCACTGCCGACAGTTCGGACAGCCGTGGTGGAACAGTTCTGTTCATGATCCGCATGGAGAATAAAAAGGATATTCAAAATCCGTTCGATTTCCGGACGCACCACATAGGGGCGCACCGGCGAATCAAACATCATGTTGAGGAAATTGCCGCAATATTTAAGGTCGCACCGGGGATAAACAACCGGTTCCCCGATGGACTTCTTGTACGCCACTGCCGCCATGGTACGGACAATGGAGATCAGCCGGGCGGTGGAACTGTCGATATCCTCACTCAAAGACTGCAAGTCCACATTGGGATAAAACGCCGCAAGGGCGTTGATCATGGTGGACAAAATGTGCATGGGGTGCGCCCCCTGCGGGAAGTGGTCAAAAAAGTGACGCATGTCTTCATGCAGGAGAGAACTGATATTCAGCAAATGAGAAAAATTCCGGCTCTGTTCCGGCGTCGGCAGTTTGCCGTTCACCAGAAGATAGGCGACCTTGGTGAAAGACCCCAGTTTCACCAGATCTTCAATGGGAATACCACGGTAACGGAGAATGCCGTTATCCCCGTCAATATAGGTAATGGTACTGTAACAGGACGCCGTATTCATAAAGCTCGGATCCAGCGTAACCATCCCGGTTTCCGCACGCAAACGGGCAATATCAATAGCGTAATCCCCCTCGGTCCCCCGGACCAGAGGCAACTGAATTTCTTTATCTCCGACCTTTAAAATCGCAAATTCAGGCATTTTATTCATGTTGCAAAAATCCTCTTTTTGAACTCAACCCCCCATCCGAATACACAAAATCAATTTATAATTTACACCATAAAAAGAAAAAAGCAAGAAACTTTTGTTTTTTTGTCAACAGCCGTTCTTCCGGGAACTTAATTACCGTGGTAAAGCGTTACCCGTTCCAGAATCTCATCCAACCAGAAATCCGGAGCGCAGTTTTCTGCAAACGTTTCCGCATCAGGCGTATGCAGGTCACTGCTGCCGGAAGACAACAACCCGAACTCCTCGCAGTAAGCCCGGTAAACAGGGGTCATCTCTGCCGGAACATGCGGGTGTGCACACTCAACACCATCCAACTGAAGCATTTCCCGCAAAGCATCCATGCGCTTACGGTCATTCTCCAGAAAATAACCGAAGGGATGCGCAATAAAAATCACGCCGCCAGCAGCTTTCACAGCAGGAACCACCGTTTCAAAATCCGGATAAAGCGGCATATCCCGGAACTGCCGCCGGATCACCTTGTAATCCCCGAACCCCTGCGCTTCACAATATGCCGCCATCGTTCCGGCACGGACATGGGTATTCCCCTGTTTCGCCACGGCGGCTTCCGGGCGGTAGGTTTGAAGAAGTTTCAAACGCTCTGCATCGCAGAAGGGGAATCCCAGTTGGCACATATTTTTTGAAATTCCATCACCATATGCAACCTGCCAATTCCGGTAGATCTCAAACACTCCGGCAAGTTCCCCCTCCGGACGGCGGGGAAGATTGAGGCAAACCAGATCCACCGCACCAAAGGGACTGTTTACAGTGATCTCGGCACCGGAAAAATACCCCACATCCGGGTATTTTTCTGCACAGGAAAGCACATCATTATATCCATCCATCAAATGATGATCCGTAATGGCGATGGCACGGGTCTTTTTCTCCCGGGCAAGGCGGAAATAATCCTCCACGGCAGAAAAAGCATCATAACTCCAATGCGTATGCAAGTGCAAATCAAAAGATGCCATTTTTATCCCCGACTTTAATTACAGATCCAACTGATGACACCCGGCGGGCAGGATCATCCCCCGGAACTCCGCTTCCGTACCGGCAGGAACCACCAAACGGCCGGAGGAATCCCACTCTATCACACCGTGCGGGGTGGGATGTTTGAGGGAAAACTGCAGTCCGCAATTCTGCGGATCCACGATAAACCGCCGGAATCCCGGCTTTGTCGGCCGGATCCCGCAGAAAAACCGGGGAATGATATTGGCAGGAGCAGCCCCCCACGCATGATTCCAGTCCTGATTGGGTTTAATGGCATCATCCCACGCTTCCATGGAAATGGTGGAGCCCTTCTCCATCATGTGAAACCAGGAACAACGGTCATGAGACAGCATAAAATCCAATGCCAGCTGGGGACAGGATGCCATATAGCAGGCTTCCAGCAAAAACTGGGCGCCGAATACACTGCACGCCATCCCTTTCCGGTAAAAGAACCCGGCCGTGAATGCCGCTTCATCCCGGTTCAGCACCCCGGAGCGGATCGCAGAATACACCGTATGCAATGCCGTATGACTGCTCCCGATAGAATCCACCACTTTACCATTCCCGGTCATCATTTTTTCCCGGAGAGATTTGCATGTTTGTTCCCGGCGGCGGAGATAATCTTCATTGCCGGTAATATCGTACATCGCCTGCAAAGCATCCATCAGGACAGCGTTCGGAACAAAATTTGCTTCGCCGAATTCATAGTCATCCCGTTCACACCGGGGCCAGTCCACAATGGTCACCACGCCGTTTCCATCCCGGACAAGTCCATCCGGTCCGGTCAGGTCGGCAAGCAGCTTCTTTTCCAGTTCCGGAACCCATTTTTTCACCGTTTCACAGTCGCCGCTGTAAAGCATGTAATCCCGAGCCAGTACAGGCGTGATCAATACCCATTCCATGGGCCAGGTCCAGTATTCAAAAAAGTATTCAATGGTGGCTTTTGCCATGGAATAATCGGCAGCACAGCAGAAATGCCCCAGCTGATTGATGTAGGTATCCCCTTCGTATGGGACCCGCTCCCGTTCGCCATCAACATATTTGCCGAAAATCCCGGTGGCTTTGATGGAATAACAACAGAAATCCCACAATTTTTCCATATCTTTGTTTTCGCAGAGGAACCCGGATTCATCATCCCGGATATCAGCAAAAAACTCCCGCCGGATCAAAGTCACAGGGCCAACAGCACCGGACACTTCCACATAACGGAAAGGGGCAACTTCCTTCCCTCCCGCTTCCGCAGGAGCACAGGCGCGGACGGCATAGGCATTATTCTGCTGCAAACGCCGGGGTGGAATGGGGAATTCATAGCATTTCTGCCCTGATTTCAGTTCAAGATCCCCCTCTTTGCAGTACCGGAAACCTCCGGGATTTTTATTGATCCTGCCATTTTGCAGACATTCTCCGAGAACGATGTGCAGCACCACGCCGTCACGCCCCTCTGTTTCCACTTCCAACTGGGAAAATGCGGCCCGGGAAAAATCAAAAAACAACCGGCCGCCACCGGTCAATGTCATTCTTGTTTCGTGGATCATAGCAATTCCTTTCCTGAATTCTATGGAAAATATACCCAACCCGGGGCACTTTTCAAACAGAAAGAGCCATTTTACACAAAAAAACTCTATTTCCTCAAAAAAAATTTGGAATTTGGGAAAATGTGTGTTATATTACATGTATGTTCATTGGAACTCATCAAATTGAAGGAATGTAAAAAATGGGCAACCTGAAGAAAAAACGGCGGAAAAAAATCGCCAAGCACAAGCGGAAAAAGCAGCTGAAGTTCATGCGTCACAAGAAGAAGTAAGAACTTCAGAAAGAGAAACACCTGCGCCGGTCATCCAGTGCAGGTGTTTTTTTATATCAATCTGACATATTATTTTCCCGCCATTCAGCGATTTCAGCAAGGATCACCGGTAAAAATGGCAGTTTTGCCGGTCCGATCCCCTTGCAGCGGAGGGCTTCCACTACAGTCATGGGTTTGACCTGAACCAATTCATGCAAAACAGCATCACTGAATATCTGGAATGCAGGAACATGCCGGGATCGGGCAAGTTTCAACCGTACTGCACGCAGTTTTTCAAAAAGATCATCCCGGTCACAATCAGAAATTCTCTTTGCGGGACTCTTGACAGCCGGAGTCTTCCGGCGTGGCGCAGGTGATGACGGCCGGAACGGCGTGGCGTACAAAGATGTGAAAGAACGCCGGGTTCCCTGACACAATTCGCATAATCCGCACTGCCAGCGTCCCGCATCCTCCCCGAAATATTCAATGAGAAACCGCTGACGGCACCGCCGCTCCCGGGTGTAGGCAATGACCTCATTCAACCGATCCAGTTCAAACTGATGCTTCAACTCCAGCGCATCAAAGTCAATATGCAACTCCGCCTCTTCCGGGCGTGTAAGGCATGTCGTCCGCCCGGCAAAAGGGGCATCCCATTCCAGTACCGTCCCGGATAATGCCCGCAGTACCCGGCGCAATTGCTCCACATTCAGCCCCGCCACTTGAGCAAGTTCCGTAAGAGTGCAGCTGGTCCAGCGGCTCAAAGACTCCCCGTAATGCCCGATCATCCGGTGAATAAAGCGGGAACGCTGGGTTTTCTCCTGTTCATGGGTATCCGAAAGATCTTTCAAATTTTTGATAAAACGGATCTTTCCCTGATTCCCGGAACGGTATCCACGCTCAATATAACCGTTTTTTTCCAGAATGGACATAACACTGCTGGCGATGGATTCGTTTTTGACATCATCGCAATGATCCGCAATATCCGCCATGGTCAATTCAAATTCCGTGGTTCCCTGCTCTTTCCACAGCCGCCGGAGATACATGTAAACTCCCTCGATCGCTTCCACCGGGGGATTGTTCATGTCGATCAGAAACTCCTGCACAAAACGGTCACTGTAACTGAAAAGCAAAATACATTCCGCATTTTTCCCATCCCGTCCGGCTCGGCCCGCCTCCTGATAATAAGCCTCGATAGAACCGGGAATATTGTAGTGGATCACCCGCCGGACATCCGCCCGGTCGATGCCCATCCCGAAAGCATTGGTGGCGGCAAGTACCGGATTTTCATCCGACATAAAACGCTCCTGCACATCCGTTCTGTCCGCATCACTCATTCCGGCATGGTAGGCAATACAGTCAAATTCTCCGGCGATCTCCTCCACCGCTTTGCGGGTGGAGGCGTAAATAATGGTCGGCATGGGATCCGCCAGAATATCGTGCAATTCCCGCAATTTATCCTCTTTGCGGCGGCATTCCCGGATGCTGAACTCCAGATTGCCGCGCTTGAATCCGGCGATCAGCATCGCCATTTCCGGACGGCGCAGCTGGGTACGGATATCCTCCTGCACCCGTGGTGTGGCAGTGGCAGTAAAGGCACAAACCTGCTTCAGACCGAAACGGCTGATGTATTCTCCCAGCCGCAGGTAACTTGTACGGAAATCGTGCCCCCACTGGCTGATACAGTGGGCCTCGTCCACCACCAGCATCTCCGGGCAGGACTCCTCCAGCAACCGTTGAAAACTGACGGTTTGAAAGCGTTCCGGAGCAACATATAAAAGTTTGATCTCCCCACGCAGAGTCCGGAATTGGATATCCTGCTGCTCGGGATAACTGACAAAACTGTTGATGTATGCGGCAGGTATATTTTTGGCACACAACGCATCCACCTGATCTTTCATCAGGGAAATCAGGGGAGATACCACCACCGTATAACCGGGTTTCAGCAGGGCAGGCAGTTGGTAACACACCGATTTTCCAGCCCCGGTAGGCATCACTACACAAAGATCCTCTCCGGCAAGCAAACGCCGGATCACCTCCTGTTGTTTATCCAGAAAGCAATCGTAGCCAAAGAACTGTTTCAATGCTGGGAGCAAATCCCCGGTCGCAGAAAAATCCATCATTTCATCACACTGCCATTCAACTGATCTGCGACACGCCGTCAAAATAATTATCCTGTGCCAGTTTCCGCATATTGGCAAGAATCTGGATCTCCAGCTGCCGAATGCGTTCTTTGGTCAAATTGAACCTGCCGCTGACTTCAGACAACGGTAAGGGACGGTTGCCGAAAAGACCGAACCGTAAAATAATGATCTGCTGTTCCCGTTCCGGTAAATTCTCCAGCATCTCATAAAGCCGCTCGTACAATACTTTTCTGGCAAATTCATGCACTGGATCATGCGCTGAATCATCGGCAATCATATCTTCCAACACCGAACTGGCAGGACTGTCCGCCAGCGGGGCCTGCAAAGAAATCGTCTGACACGCCATTTTCCGGATGGCACTCAACCGTGCCAGCGGTAATTCCAGTATGGCGGCAAGCTCGGTATTTTCCGGCACACGCCCTTTTTCCTGAATAAAACGCTGTTCCGCACGATTGATGGCATTGATGGTATTGACCATGTGAACGGGGATCCGGATCACCCGGCTTTGTTCGGATATGGCCCTCAATACATTCTGCCGGATCCACCAGTTTGCGTAAGTACTGAACTTATGACCCAATTTGAAGTCAAACTTTTCCACGGCACGCATCAGTCCTAAATTTCCCTCCTGGATCAGATCCCCGAAGGGGACTCCGCGGTTCCGGAAGGGCTGGACAATACTTACCACCAGCCTGAGATTGGCCTCCAGCATTTGATTCCTCACTGCAGAAAGAGCCTCTCCGGCCTGTTGCAATTTTGCAGTAAACGGCTTGAATTCACTTTTCATCAACGCTGTTTTCTGCAAAAACAAACGATGATTTTCGCTTTGGGGCTCCCCTACCCCCGGCAAAGATGCGTAATTTTGGTAAATACGGTAAAACTCACCGAACACATCGCCCTGAAATTCATACCTTCCGATAATATCCACCATTTTCCGGCGGGATTCAACAATGGCGTTCAATTTTTTTTCTTTGAATGCCGCACGGAAATCCGATAATGCCGAAAAAATTTCTTTATGAAGTTTCTGCAGAGTTTTCAGGCGTTTTCCTGTGTCAAATTCAGGCTGACGCAAAGTCGATGGCATAAAAAGATCTGCCGGATCTTTTCCGTTTAAACACTCCCCGATCATCCGCAGGATCTCTCCGGGAACAAAACCGATCTCCAAAACAAGCAAATGAAAATCCCGGGATTTCTGATCGATCAAAGCCCCAATGCCTGCAATTTCTTCCGGAGTAAACCTCGGAAGTGCCCCAAGCTGACGGAAATAAATCGACAATGCCCCCCGGTCGTCCCCGGTCATTCCGGGTACGAAAGAAGAGCTGTTGAGTTCTTTTTTCCGGTCTGAATTATCCATAAAAATCCCTATGCACCCGGGCTAATGTAGCACATGCTTCTGCAGTTGTCAAGAACTCGCTGAAAAAAACAGTTCTCCATTTCACTCCCCCCGCAACCCGGAAAAATCCAATGCCTTGAATGTCCGCCGTTTTTCAGCTCTCTTTTTTCCGTCAACAGCAATGTATTTCCAGCGGTTGAAAGCAAAATCATGAGGATACATATTTTCCAGCCAATCATACTGCAATCGGCAGGAAATGGGAACACCTTCAAAAATCCATGGCGTTTTTGACACGATATAAGAAGCCATTTTCCGGTAAATAAAAGTTCGTTCAGGCGAATCGCCCATGGAAAGAACTTTTTCAAACATACGGTCATATTCCGGCTCCTGGAATGCCGCACGGTTGCAGCCGCCAATATTTTTACTGTAAAAAAGCTGCAGAAAATTTTCCGCATCCGGGTAATCCCCCACCCAGGAATAACGGAACAGCTGTGTTTTCCCTCGGCGGAGTTTATCCACAAAACGGGGATTGCTGTTCAGCACGATTTCCAGTTTGATCCCCAGTTGTGCCAGTTCCGCCTGCAAAATCTCCCCCAGCTGCCGCTGGGCGGAAGTAGTATTCCCCTGATCAAAAGAGAGTTTCAGAGCGTCCCCCGTTGCAGGATCGATCCCGCCGGGATAACCGGCTTCTGCAAGCAGTTTTTTTGCCCGCTCCACATCGCAAGTCTGGTATGGATTCCGTAACTCCGGATCAAATCCGGCTACAGACTCCGGCAAAGGCCCCTCCTGCGGGCGCATCATGCCGCTCATGTGGCGAATACGGCTTGATACATCAAAAACCAACGCGATCGCCTGCCGAAGTTTGATATTCTGCAGTTTTTCATCCTGACAATTAAACCCGATATACCGGATCTCAAATTCAGGAGCTTCCTGCATCCGGATCCCCCGCTCTGCCAGCGCAGGAGCAAGTTTTCCGCCCCCCACGGCAAGATCCATATTGTCTTTATCCAATACACTGGCATCCAATTCCCCCTGCAAAAACAACAGCCACGCGGCAAAAGGCTGCCGAACCTGACTGCATACAATGCCATCCGCCAGCGGCAGAGGCCGCTCCCGGTCCGCCGGATCAACGGCTCCAGCAAAAAATTCCTTGCGGAAACCCGGATTGCGCACCATTTCCACCTGATATTCCCGAATCCATTTTTTCAACAAAAAGGGCCCGGAACCCACCGGATGAGATGCAAAATCCTTTCCGTAATATTCCACCGCCTCCCGGGGAACGATTGCCGCATTGGGCAAAGCAAGCAGATAGAGAAAACGGGGATCCGGCCGTTTCAGGCGGATCACAAATTCCCGGTCGTTCAAAATCGTTAACGCTGCAAATTTGTCCCGCACCATCCATCGGACGGGGCTGTGGGTCGCCGGATCCTCCAGCCGTTTCAGAGAGTAAATGACATCAGCAGAAGTCACTTTGCGTTTTTTCCCGCCGAAACAGCGGTCCGGGGCAAAGTAAAGATCATCCCGGAGTCTGAAGCGGTATTCTGTAAATGCCGGATCTGCTTCCGGCATGGTCTGCAGCATGGAGGGCTGCAAACGGTACGGCCGTTCAGGATACGCATATTGCAGCAGCGTATCATAAAATGCCGCAACCATATCCCGGCTGGCAAGGTCATCCGCATAAGCAGGATCCAGCGTCCGCACCCGGCCGCTGGATGCCAACTGCACACGGTCAGACACCTTTTCGCCGCAACCTGCCGCAACAAGACAGAGAAGAAGAACCCAAAGTGTTTGACCAACCGGGATTTTTTTCATCATACGACTATCAGTCAGCCAGTTCAAAATCCACTTCTTTGATCAGAATAAAACCGGTATCAGCCGGACTTTTCGCGGGCCAGAACGGATAAATCGCTGTACTCAACTGGGTTGCTTCCGCCTTCAAGCCGGTCACAATAGCTTTATATTCCTTCCAATCACCGGTACCGATAAATTCCGTCTCACCAATAGAGCCCAGATACTTTTTCCCGCCGACCATTTGAACAGTGACTCTAAAACGTTTGCCCGCAGGAACCTTTGCCTCGATCTCAAACTTGTATTTCTGTGCAGGGGTGATTCCGCTTACAGGAAAATGCTGAATCAGATACGGGTTGTGTTCCGGTGCAATATCATTGAACTTCAAAACCCGTTCACCTTCAGGACCTTCATTGACATAAGTCAATATCTGCCCCCGGATTGCAGGATCTTTCGGGATAGTCCCCCAGATTCTCCAGCCTTTATTCGTCTTCATGTCACCATTGACAAGCATATTGTCCGCCATACACACCATGCCAAGGCACACCATCATCATTGCTGCAAATGTCTTCATGTTTTTCTCCTTTCTTACACCCGCAAAGCCGGCTTGCCGAGTGCCAGCCGGTTACGGTTGATGACTTCCCATAATTCTTTATCCCGGTGAAACAATTTCACCAAAGCACTGGGGGTCGTCCCCAGAAATTCCGCCGCAGGCCTGGGCTCGTATCCGTTCGCAGCCACGGCATCCAGCAATATCGCCCGCCACAGCGGATAATCCGCGTGATCCAGAGCACAAACAGTCCGGGGCAGCAAAACAGGCTCTTCCCGGTAAAGCAAAGCTACTTTCAACCGCAATTTCTGCAAAGCATTGGCCCGATTCCGGAACCAGCTGCGTTCTGCGGCATCCTCTGCAGTAACTCCGCTGGGCAAATGACGCACCCGGACAGCACTGGACGTTTTATTTCTTTTCTGCCCTCCGTTTCCGGAACCTTTGAAACTTTCAAAGGTACACTCTTTTCCCAGAGTTTCGTCATCCAGCATCAAGATCCGGTTCCGGTCGATCCCTCCTCCCATCACGCCTCCGGACGGTGAAAAATACGGTCGATCATATCATCCGCAGCATCCGGCTTGCCAAGAGATAATGCCCGTGCCGCACGCAAGGTCCACACATCCGTATTTTCCATATAATCCCGAAGCAACTCCGCCACCCGTTCCGGAGAACAACCAGACTGTTCCAGCAATACGGCAGCCCCGGCATCCACAAAAATACAGGCATTATCATACTGGTGATTCTCCATAGCATAAGGATACGGAATCAAAATCGCCGGTTTTCCGAATAGAGCCAGTTCTGCCAGCGTACTGCCGCCGGAACGGGAAAGCACCAGATCGCACGCCGAATACGGAAGCTCCATCCGGTCACATCCGGGCAAAACCAACGCAGGAAACGCCACATGGGTATAAGCCTCCTGAACGGCATCAAACTTGTTGGCCCCCGTCAAATGGATGACTTGCAAAGGACTTGCCGGATCCAATATCCGCAATGCCACCGGCAGCACTTCGTTGATCCTCTGCGCCCCCTGGCTTCCCCCCATAACCAGCAGAGTGGCACGATCCGGCTTCAATGCAGAACCATAACACGCATTCAGACGCACAACAGCTTCTTCACGGGTCAACTGCGCCGCATGCAGCAGTTCCGGACGGAGAGGCATTCCGGAGGCTTCCCACGGACAATGGATGGCATCCGCATTTACAGCCGGAAATGCCACCCCCATAAATTCCGCCTTTTTGCTGAGCATCCGGTTGGCTCTGCCCACCCTGGCATTGCCATCATGCAGAAATACCGGAATTTTTTTCCACCGGGCCGCGCAAATCACCGGCAGAGAGGCAAAAGACCCCATCCCCAACACCGCTTGCGGAGAAAAATACCGGAACTCCCTCAATGCCTGCTGAAAGCCCCGGACCAGCCCCCACAAAAAGCGGCACCACCGCACCGGATTTTTTCCGGGGGAAGGCATTGAGGGCAAAACAGCCACCGGCACGCCAAAATTTTCTGCAACGCGCCGCTGACTCTCTGAATTCACACCGGAAAGCAGCAATAAAACCTGCCCCTTTCTCTCCATCATCCGCCGGGCAAGTGCCAGCCCGGGATAAAAATGCCCGCCGGTACCGCCGCAGGTGATCACCAATCGTTCCGAACCTGTCATATTCAAACCTTGAAAAGTTCCTGAAATTTTTGACGGGCAACCATATTGCGCCGTTCCACGATCATATACGTTTCCGCCCGTTTGGCAGATTTTCCGGCTTCGCCGTACATTTCCACCAGAACATCACGGGCTTCATCCGCCATACGAATATCCCGAGCCATATAGTTTTCCCGGATATAATCATCCCGTTCAGCCTCGCTCAACCGGGAAACATCAAAATCCCGGTCGCCCCGATCCCAGGGCAGCCATTCAAACATCTGGGATTCATGACAACTGAGCAGCCTGATCTTCTGTGCCTCCACCGGATCCACGATCATCGCCGCATCTGCAGCAAAGGGATTCGGGGTCACAAAACCATCAAACAAATAAGCAAAAATGGGCCGCATATTTTCCGGCACCGGCGTTTCCGGGCAGTAGAGCGGCACGGTACAGAGATACGCCGCATCATCCACAGCCTGCCCGATGGCACGGTGATCCGCATGATAGGTGCAAGTCCGGTGGGTCAGCACCACATCCGGGCAAAATTCACGGATGATCCGGGTCACACGGGCACGGACTTCCAGCGTCGGCTCCAGCGTGCAGTCGCCGTAACCCATCACTTCATATTCCATCAGCCCGGCAACTTTGGCGGATGCCTGGGTTTCTGCATAACGCCGCACCGCAAGCGGTACAGACTTCATGCTCTGATGTCCGCAATCCCCATTACAGGCGGAAACAAACTTCACCACATGCCCGGCCTTACAAAGCTGAATAGCACTGGCGCCAAACAAAAGATCACAATCATCGGGGTGCGCCCCGAACACAAGAAAACGACGCTGTTCCATTTTTTCTCCGGTAAATACGCTCAAATGCTCAAGTTTGTCCTTACTATATCACACTTCTTTTAAAACGCAATCCCGGAAACGGTCGCCCCGTTCCCGGTAGTCCTTAAACATATCCATACTGGCACAGCCGGGAGCCAGAAGCACCACCTCCCCCGGCTGGGCATCCTTGCAGGCGGCACAGATCGCCGCCTCAAAATCCACACCGAAATCCCGGCAGGGGAGCCCGGCAAAAAGTTCCGCCAGCTGTACCCGGCAATCTCCAAAAAGATAGGCTCCGGCAATTTGATTTTTTACGGGGCCCAGCATCTCAAAATCCATTCCCTTGGCAAGACCGCCCATCAAAATACGGAAACGCCCTTTGCCATCCGGTGCAAGAGCACGGATCGCTGCCGCAACAGCATGGGGATTGGTGGCTTTGGAGTCATTGATATAGCGGATGCCGTTTTTTTCGCAAACCAGTTCCAGCCGGTGCGGCCCGCTCCGGAAAGTTCGCAAAACCTCCCGAACCGCCGGAGAAAACATCTCTTCATCCGTCAACACCCGCCGGATCAGTTCCAATGCCGCGCCCACATTTTCCCAATTGTGCGCCCCCTGCAAAGCAAGAGCATCGGTCCGGATCATTTCCCGGCCGTCCACATAAAAAACACCGTCCATCAGCAATACTCTGGGACAGGGCGTCAATTCCGGCATACTGCACCCGAAAATCCTGCCTTCCGGCGGAACCTGATCAAAAATCCGGTATTTGACTTCCCGGTACTCCTCTTCCCCCCCCGGATAACGGTCCCGGTGATCCATGGATATATTCAAAATCGCCGCCGCCTCCGGAGCAAAATCCTGAATCAATTCCAGCTGAAAAGAACTGACCTCCACCACTGCGATGCCACAGAAATCATCCATCGCCAGCACAGAAAGAGGGACTCCGATATTCCCGGCAGGCCGAGCAGCAAGCCCCGCCGCCCGGAGCAGAGCCACGGTCAATTCCGTGGTAGTCGTTTTCCCGTCTGTCCCCGTAATGGCAAGCATTTTCCCTGGAAAATACCGGGCACCGAATGCCATTTCACTGATCATCGGGATTCCGGATGCCGCCGCCGCCCGGTACATGGGAGATACCGGCGGCACCCCGGGACTTACCACACACAACTCCCCCCATTCCGCCTTTTCCGGAAAAGTATCATCTGTATAAATTACAGGCTCAAACCCCTGCTTTTCCGCCAATCCGGCGGCAGAACGGCCGCTGATCCCGGCCCCGAGAATGGAAATTTTTTTCATAGCGATTCAATTGATTCGTTTATCAGAGAAAAAAAGCCGGACTTGTGTCCGGCTGTAAACTTATTTTCCGTCGGATTCCGGGATCGCTTTTTCCAACCCGATCCCGCGGGAACCTTTCAAAAATACCGTATCTCCCGGTTTGACAAGTTTATCCAGCACCCTTGCCGCCCCGGCAGAAGATCCGCAAAGTGTCACTTCCGGTAAATTCAAAGTGGATGCCGCCCGGGCAAAACGGGGCCCCACCGTTACGATCCTGGCTCCGGCAAGTGCGGTACAGGCTTCCTGAAGGACTTTTTTGTGTTCAGAGGCTTCAAACATCCCCAGTTCCAGCATGTCCCCCAGCACCAGTACAAGATTTTCCGGATTGATCCCGCCCTGCACCAGCTGCCGGAATGCGGCGAACATACTGGCAGGATTGGCGTTATAAGCATCGTTGACCCATGACGCATCCCGGATCACGCTTTTTGCCATACGCATCCCCGGAAGTTTCACTTTTGCCAACCCGGAAGCGACTTTTTCCGGCGAAATTCCCAAAATCTGCGCCACTGATGCCGCCGCTGCGGCATTCAACGCCTGATGTGCCCCGGTAAGATCCCACCGGACTTCCTGCCGGGTCCCGTCCGGAAACAACAGAGCAAAAGAACTGCCTTCCAAATCCCCCTGCAAAAATTCCGAGCGCACCGCCGCCTGCGAAGAAATATCCCCGAACGTGGTACAAACAAATTTTGCGGCCTCTTCCGCCAGCACTTCCGCCGCAGGACATTCCGCCGGGATCACCGCCCTGCCCTCCGGCACCATGCCGCTGAAAATCGCCGACTTCTCCCGGGCAATACCGTAGAATGAACCCAGTTTTTCCAGATGACAGGGTGCAATGGAGTTGATCAAAGCTGCTGACGGCACAGCACACCGGGAAAGCGGAGCGATCTCCCCGGGACTGTTGGTCCCCATTTCAATCACAGCGGCACGGTGGGAAGCATTCAACCGGAGAAGATTCTGCGGAACCCCGATTTGGTTATTGGTGTTGCCAATGGTATAAAGCACGGCATCTTCCCCCAATTCTTCCGCCAGAACCGCACGGCACATCTCTTTTACACTGGTTTTGCCCACGCTGCCGGTTACGGCAATCACTTTCAACTCCGGAAAACGCATCCGGTGAAAACGGGCGATATTCTGATATGCCGCAAGAGTATCCTCCACCAGCAGCACCGGCACACGGCAATCCGCAGGAAGTTTTCCACAGTTTTTTTCCGCAATGCAGAGAGCCTCTGCTCCGGCTTCCACCGCCTGCGCCAGAAAATCATGACCATCAAACTTTTCTCCGGAAAGAGCCAGAAAAATCCGACCATGTCCCGGCTGGCGGGTATCGGTATAACATGCCAAACTGCCTTCAAAAGAACGGTCTTCCTGCCATTTGCCGCCAGTCGCAGCAAGGAACTCTTCCGCAGTAAACACTGCCGCAACTGCTTCAGCGCACATAATCACCCTCGTTGACATTCAGAATGGAACGCACCGTATCCCCCCGGAACACCACCCGGATCGTCTGATCCGGTGTGATCCAGTAGATCCAGGTATCATTCACCGGAAACGGGGTCCGGCTTTTGGCGGGCGGCCCGTAGGCGGCAGTCACTTCACGCCGGTTCATCCCGGGAACGACTTCACCCCGCATGACATAGGGTAGCATGGCAGGACGGATGTCTGCAAACTCCTTATCCGGCGCCTGCAAAGTCAACAACTGCCGGATGAAGGCCCGCATATCACAAAGCTGTTCCCCGGGCTCAAAATAAATGTTATACTCGTGCCCTTTGGCATCTTTGAGCTGAAGCAGCCGCTCATCGGCATAAATGGCCTCCACTTCCGATCCCGGCGGCAAAATCCGCCCCTGCTGGATATTCAGGGAAGAAATATCTTTTGTTTTGCTCCACAATGTGTAGCGGGTATAGATCTTGGCATCCAGCGGCTGCTGAAGAACCTCGGCAACCGGAATGGACCAGCCGATCTTGCTGGCTGTTTGAAAATACTTTTCAGGACTGGCGGACTGCGGCGCACAGCCGCACAACACAGCAAACATTAAACCGGCAACCGGCAAACTCCATTTCAACATTCTATTTTCTCCTGTAATAACAATACTGCCTTATTAATGTATATCCTGATCGGCACATTCGCAAACAAAGGATGGAAAAAAACTTGTTTAATCTTCCAACGGCAACCCCAGAACCTCGTTATAAGTCTTGAAATGCACCTTGGCACACTCCTCCAACACATCCGGTCCATATTTTTCCACCAGTTGTACGGCAGCAAGACGGACCTGCGGACCTGCACCGCGGATCAATTTGATGCCAAACTCCTGACTCATGGCATCCATCTGCCGGATAAATGCCGCCCGGGCAAGGATGGAGGCGGCGGCTACTGCCACATCACTTTCCGCCTTGGTGTGCTGTTCAAAGCGGATCTGCCGTCCCTTTTCCAGCAAAGCCCGGCGCATGACATCCTCCCGGGCAAACTGGTCGGAAAGCATCCGGGGACATTCCGGATGGACATTTAAAATATTTTCCATCACCCGGGCGTGTCCCCACGCCAGAAGACGGTTCAGATTACCGATCTGCCGATACAGCCGGTTATAGGTATTGTTCCGCAAAAGCAGAACATTACACCGGTCGCCGCAGATTCCTCGGATCTGTTTTTCCAATTCGTAAATTTTTTTATCGGACGAAATCATTTTGGAGTCGCACACTCCGGCAGCGGCGAGGCGTTCTGCCACTTCCCCTTCCGAAAAAACACACGCCACCACCAGAGGTCCGAAAAAATCCCCTTTTCCGCTTTCATCCACGCCGCCATGGGGTGTTTTATCCAAATTTGCCAATGCCCCGCTGTTCCCGCCGGCATCCAGCAAAGCCCCCAGAATTTCCGGTTCCAGCGTAAATTCCACAAATTCAGCGGCATTGCCGCCCTGCACGGTCAATTTTCCGCTGCAATATGCCACCAGATTGATTTTGGGACCGGAAACTTTCCAGTAAGCATAAGGAGCGTCGGAGAAATCCCACCCTTTTTCCTGAAGCACGGCCTCCAATCGCTGCCGCTGTTCATCATTGATTTTAACGACGAAGCTGGTCTGCTTTTTTTCCATGATATTTCCCGATCGCCCATTTTACCGCTGCCGACAGCAGATACACGCTGATCGCAAACAATACGATCACCGGCCCGCTGGGCATTTCCCACGCATAACTTGCCACCAGCCCGGAACCCACAAAAAGCCAGCAGAACAACACCGCAAGCATCATCATCGTCCGCAAACGCCGTGCAAAACAACCCGCCGCAGCAGCCGGAAGCGACAAAAGTGCAATAAGAAGAATGATCCCCACCACATACACCATCAACACGATCGTGAGAGCCGTCCCGATCAGAAGCAAAAGATAAAGAAGCCGAACCCGCACCCCCCGCAATTCTGCAAAGGTACTGTCAAAAGACATGGCAAGAAGCTGATTGAAAAAGAGTACCGTCGGGATCACGATCACCGCATCCAGAGCCGCCGTCCACCACACATCGGCAGAAGAAAGCAGAAGAATGTTGCCGAAGAGATATCCCTGAAAATCCACATATCCCGGCGTCCGGTCCAGAAAAAGCAGCCCGATAGACATCCCGAATGCCCAAACCGCGCTGATTACCGTATCCTCCCGTTCACGGGCATACAAACTGACCAGCCCGATCAAAAGTGCCGCCGCCACAGCCCCCAC
The DNA here is from genome assembly GCA_017457105.1 of Lentisphaeria bacterium. Lineage (GTDB taxonomy): Bacteria > Verrucomicrobiota > Lentisphaeria > Victivallales > Victivallaceae > UBA1776. Next base: position 5,530 of record JAFTIA010000108.1, on the reverse strand, counting down.
CGCAGCCCCGAGGAGCGGTTGAGCCCAGGCGACATGCCAGACACGCTGTAAATAAAGAGCCGCACCGATCCCCCCTAAAACCGCATGAGCAATGGCTCCGGCAATAGAGGTGATCCGGCGGGTGACCACCATGGTTCCCACGATCCCCATGGCCACGCCGCCCAGAAGACCGACCAGCAATGCACAACGCATAAACGCCATTTCCGGCGACATCAAGTCCTGCAAAAGATTCATTCATGCACCTCCCTGCCGCCGCAGTTGCAGAAGCAACCATGCTGATGCTCCACCAGATGGACCCCGTGACGGTAGATCCGGTCCGCTGTTGCCTGATCCAGCGTGCCGCCTTCGTGGACGACCACATGTTTATTGACACAGATCACCCGGTCGATTTCCCGGCTGACAAATCCGAGGTCATGGGAAACCGTCAGAATGGACATGGAACGGCGCAAACAATTCAGTGTAGCATAAAACTGCTCTTCCGCTCCGGGATCCACATTGGCAGTGGGTTCATCCAGAAGAAGCAGTTTGGGATGTCCCGCCAGCGCACGGGCGATCAGGACCCGCTGCCGCTGTCCGCCGGAAAGTTCGGCAAAACTGCGCTTCGCAAGATTGGCGATCCCCATTTCCTCCAGAGCATCTGCCGCCGCCTTTCTCGCCGCCGCCGGATATCGCCCCCAGGCGTTACGGTGCAATGTGCCCTGCAAAACAACTTCTTCTGCAAGCACGGGAAAAGCACTGTCCAACTGGTGATACTGCGGCATATAGCCCACCCACCGCCGGGCTTCCACCGGAGGCAGCCCAAGAACACGGATAGATCCGCTGCTGGGCTGGATCAATCCCAAAATCAATTTTAAAAGCGTACTTTTGCCGCCGCCATTAGGACCGATGATCCCGGCAGACTCCCCTTCTTTAATGGTCAAATCGACCTTTTCCAGAACTGTCGCTCCACCCTCATAGGCAAAGTCAAGATCATGGATCTCAATCATATTTTCCATACTCATTTTCCGCCGAACCCTTTCACCAGAGCTGCGGTCAGAGCGTGAAAATTGGCAATCACATCCCGCTGGAGCGGGTCCAGTTCCTGCGCCGTGCCGCCAATGGCTTTGGCAAGTGCATTGGCAGAAGCCGGATTGAACTGCATCTGCACAAATACCGTGCGCACCTGCTGACTGCGGGCCTCCCGGATCACATCAGCCAGCTGGGCGGGCGAAGGTTCACGGCCGCCCAATTCAATGGACCGCTGTTTCAGCCCTGCCCCGGCGGCAAAATAGCCGAATGCCGGATGATGCACAAAGAAACTCCGCCCTTTATAAGGAGCAAGTTTTTCAAGCATGGTCTTTTCTGCGGCATCCAATTCCGAAACAAGTTTTTTGTAATTGGCTTCATAAAAAGCCCGCTTCTCCGGATTTGCGCTGCTCAACGCCTGCAAAATATTTTCCGCAATGATCCGGCAGTTTGCAGGCGAAAGCCAGACATGGGGATCCATAGCCGCATGATCATGATGATGATCATGATCGTGATCATGGCCTTCATGACCGCAACTCCCGCCCTCCAGCGGAATACGGTGGATCTTCCGGGTCACATCCACCACTTTGACGGGACTTGCCTTGACGGATTTGGACATCAACTCCTCAAAAGGCATTCCGGTAACAAAAAAGAGTCGGGCTCCCGCCGCTGACCGGACATCCCCCGGTTGAGGCGAAAAATCATGGGGACTGCGCCCTTCCGGCAACGCAGAACGCACCGGTTCCCCGGCGATCCGTTCTGCCAGATAAGCCACAGGAGGCACACCGGCCACCGCAAGTGCCCCCGAAACTTTTTCACTCTTCCCGCAACCGGCAGAAAACACGCAAAAAAGAACAGCCAGTAAATATAAAAAACCGTTTTTCATCAGTAAAACCCTCCGATTTATCAAATTTTCACCGGGCATACAATAACGCCGGAGCCGGATTTTGCAAGCGGCAAGCAGAATTTTTTTGAACCGGACATGCTCAACGGACATTCTGCAGCGTACTCCCGGGCAAAAGCAATTCCGCAAGCCAAATCAGTGACATGGAGCCGGCATAACGGGCGGCGGCAATGGAGGAGCCGTGGGAAGAGTGGTCAAAATATCCCCCCACCCGGTGTACAGACCACGGCAGAGAATGGGAACAAGCAAACCAGATATTCCGCAATAGATACGCCCGCATTTGCGGTGTATTTTCAAAACCGTTATTCCGGCAATAAAGAGCGATCAATGTATCCAGCGACCTGCGCCCGCCCTTGTCCAGCAGGACATAATCCTTTTTTCCGTCAAAAAGCCCGGGAATGAATTTTTCACGCAATGCCTTTTCTGCCAACGCCCTGCTCTCCGCATCCGGCAAATAGCAATACATGTGGATCAATGCTTCTCCGCTGAAAAAATTGATTTGCGGGCGGCCTGCCAGATACTCCTGCAAATTCCGCCGCGCAAGAGAAAGCACCGCCGCATCCCCGGTCAATTTCCAGTAAAGCGGCAGAGATGCCATAGAGATCCCGTTCACCCAGGCACTTCCCCTTTCGATCCGCCTGACGATATCGAACTTCGCCCCCTTCCCGTAAAAGGGCCCGTCATTGTAACCGATGCCGTAAAATCCTTTCCGGATATGTGCGGGATCTTTGCCGAATTCCCTTTTCAATTTTTCCACCCGGGCATCGTCTATATAAAATGTTTCCCGCCACGCATAAAAACGCTTGGCAGAAGCAAGATATTCCTTCCGCAGATCCGGGAACATGCGGGCAAAATCCACGATCGCCAGTGCCGCCGTCCCGTTGTCAGCCACCCAGGATATTTTTTTCTGTTCACCATATCCCATGGGGAAAGCCCCTTCCGGGGTTTGCCTCGTTACGATGCCGTGGATCATGCGCCGTGCGGCAAGCCGCCACTCCGGCCGCCCGAGAACAACCATCGCCCGGGCGCCGTAAACATCTGCAAAAAAGTGATGGGAAAATCTGCCGTCAGCGTGCGTTCCTGCCAATTGCAGCAAATGCTCCGCCAAAAATTCCGCTGAACGCCGGGCATCCGTCCGGTCCTGCCAGACATCGTTACCGGCGGAGGTCTGCAATTCCACCCGCCAGTCAAAGGCGGTCAAATCAAAAGTTTCCGGAACCTCCGGCAAAGTCAGCTGGATCTCCCGGGTTTTACCGGGTGCAAGGGTGATACTGCGGAAAACAGGAGGCAGCTTTCCCACCCGGAGAGCCACCGTTCCAGCAAGGTTGTTTTCTCCGGGGTGATGTACCCGCACCCGCACCGTCATCTTCCCCTCCCGCAAACAGGGCATGACCATCCGGATCTGCGGCGACCGGAGAAGATACCGTGCGGTTTTCCCCGCCAAATCCATCAACCCGGTATTTTGCAGATAAGCCGATCCCGGCAGTCCGAATATTGCCATGGGGCGGACTGCGCTTTGCGTATCAGCAGGCAAAATCACCATGCCGGCAGCCTCACCGGAAGAGTCCAGCAAAAGAGGGATACGCCGTTCCGCCTTTTCCCGGATCACAGGAACAAAAACCCGGTCATTCGCTTCCCTCCCGTAAATTTTTACAGGGGCGGGAACGGTGCGGAAACCTTTTACAGAAAATGGGTTCAATGCGCCGTGATCCACAGGATTTTCCGGAACGGCCGAAATCAGAAAATCCTTTCCCTTTTTTTCAACAGCTCCGTCTGCCGGATCAAAAGCGGTATCCGGCACGGTGACTCCAATGGTTGCATACGGGATCTCAAACCGCCGGGCATATCCGCTCCGGGAATGAGATACACCGGATTTTCCGCAGTAAACGGGACCAATCAGAAAAGAGCCGCCTTTATCCCACCACATGTGCCGCCGGGAAAGACCTATGGCAACAGAAGAAATTTCCTCCGGCACAAGCCGGTCATCAGAAAGCCAGGGTTCCGGAGGGCGTTCCCGGCTGCTGAACTCCTCCCACGGCACGGCATCCGGCGGCAGAGCCAGAAAATCCGCATACCGCAAAACAACCGTCTTCATCCTTCCGGACAAAGGCACATAACTCACAAACTGCCGACCGTTCCGGGCCGTTACAGCTATTGAAAGCAAATCTGAATCCGCCCCGCCGGACACCTGAAACTTCAAACAGTCACTCCCCGGAGCAAGTGCAATATCATTCATTTCCAGATAAATGGAGCCATCTCTGAAATAAGAGTTCCGCACCTGAATAAAGCCATTTTTTTCCTGTGTACGAAAGCCGTTTTTATCCCCCCGCAGCCGGAACGATTCAGTCCGCCAGTCCACCAGCAGTTTTTCAGCAGAAGACGCCGCAGGGATTTTTTGCCCCATCACCATCAACGCCCCCTGATAAAGCCGCAGTTTGGCAGAAATCTCATCAGGATACGGTGTTTCCGGAGGCAGGATCACCAGACGGGAACCGGAAAAATCACCATGCCGAGCCACATCCACTGTCATCCCCTGCTGTTTCAGCCGGGCGGCCAGCTGCTCTGCAAACAAAGTACGCTCCCCGTAAATCATCACGTCCGCAGCCCGGAGAACCAATATTCCGGCAAAAAACAGAAGCTTGATCACAATCTTTTTCATAAAACTCCATTTCCCGGCAATCCGGCAGACACAGCCGGATACACAAAACGCAGAGTGTACTATATCATCCGGCGAAACAGTTTTCAAGGTTCCTCCGGAATGATTCAGAGTGCATCCGGTTGATATTTCCTGTAAATATGCTATATTATTTTAAATGAAATAGAGGAGTATCATGGATCTTAAACATATTCGCAATTTTTGTATCATCGCCCATATTGACCACGGGAAATCCACGCTGGCAGACCGGCTTCTGGAATACACACACACGGTCGCCCAGCGGGATCTGCAGGAACAGTTGCTGGACGGAATGGATCTGGAACGGGAACGGGGGATCACCATCAAGTCCCACCCCGTCCGCATGAGTTATACCGCAAAAGACGGTGAAACCTATGAATTCAACCTTATCGACACTCCCGGACACGTGGACTTTTCCTACGAAGTCAGCCGTTCCCTCGGGGCGTGCGAAGGGGCGATCCTGCTCATTGACGCCACACAGGGGGTTCAGGCGCAAACAGTTGCCAACGTTACCCTTGCCATGCGGCAGAATTTGAAGATCATCCCCATCATCAATAAAATCGACCTTCCGGCAGCCAACCTGCCCTTGTGTTATGAACAGATGGAAGAGATCCTCGCTCTGCCCCGGGAAGAAGCGTTGATGGTTTCCGGCAAGACCGGCGAAGGCGTGGCGGAACTGCTCCGGGCGGTGATCGACCGGATACCGCCGCCGACGGTAAGTGATGAGAAAGGTTGTGCGGCAGTGATTTTCGACTCCCGTTACGACACCTTCCGCGGAGTGGTGAACTTTGTGCGGGTGCAGCGGGGAGTTTTCAAACGGGGCACCCGGATAAAACTTTTCTCCAACGGCATTGAAAGTGAACTTAAAGAGGTGGGGCATTTCAGTCCGGATATGCGTCCTGACCCGGAACTCGGCCCCGGCAGTGTCGGTTACATCATCCCCAACT